>JBILMN010000050.1:0-17938 GCA_044375465.1 Oligoflexales bacterium | reverse complement strand
TTGCTTTGAACGCTTGTGTCGTGAACATGGCAGATACTTCTGCGGCCAAAGACCTGAAACTTCTGGGAGATCAACTTAAAAAATTTGGGGGATATTTCAAAGCGGGAATCGCGCTTTTCAACGACTGTGGCATCAATATGCTCAGCAGTGGTTATGTTTTGGCGCAAAATTCAATGTGCCTGGTTGGAGATTTTAAATCTCTGATGGCGAGTAATGACAGCCTTCGGGATTCTTTGGATTCGACGCTGCGTCGTCCTGCGCCAAATCCACCGGGGGAGGCGCCAAATTCAAGCTGTAATGGTGAAAGCAAAAACTGCAATAGGTTTGCGATGAAAAAATTTGGAATCTGGTTAGGGCAGCAATCCTATTATTCTTATCTAACACGATCATCAGTGTGCGCCGATATGTGCGGTAATAAGGGATCGGGAAGAGCTGAGTGCGAGAACAATATGCATGAGATTTTCCAGAGTGATGCCCCTTTCTGCGTGCCGGTCTGTCGCTCCAGCCAGTGTCAGGCTGCCATCGACCAGTGTATATCGTTCTGCTGTGGTCAAGAGTCTTCATGTACTGATGCCGCACGAGCGAAGGCCGTATATTGAAGAGTGGAAGTAGTCAAAATGTTGACCAGGTGGCTCTGGATATTTAAAAGGGCGCGTCGTCGTCGTCGTCGTCGTCGTCGTCGTGATCCGTATGATGGCTGCTGGAATGCGATGTAGGCTCGTGGTCGTTTGGTTTTTTTGTTGACGTTATGGCGCCGTCCTTTGGCTCTTTGGATTCAAAATCTACACGAAGTTTTTCGACGCGGGTTTTAGTTGCGTCGAGGCGTTCGCGCATGGTGGCAATTAACTTGTAGCCGTGCTCAACGCGCCCGACGATATCATCCAAATCCATTTGCCCTTGACTCACTTGTCGCACCAGTTCGTCCAACTCGCCCAACATCGATTGATAGGTCTGTGATTCTTTTTTTTCGGATTTTTGTTTGGTCATGTTCGGACTCCCTGCGACTTGCGCTGCTCTTTTGATTCAAGGCGAAGTTTTAATAGGCCGTCGCGCAGACGTGCGGTGACTTCATCGCCGACTGTCGCGTCGTTTAAGGTTTTGATGTTCTTGCCGAGGATGCTTAACTGTGTCCATCCTGCGTCTAGCCAAGGAGCTGGGTCAAGGCGAATGAGTTGTTGCTCCCGGGTAAACAGCGCTTCGCGCAGTTGTTGTAGACGCTGGTTTGCAAAGTGACTGAGCTGGGCAGCAATTTGCAGAAATTGGGCGTTTTGTTCGTTGATGACCTGATTGAAGCTCCGCTCAATATGAGTGGTTAAAAAATTTAGGCGGTCCTTGTGCCGTGCAAAATAAATCTCGACGGCATGAATTAAACGCTCACGCAGGTCAGACTGTGTTCGATCAAACCGAGCGATTTCGCGATCAAGAACCGATGCCAGACTATGGGCTCTCTCATTGATGGCGGCGCGGGTGTCACGAAAAACATCAAGTATGCGGTCGGCGGCCGCAGTGGGAGTTTTTTCCCGGGTGTGAGCGATCTCCTCTGCAATACAGGTGTCATCATGATGCCCGATGGCGGCAATCACGGGAATAGGACAGTGGGCGATCGCAAGGGCAATCTCTTCCCCATCAAACCAGCGCAGATCAGCGGCACTCCCGCCGCCACGCGAAAGTACGATGACGTCTGATTTTGACACGATCGCTTGATGGATGGCCCGTGTGACGTCTTGGGGTACCCTATCACCTTGCATGGAGCAAGGGATCAATTGAATGCAGCCAGGAAACAATCCTGACGTGGTTAATTGGTGAATGAAGTCGGTTTGCGCACGCGATCCCTCAGCGGTAATCAAGGTTACGTGAAATGGAAAAGACGGAATCGAAAGGTTCTTGTTCTTGCGGTCAAGACCCTCAGTTCTAAGCTTCCGGAGAAGTTCCGCCCTAGCGAGTGCAAGCGCACCCTGGGTGAATGAAGGGTCAATATCTTCAATGGTCAAGCTGATCTGGCCTCTGTCCTTGTATAGTTTAACGTGAACGAGAGCCCTGAGGCGGTGACCGTCAGCAAAAACTTCGGCAACTTTTTCTTTGCCGTGCCTTTTTTCGAGCCATGTTAGATTGTTCTGCCAAAGATTGCATTTGACCGTCATCGTGGCGGTTTGGTGGGCTCCGGATTTAGCATCGGCAAAATCAAAATAAAGAGTGCCCGCCCCCCGACGGCTGAGGCTTTGTATTTCGCCTACAACCCAAATAGGGGTTGGAAAACCCTGACTAATGATGCGATCGGCCTCCATCAGCAATTGGGCGATACTCAGGCCCATGGCCGGATCGAGGTTGATGGAGGCCGGAGAGGATTTATGAGCTGATGCTGGTGCCCATATGAGTGGATCCGTTGATTCGCTGGCGCGGTGGTTGCCCGCTGCCCAATTCAGGCCTTGTGGTTTGGCTATTTGCGACGCCTGCTCGCGAGCCTCTGGTGAGTCTTTCAAAACCCAGGTTTTGTCCTGACCATTAAACCGGGCGCCCAGAGCCTTGATTGTTGGTCGGTGGTTGAATGTGTCACCAAAAAACACAATCTGATTATTTTCGATTTTGAAATATAGAGCCATAGGGACCCCATGATAGAATAAAGGACCTCTACCGAGAAGGATAAAATCAGTGCGAAAAGCGCAGTCAGAGTGGTCATCCAACGATATATGGGATTATGTAATCATCGGGTCGGGGTTTGGTGGTTCCGTCAGCGCCCTAAGGCTTGCTGAAAAAGGCTACCGTGTCCTGGTGCTCGAACAGGGGCGTCGTTGGCGTGATCAGGATTTTGCAAAGACCAACATGGATTTGCGGCGGTCTCTTTGGGTGCCGATTTTACGATGTTTTGGCATCCTGAAATTTTCGGTGTTTCGCCATCTCATGGTCGTTCACGGCGTCGGCGTTGGAGGTGGTAGTTTGGTTTATGCTAACACCCACCTTAGACCAGCCGCAGCGTTCTATGATGCCGCAGAGTCTCAGGGGCTAGGCCATCTGAGAACTGAACTTGAGCCGTTTTTTGATCGTGCGGAAAAGATGCTTGGTGTGACGGATTGGACCATCATGACGCCGGCCGATGAAGTGCTGAAACAGGTGGCTCGTGAGATGGGACAAGAGCAGAGTTTTAAGTTGACACGCGTGGGAGTGTTTCTGGGCGAGGCGGGTAAAACCGTTGCGGACCCTTATTTTAACGGTGAAGGCCCACCAAGAACCGGATGCACACACTGTGGATCCTGCATGACCGGATGCCGGGTCGGCGCCAAAAACACACTCGTAAAAAATTACCTTTACCTGGCAGAGCGCCGTGGTGTGCACGTTCAGGATCAGTGCCGCGTCGTCGATATCAAACCAAATAGGATGGGTGGTTATGAGGTTTTTGTGGTGCCGTCAACGGCATTGTGGCCCAGGAAATATTTGATACGTGCGCACAATATCGTGATGTCCGCTGGATGCATCGGGACCGTGAATCTATTGCTTCGCTGTAAATATAGCAGTCGGTCGTTGCCCCACCTCAGCGCCAAGGTCGGCGATCAGGTGCGAACCAATAGTGAGGCGATCACTGGAGTTATGGAACCCGGTGGTTTGACGGAGCGCGATCACAGCCAGGGCATCGCCATCACAAGTCAATTCAAACCAGATGACGTCACCACGGTGGAACCGGTGCGCTATGGGCCAGGCAGTCATCTCATCAGATCTCTGGTCGCACCTGCGGGTGATGGTTATCACTGGGCCCAGAGGGTTTTGAGCTCCGCTAAAACATGGATCAGCCAACCTCGTGAGCTGAAGAAAATATTTTGGATCAAAGACTGGTCGCGACGGACGTTTTTGCTGCTGGTCATGCAGCACGTGGATAACCGCTTAAAGTTTCGACTTGGCCGCAGTTTTTTGACGTGTTTTAGACGAGGCTTGGTGACAGAGGCTGAAATCCAAAATATGGCCCCAGCCTATATCCCGGTTGCAAATGAGGTGACCCGTGCGGTCGCGAAACACGTTAGAGGTATTCCCCTCAACGGGATTCCAGATCTGACCATGGGGCTTGCGACCACCGCCCATCTCATTGGCGGTGCAAGCATGGGGCGGACGCCCGCGGACGGTGTGATCAATGATCGGCACGAGATTTTTGGCTATCCTGGATTGTATGTGATTGATGGTGCAGCAATACCAGCGAATCTTGGTGTGAATCCGAGTTTGACGATTACGGCGATGGCCGAGCGGGCTATGAGTTTTATTCCGTCGAAAGTCCTCTAAGGACGCGTAAGAAGCTTCGAATTGATTTAACATGCTGATAATGCTGTATTTATTTGGTTTCTTGCGGTTTTAGGGCCCGGGACACTGGTGGGCGCATTGTTGCGCTTTTGGCTGTTAAGTCTTTGGACAGCGTTAAAGATTTGACAGGTCCTGGCCATAGGTTGGTACGTTTTTAATTGTAATACCAATATGTTATAATCAAATAGCAGATGGCATTTTTCTTGCTGTCTTAGTGTGGTTGTCAATATGTCACGGGCGCTGTCATCGGGGAGGAATCGTTATGTTCCAACGGTATGTTTACGCGGGGCTCCGTACTTTGGGTCTGAGTACTTTGGGTCTCAGTCTGCTGACCTCGTGCCTTCCCGCGCCGTCCGCGCAAAACAATGGTGGCGTTCCGCGTCCAGCAAACTCCGCGCAAAGTCATTCTACGAGCAACGCATTGTCCAGTATTGGCACCGGGTCGATGAACGTTCTTCAAAATGGTCAAAATGTGTCGCTTGCGCAGGTGGCTGCGAAATCTTCGACCCCATACACGCTGTTTCAATTTGTCGGTGTCACGTGTGAGTCTTGCAAAACGGAAGCACCTTATGTTTCTAAGGTACTGAGCAAGTACACGGGCAGTGTCTCCCGCGTGTTGATCTTCCCAAACCAGGCTGATGAATATCAGACCTCAGAATATATGGGCTTTAGCTCAAACTATGCTTCTGGATCGTCCTACCTGATTGATGACTCGCTTGCAGTGATAAAGAAAGTTCGTGCGAAAACAACCCAGTATTTTGGGGTCTTTGTTCTCGTTGGCAAAGATGGCAAAGGTCTTGTTCTTAATGAGGAGCAGGCCTATCTTGGCGTCGATACAGCGCTACAATCAGTGACAAAGAAGTAATCGCTGTCGCTTTTACGGCTTGATTGAGGATGGATGTGACTATGGGTGCGCACGTGATCAAAAAAATTGTCATGATGATCGGACTCATGGCCACATCCGTTATGGCGTCTCCCGATAAGCTTGCAGCACCCCAAAAGCCTCTTACGGCCTTGGATGGTGGGTCGCAGTTTTCGGGTGAGTTTTCTGGGCGTGCTGTGACCGTTGTGCAGTACTGGGCGTCATGGTGTACCGGTTGCGCCGTCGTCATGGGCGAAATTAGTGAGATTTTGCAATCACGAAAAGACATTGGGTACGTGACGATTTCATTGGATGAGACGCGTGAAGTGGCCATGAAGTTTTTTGGCAATAAATCGGAACTCGTGCAATCGGCGATCAAACGCTCCTACCTGGATCCCTCAGGCGCGATGTTTGCAGAGCGAGCAGGCGTGGATAGTCTTCCGTATTTGATGTTTGTCGGTAAGGATGGAACGATTATCAAGCGCATCAAAGGCCATCCGACAAAAGCTGATCTGGCGTTACTCAGGACTCAGGGGTGATGCGGCCTATGGTTAGAAACACGGTCATCTTGATCGGTATGGTTGCATGGGCCTCGCTCACGCTCACGGGCTGCGTTTATCCGGGAATTTCTCTCAATAAAGGCCGCCTGCTTGATCCCACCATGGATCCCGCTAAAACTGATAGCTTGTCAGATTGGCAAGCATCATGGGCACAATCTCGGATGGAGCGTTCTTCGATCACCAATGGAGGGTCTAGTGGTAGTGCTTGTCCGACATGCCGCTAACTGGTCCCTTGCAGCTGCAGGAATGATGGCCGGACTTGGGATGCTTTATCCCGCCGAGGCGCTCGCGCAAACGGCTGTTGAAATGTCAGTGGCGCAATTTACAGGCACCGAAATCAATGCACAATTGACATCGCTACGGGCGACGACCACAGGTGATTTTTTTGGAGAACCTGGTGCTGGCTATCTCACCAGTCTGACCGTTCAGGGCGCGGTGAACGCGACGGAG
Source organism: Oligoflexales bacterium (assembly GCA_044375465.1). Lineage (GTDB taxonomy): Bacteria > Bdellovibrionota_B > Oligoflexia > Oligoflexales > RGVZ01 > CAMDKS01. The sequence goes on along the minus strand of JBILMN010000050.1, from coordinate 11,785 downwards.
TTGCCAGACACTCACGGCGTGGTCTCTCTGGCGTCTGAGCGGCGGGCGAGCGCGGCGCTGTCCCAATCTCTAGGCAAACTGACCACGATCGGTCTGTCGTCTGGCTACATCAAGGGATCGGGATTTAGTCGTTTTGACACCATTAATTTTGGCCAATGGTGGAACAAGGCGACCATCCTTACAGAATTATCGACGACTTGGTCCCGCAGTGACCGCCTGCCTCGGGACTATCAGGACACGGATGGTATGAGGGTTCGGGTAGCGCCCCGTGCCGACGGCAGAACCTGGCGCCTTGGTTTGACGTGGCTTGCCCGTCCGGACCTAATGATGATTGGGTCTGCCTCAACAACTACAAGTTCTGATCGCCCCAAAGCCAATGCTGAGACGTTAGAAGGTCGATATTTTATCAACGCAACTTTGACGGCGATCCACCTTGGAGTCGAGGCCTATGACGATACAGCAAAAGTCATGAAGACCACAGATTTCGGCAGGATTCATGCGCGCACCGCTTATGTGAGCCTGCATCAACACTTAAGTGATCGGTGGATTGCGTCCCTGGCGATGCGTGATCACCAAGAATCAGAGACACCAAGATCTCCAGAATCTCCAAGCCTCCGCCGGCATGGACAGGAGCTGCGTGGTAAAATCCGTTGGCGTCAGGTCACGGGGCCTGTGACAGATGACGTGTCTGAAGTTTTTGTGTTCGGCGGACAATACCGATCTTTGAATGAGTCAAGTTTGATTCAACACATGGGCTTGGGAGGCAAATATGTACTCTGAGAAATTAATTTCATCTCTAATCATGTCAACTCTGGTGATGGGGCTGACGGCTGTAGCTTGTGTGCCAAAGTATAACGACGCGTCCATGGGCGGCGGACGGGCATCAAATGGGGGGCGACTTTCAAGTATCACGATGAAAATGCCCAAGATCGACCAACTCACAACATCTGACGGAAAAAACCCCGTCACAGGTGTGCGTGTGACCATAGAGCCGGTTGATGCTGGATGTGTGAACGCTACAAAAATCGATCAAACGTTGCCCATAAGCGCGGTTCCGTCGATTCAGCAGAAGGTCTCGAAAGGGTGTGATTATGATGTCTCTGCGTCTCTTGGTTTCTATGATGACGCAGATCAAAAATTGTCGGGCGTTTACTACGCTGTCAACACGCCGTCCCGGATCACAGCTGCCATGACAAAAGATGACAAAATCGCCGTTTCACTGTCCTTAGCCCTGACGGAAGACGGTCGCCGTATTGGGCTGCCGGACTCTGTACCAACACCTCCTGGACCGAATCCAAACCCAACGCCAAACCCGGCGCCAAACCCGGCGCCAAACCCGGCGCCAAACCCGGCGCCAAACCCAACGCCTCCGAGCATTCCGGAATTGCCGACATCTTTAAATGTGACGATTTCGGGGTTGACCGGCAGTTTGCCGCTGAAAAATGTTTTCACGAAACAATACCTGGTCGCGGATTTTTCACGCCCAGGCTGCGGGCCATGTGTGAGTCTCGCAAAAGATCTAGAACGTGACAGCGCTTACCGTTCGATGTTTGATAACTCAAAAACCTGCACGCACCTCAGTGTGATTCCGCGGGGACAACTATCGGACTGGGCCGATACGATTGGTGGTCAAAACACCTGGGGCGCTCAGCACTCCTACGAGTACTCAGGGTCTCACAGTGGGTTTGCACGCCTGTTTCAATTTGATCTGTCGGCCACGCCATCATTCATCATTGTGGACCGCAAAGGCCGCGTTGTTGATTCGGCAGTGGGTCGATTGCCATCGCAGTTAAGATCACTCTGCAAGTAATTTTGGACGTAAGTCGCGATGCATGCGCATCCGCATTCACACGACTGGTTTGGCGACGGCTTGAATCTCGTCTTTTTTTCCGGTGGATTTCACTTTCCTGAAGGCGATCCAAACAAGAGCTAAGATCGCTCCGGTCAATGCGCCAGCAATCTGAGATGAAATCAGCTTATCGGTGGCCCATGCGGCGGCGGGCTCGCAGTTTGTTCCAAAACTAACGGGCGGCGTAAAAAGTAACGAGATCACCCGTGGTGCAATCCACGTGCTGGCCACCGCGCCGATCAAACCAAACCCAAAACAAAAACTTAACATCTTGTACATGAACCTGTCTCCTTGCATCGACGGGTAAGCTCGCTGGGATCAAGCATCCAGCATGATTTTTTGAGCGCTGAAGCTACGTCAAAACCACGGTCGACGCAACGCCATCGTCAATGCAGCTTGGCCGTGTAAAATTCCGGCAAAAATTGCGGCTGGGTGAGGCGTTCAATACGGTTTTTAGAAATATAAAAATACATTATAAAAACAGATGCTTACAATGTTTCTTAAAAGTTGATTTATGTTTTCGGTCGAAAATGCCGAAAGCATGCTACTTGTTTGAGGTTTGGCGATCTTTTTTCGAGTGGAGGAGATCTTCATGATGAGGTTTTACGTGCGAAGGTCATCCGTCGCGATGGCGACGATCATTTGGATGATGCACAGTGGTGTGGCCTTCGCTGGGCGCATTCCACCCAAACCAAATCCTCCCAGTCCGCCACCGGCACCAGGGCCCACCCCGCCTGCGGTGACGGGAGAGATGGAATTTGCGATCACGCCATTTGCTAATATGGAGCACGGTTGGCATATATTTGAGCCGGGTTACCGTGCCGTGTGTACGGACAGTCAGGGCGTTGTCGCAACAGCAACGCTTTCCATTGACGCAGCGATCAATGGAGAGACCGCCGATGGCAAAGGGGCCTTTCAGGCATTGATTATCCGTCCAGCAACCCAGTATCAACGCTCGGGTTTGACGTCTGGGACGTGCAACATGACGATTTGCCTTGATCAAAATGCGGATAAGCCTGAGGCACCAGCCAACTGCAAGCCAGTGGCAAGTGTCACTAACCCTGATCCGGAGCGCGCTCTCTCTTTCAACGGGCAGGTCCCCTACAAGGCTAGCCGCGGAAAAATAAGTCTTCAGACAGGGGCGCCGGGATTATCCGCCTGGCACCCAGTATTTTCTTTTGCTGCTCCAGGCAAGGCATTCAAAGATTTTCAGTCGCCGCTGGTCCTCGATTTGGATGGTGATGGACAATGGGCGTTGACGAGTCCTTGGGACGAATCGCATGTGACCCGCTTTGATTTGGCCCTTGATGGCAAGCCTTATCCCACGGGATGGGTTAGCGCACCCGATGGCTTTCTGGCGATCGATGACAATGGCAATGGTGCGATTGACCATGGTGGTGAGTTGTTTGGCGAAGTGACGGGTGGGCGAGTCGGGGGCAAGAAAACTTTTCCTCACGGGTTTGCCGCATTGGCACGTTTTGATGCCAACCTGGATGGCGTGATCGATCAGCGGGATCGCGATTTTGGTAGGCTACGCATTTGGATAGACCGAAATGGCAACGGTCGCTCCGATGAGGGGGAACTCTTGACCATGAATGCAGCGCAGATCAAGTCGTTCAATCTTGAATTTACGTCGCTACGGGATCGCAAGGGTGGTTATCCCGTTATGAATGGCAATGAAATCCGGCTATCAGGTGTTTTTACCAAAACCGATGGTCGTACACACAAGATGGCAGATGTCTGGTTTAAGCAACGACGTTTCAGTGACAACGCGACCGCGATGAACCAGTGGCTTCTGAACGTCAAAAACAGCGGTCATTGAGGAGGCAGGCTATGATACATAGAAAATTTAAATGTCTCACAGGTGCCGTGACTGCGATTTTGGTCTGCCAGGTGATCTCCTGTCAGCCCAATAAACAAGCCCAATCATCGCATGGAAGCCTTCTCAGTCTGAAGACACAAACGAAAGGCCCGATTGCAGATGGGTCAAACCCAGAAAAACTCTGCGACTACATCAAAACTAAAGGGTTTTTTCCATCAAATCAGCTGGCTCCGAACACTAAAGTTTTATTCTCTTCATCCTATAAAGTTGTCGAGAACAGCGCTGGTCAGGGTTACGGTATTGTTGGCGCAGACGGATTTTTTGTACAGCAGGGAAACAACACCCGCGATTTATTGGTTTGTCCCGGCGCATCAGATATCAGTGGTGGCAAATGCCAGTGGAAGATCGGTGGTGATGGTGGATACGCCCAACTTGCCTTGGATGTCGTTTGCAACAAACGCTCGCGGACCGGTTCTGCCATCCATCCAGGTTACTCCAAACAATCGGCAAATCTTGTCAGCTACCAGGCATCCACTGCTGGTCAAACCGTGTCTGGACAGGACGCCGTAGAGGTGGTGCTGGAAGGTCGATCATCGACAGCAAGGATTGTTTTCGCAAAAAATCAGGGCTTGGTCGCCACGGTTTTCCAAGAAAGCCTCGAGCCACCGGGGACTGCTGAGGTCTTTATCGGTCAGACCATGCCATCAGGAATGGAGGATCAATGATTTTGAAGAGACGCATTCAGATTGTCGGAAGCTTTTGGTTGCTCGCGGTATCAGGGGCCTGCAAGCAGCAGGAGTTTTCCGGTGGCAGTGGTACCGTGAAACCAGCCAAACAACCACCAAAGCCACAGCAAAATACTGACGACCAGGTCCGTCCCCAAGATCCTGCCTGTACCGAGGCTAAATTAATCTCGCTCAAGAGTCTGACGACGACCATTAATCAGCAGCTTGCGACGCGTTCTGTGGATGTGCAGCTCACGTTTGAGCCTTGTCCGAATCAGACAACGGATCTCACATATCCCGTCTGGTTTGATCTTGATGCCAATATTGATTTTGGCTCGTCAGGTTCTACCAGCCTGCAGTATGAACTTTCTGGAGCGGGCCTTCAAGCCAGCCAAGGGACGGTGGTTTTTCAAATGGGAACAGACCTCTTTGGTAAATCCGGGCCCGAGTACGGGCACTTTGAATCCAGTAGCCCCATGCGAGCCTCGCCATTGATGACGACCGCAATTCTCAAAATCAAGCTTGGTGGCATGAAAATATTAGGGCCAAGTCTCGCTCCAACGCCTGTTTCAGGCAGCTTTCAAATTCCACTGCATGTGAAGGTGGGGCAAGCGGCGCCCGTGACGGGTCTACTGACGTTTTCGCAACCATATTGACTGGCTTCAGGGTGACCAGAAAATGGGAAAATGGGGACAGTCGGGTGTCCCCATCTTTCCACATTTGCCCCACATTTGTCGGTTAGAGGGGGCTAGCGGCGGCGAGTTGCGGGAATTTTACGCCCGCCTTGCTTTCGATGTCCGACAGGCTGACTTTGTAGTCCTCCCAGTGTGTGGACAGTTTGCCTTTGCCGCCTTTTTTCTGCTCGGTGCAGTTGATGGTGCGTTCAGCCAAGGGGTCGAGGCCATCGGCGGTGACGTTTGGCATCACGACAGCGATGTATTTTTTTGGTGACGCTGCGTTGGTATCGCTGTGATGATCATCTTTTTGATCATAGATGGCGATCACCTTGTAGAATGCCTCGGGCACTTGGATGTCCTTGTTCGGGCCGATGCCCTCACGTCCATCGCGCAAGATGGGGCCTGCGAAGACCTGTAGCTTGTAACCGTTCGTCTTAACGAGTTCACGGCTATGCTGCTCGAGATCCTTCCAGATGCGGCGATTGAGGAACGCAGTCTGGGGCGCCATGTTACTCATATAGAACGTGGCGTTATTATCCTGCGCATTCCGGGAGCGGTCCGCAGATGGCGACTGATGGCCCTTGTCGAAACACGTGTTCGTGTAATCTTTAGGCGAAAGTCCCAGATCGCGTTCTTTGACTTTGAGATAGGCGTCGAGGATCTCGTCGCTTCTAAAGTCATTCGAACGTTCGGTTTCGCCGACGTCATCGGTGACGATCTGCCATGAGGTCCAAGTGGGAATCTTGGCCTTGGCGTCGAAGGCCACCACAAACTGGGACCGGGACAAGATGACATCGTTTGCGGACACGGGATGACGACCGCCGACTTCAGGCATACCCCCTGCCACGTTGCGATTACCGGTCAAGTCGGTGTCGCCAATGACCATGGCGCCTCCGAGATTTCGCGGCGATACAACAGCAGCATTGAGGTTGTCCGTCAGTTTTGCCATGCGCTGGTCGCGGGACCGGCAGGCCTGCAGTGGCGTCATTAATAATGACGCCCAAATGATTGCTCTTGTGCTCATAACCACCTCAGATTCAGTTGATACAGCTTGGAACAGGTGCATACAGAATGGCCGAGCTCGACCGAGGTGGTTTTTATAAAAACTATAAAATAAAGTCAATCTTTTTAAATTAATTAAATACAGATAGCTGAAATTATTAAAAAACCCGGCCGCTTTAGACCGGGTTTTTGGGGGGGGAAACGGATGACTGATGAAGCTTACTGGATGGTGGAACCGTTGGAGTAGGTGGTCGGGTATGGGGTGTAGGTGTATTGAGGTTGTGGACCAGTCGGGTACTGGGGCACCACGGGTTGGTTCATCGGTTGAGCTACCGGTTGCGCGGTCGGCTGAAATCCGGGTTGCGCGCTAGGTTGCATCACAGGCTGGAAACCAGGTTGCTGGCCGTAGGTGTAGTACGTGTAGGGTCCTTGCTGATACTGGCCCATATAGGGGTATGGTGTAGGGCCGTAGCCAGCAGGATAGTTCTGTGCGAAAGGCTGCTGTGGCATCGGTTGGCCGTAAGGCTGTGGGTACTGTGCATACGGAGAGGGTTGGCCATAAGGCATGGGATAGCCGCATCCATACTGATAACCATTTTGGTCATAGGGGAGGCCGATGGGCATGAATCCACCCCCGGTAAATGCTTGGGAGAGAATTTGCTGAAAATTGATCGGTGTAGCCTGCGCGCCAGAACCACCACCCAAAATACCACCGAAAAGTCCGCCCAAGATCCTCGCAAAAATACCACCAAAGCCGCCGCCCATGTTTCCATTGAAGATGGAGCCCTGTGAGTAAATATTGCCAATGGGCATGGCACTGTAAGGATACTGATATTGTCCGTAGGGCATATTGTAGCCTTGGCAGCCATTCAGTGCAAAGGCGTTGCCAGCAGGATCAGTGGCAAGGAAACCCTTATCTTGCTCCGACAGACTTAAGGGCTGACCTTGGTTGTAGGATCGTTCCACCTGAGCGGCGGTAGGATCTTTGAGGGATTCGCCAGAGGACATGAACTCAAGATTGAACCTGTTGGTGTTGACGTCTTCGGTTTTGACGCGGACGATGAACGATTTGGGAGCCTTATTGCGATCAGGTGCCGCTGGACGCTTGTGGGCGTCTTGCTTGCAGGATGCAAGAGCGATCGTCGATAGGGCGATCAGCAGGCCTGGCAAAAGATTTTGGCGATTCATGGTGAGCTCCTTTACAGTTTCATCTTCAGTTTCATCTTCAGTTACGTCTACAGTTTCAAATCAGCTTCACAAACGAGCATGACCGGAATGGCTGAGGAGCCATCAGGGGAAGCCTTGATCAGGCCGCCCTTGAGACCCCATGAGCAAGGGGCATGCCAGGGACTTTGCGCGGGCTAAATCAAGGCTAACACCTTGATTCAAATGATTTATTGTGACACCATAAAAGGGACGGCGAGGGACTTTGAACTGTCTAAAAACCCGACATTTTGTCTAGGTTTAACCGTAACTGCCGGATGTTTTGACAATGACGAAGACGAGCCCCTGCCCTCAGGTGACGCGCCGCTATCGAACCACTACGGAACCACTACGGAACCACTATTTAGTCAAGATGGAGTCCAAGATGATGAACAAAACCTTGTGGATGCTCACCTTTGTCAACCTCATTTGTTATCTGGACCGCTACATCATTTCATCCGTAGCTCCCAAGATCGAAGCAGAGTTTGGCCTACAACATGCCGAAACCGGATTTTTTATGAGCGCATTCATGGTGGGCTACATGCTGACCAGCCCTTTGTTTGGGTATTACGGTGACCGAAAATCAAGGCCGATGCTCATGGGCATTGGCGTCTTGGTCTGGAGTATCGCCACGGCGGCTTCCGGAGCCGTGATGGGATTTTGGTCCCTGTTGATCGCTCGCGCTGTCGTTGGCGTGGGGGAGGCGAGTTTTGCAACGCTTTCACCGCCGTTTATTCGCGATAGTCTCAAAGACGAGTCCAAGATCAATAAAGTGCTCGGTGTATTTTACACGTCGATTCCCGTGGGAGCCGCCATCGGTTACATGTGGGGTGGTTGGATGGCTGATCATTATGATTGGCGCTACGCGTTCTATATCGGTGCGCTGCCAGGTTTTGCTGTGACCATGTCGGTGTGGAAATTGCCGGAGCCAGGGCTGCGCAAAAGACAATTATCCGAAGCGCCGTTTGGAGCGACGTTTCGCCAACTGCTCGGCAGTCGTGATTATTGTCTTGCCGTGGGAGCTTATATCGCGCAAACGTTCGCTCTCGGTGGGTTTTCGGCATGGGGTCCACAGTATGGTGTCCAAGTGCTTGGCGTGACCCTGACCGAGAGCGCCTTCAAGATGGGCGCTTCCACATTACTTTCCGGGATCATCGGTACCCTGATCGGCGCGAAATGGGGGGATCTGTTTATGGCTAAAGACGCCGCAAAAACCGGTCATGAGGCGGTACGCGCATTCTGCAAGTTTTGTGGTTGGACGTCCTTGATTGCAACGCCGATTGGTTACTGGGCGTTTTGCGCGGGATCTCTCAATGAGTTTATTCTGGCGATTTTTTTGGTGCAGACCGCCATCTTTGCCGCCCTTGCACCAGCCAATACGGCAATTCTGGCGGCTGTTCCCGCTCACATGGCCGCAACGGCTTTTGCCGTTTCCATCTTTGCCATCCATGCGCTGGGAGATGTCATCTCGCCGCCGCTGACGGGACTGCTGGCCGATCACATGCCCATGCCAAAAGCCATGATGCTGCTCGTAGTCGCGCTGGGACTTAGCGGTGTGATCTGGTTTTGGGCTTCCCGTTCGCAATCTGCAACGCCAGAAAAATCAGCGCCAACCCCGCGGCGAGCGTAAGAACATTAGCGGATTCACCAAAAACCGTGAGGCTGATGATGATGGCGATCGGGATTTTTAAGTTATTGGCAACCGCAAGGGTGGTCGCTTGAACCGTGGCCACGCCGCGATTCCACATAAAAAAACCAACCCCTGACGCCACGACTCCAAGCCAGACGATCACCAGCATTTGCGCTTGTGATAGCCCCTCAAATGGGCTCGAAAAAATCACAGCCAAGCATCCTGATGCGGTCGATGCACCCAAAAAATAGGGGGACATGAGCCTCGCCTGATCACGACCTGGCGCGTGAGCGATTCCCGAAAACCGCCGCGCCCAGAGCAATGATCCGAACGCAAAAAGAATATTTGAGGCTTGCACTAAAAGCACTCCTATCACCCAATGGTCAGAGGTGATGTCGTGCCATGCACCGATGATGCCTCCTGCCGTTGCAAGGAACAACGCTCCCAGAAGCCTGATACCGTTCGGGCGTTCTGCTGGCTTCAGCAGCAGGCCTGTCATCAACGGCGTCGTCATCGTAAACAAAGCAACTTCATAGGATTTCAGGTATTGAAATGATTTAAGGTAGGGCCCATACATCAAACCGATCTGCACAAAACCACAAATAAAGGCCCAGATGAGATCTTGTTGAAAACCTCTATGACGGGCACTCTGCGTTTGCTGATGGTTCTGTTCACTCTGACGGGTAGGGGACACTTGCCAACGAAACCAAGGCGCAAACGCCAACGTCGCAACCATAGACCGGTATAATCCGAGTGTGAACGGATCAACGCCTGATGTCAGGCCTTTGATCAGTCCAAAGGACAGTCCCCAAATGATCGATGCGCCAATGAGCCAAATCATTATTTTGTGATGTCTCCGCGTCAGTCAAACCGTCATGATAGCAGTCATGACATCGGTCAACACGTCATGACATATTTTTAAGCTTTCGGATACGGGCCTTCGTGCAAAATCCCCCGCACACCCGCGACCTTGCCCGTTCGATAAAGACGGTCTTGGACGTACTTTAGGCCCATGTATGACATTGCATCGCTCGGTCTCTTAAAGTAACTTGGTCGCCCTATGCTGCTTAAAACATTAACAGATGAGTCGTTGGCGGGAAGATGCGGTGGAGCGTTGGTTCAGCGGGTGTCCCCAGAATCATCCCCAGAATCATTGCTCAAATCGATCCTCTCTTTTTGTGCTGCCGTAGTCATCGGCTGCCTGATCGCAGGTGTCTTGGCGGTTTCGCAACGGGTGGATGCTTGCAGTGCCGTGGCCGGCGCAGAGGGGCGTGGTTATTTGGGGGCAAATTTTGACTGGCGTGCCCGCGGCGGGATTGTTTTTGAGTCGCCCCGAAGTCAAATCAAGACGGCCGTGTCACCGAAGACGGGGCAGGTGACGATGACTTGGGTGTCTCGCCTCGCAAGTCTTACGGTGTCGCAATTTGGGCGAGATTTTCCCATGCAGGGGATGAATGAGGCTGGCCTAGCAGGACTTGTGTTGATGGGGCAGTCTGGCTATCCGGTGGCTGGTGCATTGGGATCTATCACTGAAAATCTTTGGCTACAGTACCAGTTGGATCAGTATGAAACAGTGGATCAAGTTGTTGCGCATGTGCAGGATCTCGGAATCGAAAAGCTTTCGGCCTCTTTGCACTGGTTTTTTTGCGACCGTTCCGGGCGCTGCGCGGTGGTTGAGTTTTCAGAAGGCCGTAGCGTGACTTACGTCGGTCGTCATCTTGACATTCGTGCATTGACTAATTCTTCTTATGCCGCTGCTCGCCACAGATTTGATGCATGGCGACGCTCCGAAAATCCCCTGCCACAGGGGTATGATAGTTTTGCACGATTTATTCGCCTTGCGGAGATGTCTAGAACACCCGAGTTTGGCTCAACGATGTCCTCAATTACGGCGGCACTCGATGGTGTTGCTGCCGAAGGCTACACCGCTTGGCAAACGGTTTTTGATCTTGAGAATCGCAGATTTCAGATCAAACTTGCTGAGGGGGCAGCAGGAAAATCCTATTGGCAGACCTTTGATGTCACCGGTGCCCTGATATTGTGCGGCCCAGACCTGCGAATGTTGGTTTTGGGTCAAGACGATGCATGGAAGAACTACGATCATGAAGTGGTGTCCGCCATGTTTGCGGACGCGGCGCAAGGGACTCAGGGGCTTGATGCGGCTACAAGGCAGCGTATTCTGCGCACGTCGGAATCCGTGATCTGCGATTCTGCAACCCGTCCCTCCATCCCATAGAAGGCAGCTACGTATCAGTCTGTTTCCCTGATATCAGGCTCCATGACATCAGGCTCCAACTTCGGTAAGATAGAACCCGAATATATCAGGAGATCACATCATGCTCAGCGCTCTGCGCCGCAACGAAGCATGGCGTTTGGCCATGGTGACAATACTAGGGTTTGCAAGTGGTCTGCCGTTAGCTTTATCAGGTACCGCATTGCAGACATGGCTTACGGTCGATAATGTGGACATTGCCACGATCGGATTTTTTAGTCTGGTGGGACTGCCGTACACGTTCAAATTTCTTTGGGCACCCTTGATGGATCGCTTTGAACCACCGATTCTCGGACGGCGGCGCGGTTGGATTGTGTTGCTGCAGATCGGGTTGAGTGTCGCGCTTCTCCTGATTTCGCGTCTGACGCCGAGCGTACACACGCAGGCTGTGGCATTGATGGCTTTGATGATTGCTTTCTTGTCGGCGTCTCAAGACGTGGTTCTTGATGCCTACCGCACGGATATCTTGGCCGCTAGTGAGCGTGGTCTGGGGTCTTCTTTAAATGTTTTTGGTTACCGCATGGCCATGATTCTATCGGGTGGCATTGCGATGGTTTGGGCCGATACGGTCTCCGGTAACGGATGGAGTTGGCCGAAGATCTACG
>JBILMN010000049.1:0-17955 GCA_044375465.1 Oligoflexales bacterium | reverse complement strand
CTTGGCCCCCAATGACGAAATGGGAAGTTTTGGTCTCGGGCTTGCGTTCCAGGGTCTTGGTGAGGTCACTGAGGCCAACAAGTGGGTTGCTAACGCGTGTCGCCTCAATCCGCTGAATGCACCCGCCGTATTCACGTTGGTGAAACTTGCCTATGAGCGCAATAGCTATGAGGATGCCCGGCAGGCGCTGTGCCGCTTCATCGAGAGCCGTCCACAAGATCTCAATATGGTGTTCTCGCTGGCTGGTCTCGAGTTCAAAGTCGGTAACAACACAGCAGCCGAGATGCTTTTGGCGCAAATGTTGGCGATTGACCCCAACGATGCGCGTGCTCATCAACTTCTCGCTCAAGTGCGTGGTGGTAAAGAAGCCCATGCTGGTGGCGCTAACCGCTGAAAGCCACGGTTCGTCGCAAGGCGGATACTCGTGGTATGATCACGGTATCCGCTCTTGTGTCAAAGGATTGCGAATTAGACATGCCGGGTGAGTTATGCTGAAAAGATTGATCATCAACCAAAAAACCATTCCCGTTCCGGTTCCGGTGAAGACCCTTGAAGAGGCTTGTGCCTGGATCGATGAGATTCTTGTGCCGGTGGGAGAGACGGTCACGTCGGCTTCGCTGGATGGCAAAGACATCCTCGAAATCTGGTCGTCACCGAAAGTCGCCGCAGCCATAAATCTTCATCCTGACACAAGGTTGGAAATTCGTGTCGAAAGTCCGGAAGATCTTGCCCTGCAGAGCCTTGATGCGATTCATTCTCTGGCCGGAGCGATTCTTCGTGGGATCAAGGCGCTCGCTGTACACTTATGGCAGTCAAGACAAAACGAGATTCAGCCAGAGTTAAACGCAGTTCGCGAGGATGTAGGATTGATCTGCGAGTTGATGGACCGGATGAATGATATGGGTGTAGGTGACAAGATTGATCTGGGCCACATTCGGGAACTGCATGACCGGATACAAAAAATCTCCATCTGTCTCGACGCGGCGATGTCAATTGGGGACTGGAAGGCCTCAGCTCAGATTCTGCTGCGCGATACCAGCACAGCGATCGGTCTTGAAACCAGTCTCAGGAGTTTGGTCGACGAAAGTGAGGCCTGTCACCTTCGTCTTTTGACAGGGCGCAAAGATAATTCGTTTGCTGCACGGGTTGATAGCAAGTAAGATACGGGTCGCGTGCTATTGGTGTTTTGGCAAATAAGCCATAAATGGTCTTTGATACCAGAGCGGGCCCCGCAGAGCAGGGGGCCCGCTTTTATGTTGGTATCAATTGCGCCGATACTATCTGGCGGTGGTTCGCCCTTGGGAGTATCGGCAGGTGCCCGAAATAAATCTAAAAATATTATGGCGCGGCATGATCCTCGCGCAAGTCATCCAGACGAGTGCTTTCGGCATCACTCTTCCCTCGCGCCTACCGTCTTTTGCAAGGTCCGGAGACGCTCTCGATCCGGGACTTGAAGCCTGGATCAAGGTTCATATCGATGTCATGCCAGTTTCTGAGATGAATAGCGCCCAGGTGCTGCTTTGGATTGCAGGTCGAGAACCTGTGGCTCGTGCCTTGGTGATTTTGGAATCGAAGTTCATTAAAAAGCCGCTCCTAAGTCCGGAGATGGACAAAGATCAGGCTGCTAACCTGCAAAAATCAGACAAACAGTTGGCAGAACTTTACAGTTCGACCCTTGCTGAAATGCCAAAACTGATGACTGAGCAGCTGCAAAAAAAGCCATTGGAACGCAGTCCTGTGTTGGGTGATTTGTATCTCGCCTGGAAATCTGCAGATGCAACAGCCGCAGAAAAGAGTGGATTGGAAGCGAAAGTCTTCGCAGACGTGCCCGTCGCGTCATGCGCAGCCAAGACAAAATCGATCAAGGAGCTGACCCGCGAACGCGTCGATTCCATGTCAACAGACGAGCTCCTTAAGGCCATGAGCCTCGTGTCACAGTATAGTTCGCAATCACACCGCCGCAAGTATCTTGAAGCATTTGTGTCGGTCATACCAGAAAAGCGCCGGACGGAGATCATCAGTCCCTTAAGGGAGTATGCAAAGGATTTGCCGCTGCTTTTGCGGCGCTACCCATGGTTGCAAGACGACGATCAGGACGTTAAGTCTGGAAGCGTGTTTTTGGACGTACTGCGGGCCTCACGTCGCAAGAAGTGCGCTGATGCGGAAAAATCTTTTGTTCGTCACTTGGATCGCAAGTTGGTTCAGGAAACATTGGTGGCTGCTGTGGAGACAGGGGCGGACATTGAGCGCTGCTATCGTTCCGAGCATCGCGCGGCCGCCGCGGAGTTCTGGGGGCGTGTGGCCCCAAAGATGGAGGCGCGATTTGGCAAAGACGGCGCCTTTTGGTCGCGGATCAGACTTGGGTACCTGAAATGGGTGGCCAATGATTTCGCAGGAGCGACCGCGATGTACGAGTCTGTTTTGACTGACGCTCAACCGGCCACACAATTCAAATCCATCGTCGCCAAGGCCATCTATACCTTAGGTAAGATTGCAGAAGACAAAGGCGAGTTCGAGGCAGCGGAAAAATACTATAACGAATACGTGGATTTTTATGTGGACCAGGAGGATTTTGAGTTTGCGCTGAATAGTTTAGTCGTCAATCATGCCGCCAAAAAACAGTGGTCCAAGATGATTGTTCCGCTCGATCATTTCTTAAGCCAGCAATCACTGGTGCATATTGACAAAAGACCCGTGGGTGCCATGGCATTTAGTCTGTTCTGGATGGGGCGGGCCCATTTGCAGCTTGGAAACCCAGATCTCGCGCGGGAAATGTGGCGCCGTCTCGCCGCAGAATACTATAGTACATTTTACGGTGCCATTGGGCACTATCTGCTTGAGCAAAGCTCTGGTCGTAACTATGCGATTGAGCCCTCACGGGTCTCGGGGTTTGATTTCAGTCGTTATGAAAAGAGTTTACCGGAGTCCGGACGCGCGGCGTCTGCAAGGACTCTGAAGTTTCTTGAGGCCGGGTTTCCGGAACGTGCGCGCTGCGAGGTGGAGGAAGTTGTAGCGGCATCGGCCTCAGATTATGACGCTCTGCTGACAAGGACGCTTTTAATGCATGCCAGCGGTGCTTGGTTGGAGGCTATCAAGATATTTGATGCGATTCCACGTAGCGTGCGTAACGGTTTGCCTGTCGGTTTTGAGAGGGTGTTATTTCCGCGAAAATACGCCGAATTGGTCAAAAATCGTGCCGCAAAATTAAATCTTGATCCAGATTTTGTCTTTGCACTGATGCGTCAGGAATCAGTGTTCTCAAAAGACGCCATGTCACCGGTTGGTGCCATGGGGCTGATGCAGCTGATGCCATCGACGGCGCGCATGGAAGCCGATCGGCTGTCGCAGGAATATGTCGATGCGACAGAAAGAGATGAGATCAGAGGCGCTCTTCAGCAGACTGAATCATTGCGTGATCCTGAACTTAACGTGACGCTTGGCGTGCATCATCTTTGGCGGCTTATGAAAATGTACAAGTCACCGGTATTTGCTTTGACTGCGTACAACGCAAGTCCAGCTGCCACCCAAAAATGGCAGCGGACCATCGCCAGTGATGATTGGCTGACGTTTATTGAACGGATCCCCTACAAGGAAACCAGAGCCTACGTAAAGCTGATCATGCGAAATTATTTTTATTATAAGAGATGGTATAACTCTCCTGATGGCAAAGGCCAGATTCATATCGAGGCCCTTGTGGACGAGCTTGTGGCGATGTCCCGGCAGTCTGACAGCAGGATTCAAAAGTGAAGACAACCTGATTTAAGCATGATGTTCGCACCAGGATATTCTTACGGGGTCGCACCTTTTTGATTTTGTGGCGCTGCGGCGATACAGGATTTCAACGAGAGGCAATGCTGATTGATGCGCGCGATGGTGGGATAGGGTCCCAGATCCACATTGAAACGCTGGGCGTTATAGACCTGCGGTACCAGACATAGGTCGGCCATAGTGAGTTCGCCGCCAAGACAGTAAGTTCCTGCAATGGGCGCAATCAGCGCTTCGAGTTTTGCAAGGCCAAGGTTGATCCAATGGTGCGCCCAAGCGGCCTGTTGTCCCGCGTCACTACTGTGCTTACGCATCACGCCAAGATTTTGAACGGGCTGGATGCCAGAGACAATCAGGTTGCAGATCTGTCTTACGCGCAGTCGGTCCAACGCTGAAGCTGGTAGCAGCGGGTTGTGGGGCCAAGTTTCTTCAATCCATTCTAGAATGGCCATCGATTCACCAAATATTTGGCCGTTGATTTCGAGAGCGGGAACATAGCCGCCGGGGTTTTTTGCCAGATATGTTGGGCTGTTTTGCTCATTTTGTAATAGATTCACAGCCAGATCACTGAAAATCACGCCTTTGTGATGCAGGGCCCAACGCACGCGCCAGGAACAGCTTGAACGCCAATAATGATACAAAGTGAGTTGGTGAGTGGGTGTGGTGGCGGCAGAGTTCATGGTTACCGGTTTCCTTGGGGAAAAGTGGGGACACCCGACTGTCCCCATTTAATGCCATGTGGTCATTGTTGACCGGAAAAGTCGGGACTGCAATCTCATTCGGTTAACAGGGCACCCTTGATGGGTCACGTGGGGGCTCTCTGGGTGTCCCCACTGCCGCCCAATGGCCAACAGACTACTGAATTGAATTTCCAAGAAGCCAAGCAATGCGGCAATTTTTGGCAAAATGATTCAAAAATGATTGCGTTCTTTGCGCCTGGTTGCAAGAGGCTATGGCCAGCGGGAAACTCCGCCTTAGAGAGGGCAGGCGTCCTTTGAAAATAGGGGCAGAAAATTAGGGAGAACTTAGGGACAGTTGAGTGACCCCACTGTCCCCCCACTGTCCACCCACTGCCAAAAAAAAATCGAAGCGCCAAGGTCATACCTCAACGCCCCCAAACACACGAAAGGAGATTTATCCGAAAACGCTAAAGATCAGGCCAAGATTGTCCCGGATTCCTTAGCGAAACGAACCTTTTTTCCACCGTCAGTCTTGAATCCAACGCGGGTTGGCTTCTTGGACTTAGGGTCAATCAACATGACATTGCTGATGTGAATACCAACGGTCTTGTCAACGATGCCACCATCTTGGTTATTCAAAGAAGGCTTGGTGTGGCGCTTCATGACATTGATGCCATCAACAATCACCCGGTCATACTTGCGCACGACGCGGAGGATTTTTCCGGATTTGCCTTTATCTTTGCCGGCGATCACTTTGACTTCGTCGCCTTTTTTGAGGCGGCATTTTACTTCACATTTCAGAGCGGTGTGCATACTCGTCCAATCCAAATCAAACGATTAACATTATAAGGACACAAATAAAAAAACCGGAACGGTGTCTTACCGATGAATCGCCCCGGTCGTCAACTGATTTTTATGGAGAATCCCCGAAAATGGGTCGATATTTTTAACGGTATCCAAACCCGTGAAAATCACCTAAACTCCTGAGAACTATGACTAATCAGGACAACATCATGAGCCACCTTCCCCGCAGTCATGCCTTGACGCTCGAGATTTTTAAGATCATAGCCCCACTGGCCGTGGCCCTAGCCGCCCTTGGCCTCCAGACAAAACATTGTTTTGCCCAGGCTTCGGTGATTGAGGCTCTCGAGGCTGAGGGCCAGCCAGCCACCGACAAACATGGCAATGTTGAAACCGACATTCTCCCGTCGGAAGTCATTATCTGGAACCTTGCCGGGCACCAATTGGATCCTGAGACGAACCGTCTCAAAATCACCCTGAGCCTCAGCACCAAAAGGCAATTTACGATCTATGCTGACAAATTAAAATTTGAACCAGCAGATGGCTGGAAGATCATTGCGACGTCCACCCCAAAAACCGAACGCCAATACGATCCTATCTCCCGCAAAGAGGTCGACGTCTATACGGGTGGTGCCTTTGATCTCACTCTCGAGCTTGCAGGAGAAGCTGCAGCGGCTGAACTCAAAATCAATTATGTGGGATGCACGCGAGTGATCTGCCTGTTTCCCCATACGGAGAAAATTTCCGTACCGATGGACGTCTCAAGACTGAAATCAAAAAGGACTCCAGGTCCGCAGGCCTCAGCGGATGCGTTGTCATCTGTCTCTTCAGCACCTCCCTTATCATCTTCTGCCACTTTATCATCTGGCCCGACATCTTCTGGCCAGACATCATCTGACCAGACATCTTCTGGCCAGACATCATCTGCGAACTCACTATCTGACCCGACACCAACGGCAGACACGCCCCCTTCAGGATCCCAAGGTACTGTTGAAGAGGAGTTTGCGCGCCGGGTCAAGACAGGTCAGATGGGGTTTTTGACGTTGCTCCTGATCGCATTTGCCGGTGGGCTTCTCACAAATCTGACACCCTGTGTTGCGCCGATGATACCCATCACCATCAGACTGCTTGCCAATCAGACCTCCCGTCCCATCACCAGTGCATCAATGTATGCCAGTGGCATTGTGGCGACCTACACCACGCTCGGGGTGATCGCAGCGCTCAGTGGCGCGCTTTTTGGTAATTTGATTGCCCATCCTGCGGTGTCTGTAACGTTTGGTCTGGTGATGTTCGTTCTTGGTCTCAACATGTTGGGCTTTGGCGATCTCAGTAAGCTCCAGCAGATTGGTGGTCGTATTGGCTCCTCGAAAGGCGGCGCCTTCAACGCTTTCTTGATGGGCGCCGGAGCTGGCCTTGTAGCCTCTCCCTGCACGGGCCCTATTCTTGCTGCTCTGCTGACCTACACCGCGGGGCGGCAAAATATGGCTGAGGCCATCAGCCTTCTTGGTGTGTACAGTATTGGTTTTGCACTCCCATACGTGTTCCTCGGCGCCAGTGCCGCAAGGATCAGCAAGGTGCGGGTGAGTTTTCATGTACAGATTCTGACAAAATTGGTGTTTGCGTCGGTGATGTTTGGTTTGTCGCTCTATTTCCTGCGGATTCCGCTTTACGGTGTCTTCACGGCAATGCGACCCTATTGGAGCACGATCGGAATTTTAGGTAGCGCGATCGGTTTGATCACGGGCACCGTGATCATCCTGCGCGATACTTTCCATCACCGCAAAGCGCTTTTTTTGGCGCCAACCATGAGTTTTGGTTGTGGCCTTTTCTTTGGTATTCAGGCCCTCACTCGCGGCGCTGCGAGCAGCCAACAAACCATTGCTTGGCTGCACTCCGAACAGGAAGCTTTTGAACAATCTCGCAAAACCGGCAAACCCATCATCGTCGATGCTTGGGCTGAATGGTGTGAGGCCTGTAAAAAAATGGATGTGACGACCTTTGCCGAACCCGACGTGATTTCAGAGATCACAGCCCGCTGGACACCTTTGAAGTTTGATCTGACCGAAAGTAGCGACAGCAACAATGAGATCCAAGAACGCTATCAACTCCCGGGTCTGCCCACTCTGACCCTGTTGCCTCCTGGCGGTGCTCTCGCACGCAAAATACAAATCACCGGCTACGCAAGTGCTCCATCACTGCTTGAAGCACTCCGCAAGCATCAACCCGCGCTGGCGCAGACGCCCAGGTCTGAGCCATGATTAAACACGCTGTCTATGTTGCATCGCCCAGTCAAAGTGACAATATCCGCAGAGCTATTGCAACGCTGAAGGGCGAACCCATTGAGGATCGCTCAGCGATCGGACCTGGCTGGGAGATCAGTCATACTCTGCTGCAGGGTATGAAACTCCGCCTGCACCTTTTGACGAACATCAATGCAGTGACCCCTCACCTCAGACAAAATCCCGTGGATCTACTCATCTACGATGAACGCGGTGATGATGGCAGACCAGCGGAAGATGCCCTCGAACAAATCCGCAAAGACGTGGCAAGTTTTGCTGATCTTTGGGGACCGGATTTTCTTTTTCCCATGAGTCGCGCCGTGGCCGTGCTTGATGAAGAGAAGGCTCGTGCATCCCGTAAGACCCAGACGACGCGAGCGTTCCAATTGGGCCGCGTGCACGTACGCGATGTTCTGCCATCCCCAAAGAACACAGCGACCATCCTGCGATGGATTCATGGTCTGTTGATGGCCCACGAGACACGCCAGCACAAGATCGGCGTTGCCATGAGTGGGGGCGGTCTGGAGGGTTTTTTATATCAGCTTGGCGTCACCTACGCGCTAGAGCGTTGTATCAAGGGGCGAACGATCCGCGACGCCAATGTGTATTCCGGTGTCTCTAGTGGCAGTATTGCCAGCTGCCTTCTGGCCGGTAATGTACCAACCCTCGAAGTGATCAAGGCGATGCATGGTAAATCGGATATGATCGAACCCTTTACCAGCAGCACCGTGTTTGATCTGGCTGGGACGGGTATCATCAGCCGGCTTTTGCGCGAAAGTTTCACCTGGTCTGGCATTGATCCGACCCGTTGGATCAAACAGACACTCAGGGCGATTCCCACTGGTTTTTTTAAGGGTGAAGCCCTGCGCAAGTATGTGCGTCACTGCATCGAGGCGTCTGGTGGCCAGGACGATTTTCAGGCGATCAAATCTGAACTTTATGTCGGCACCACCGATATGGATACTTTTGAGCATGTGGTTTTTGGTCGCGCTCCTTGGGACAAGATGCCCATCAGTGAGGCGATCTATGCATCCTGTGCATTGCCTCTGGTTTTTGAACCAGCACAGCTTGGCGGTCGATGGTTTGTGGATGGGCAGATCACCAAGACTTGTAACCTTGAGCTCGTCGTTGAGCGGGACTGCAAATTGATTTTTATCATCGACCCTCTTAAACCTTTGGCCACAATGGTTCCCGGATCAGTGGACCAAAAAGGCGGTTACTACGCCCTGGTGCAAACCATCAAGGCTTTGGTCTACACGAGGTTTCACTCAGTGCTTTCACACCTGACAGAACGCTATCCAGATACAGATTTCATTGTCTTTCAACCAGACGAAGAGGTTGCACAGCTCATGGCAGGAAGTCCCATGCGTTACCGCATCCGCACGCAGCTTATTCATATGGCCTACCGTCAAACCATCAGACAGCTGCGCGAGCGTCACAAAGTTTACGCAGCAAAACTTGGTAAATACGGCATGCACTTGGCCTCCATGGATCATATCAAGGACATCGAGAGGGAAGACGGTGCGATTTTCAACAGCCTTGCGTAAAGGCATATTGATCAAGCGGTACAAAAGATTTCTTGCCGATGTAACATTCGCCGATGGTGAGATGGTGATCGCACATTGTCCCAATACTGGCAGCATGGAGAGCTGCTATGAGCCAGGATGCGAGGTTTGGCTTTCATCGGCAGAAGATCCAAAACGTAAGCTCAAATGGACTTGGGAATTCACCGCAACGCGTGACGGCCTCATTGGCGTGAACACAGCACGGCCCAACCAGGTCGTGGCAGAAGCCATCGCCGCGGGAAAAATCAAAACGCTGGCTCACTATCAGACCATTCAACGAGAGGTCAAATACGGCAAAAATAGCCGTATTGACCTGCTTTTGGAGGCTCCCGGACTCAACAAATGTTATGTCGAAATCAAGAATACGACGCTTCGACGCGGTGATGATATTTTGTTTCCCGACGCCGTCACCGAGCGTGGTCGTAAACATCTTGAGGAACTCGCGGCGATGGTCCAAGCGGGGCATCGCGCCGTCATGCTGTTTTTTGTGAACCGTCCCGATGGCAAACAGTTTCGGCCTGCTGACGATATTGATCCCGCCTATGGCAAAGCTCTGCGCAGCGCCGTCAAATCCGGCGTGGAGGTGATTGCCATCCGCGCCGATGCTAGCCTCAAGGAGCTCACCACTGGAGCCGAAATCCCTGTGCAACTTTGATTTTTTTATAGGGACACCCGGTTTAATAAGGACATTTTAAATGGGGACACCCGACTGTCCCCATTTAACCGGCCAAGAGGCCGCCCATCAAACGCTATCTGTTAACCGAATGACATTGCACCCGACTGTCCCCATTTAACTGGTCCATATAGGTGTCCCCCATGTAACTCCATTTAAGTCCATTTAAATGGGGACAGTCGGGTGTCCCCATTTAACGTCCCCATTTAACCAACCCTTTAAAACGCCGCAGTCATTTCCAGGCCTAAAGCCCAAGTGGTCCTGCTGTCATGAGTCAGATGTTGTCGTCGAATCATGGGCTCAATCATATAGGTGCCGGCCATCAGCGGGATTCCGGCTCCCGCTTGCACATAGGACCACCAGAAGCCATCCTTCGTATTGAGGCGATTGTCGGCCGTGATCACTGGGTCTTTGGTTTTGATACGAATCGTACGCCAGTCGTAACCAATGCCCGCAGTCAACGAGGGCACGATGTACCAATTCCATAGCAGTCCTTCTTCCACGGCAAGCTTATAGTCAGACTCCTCAACTCGCATGGCTTTGGGCATCTGCGGTTGATCATTGCTGTAACCGAACCGTGCTCCATGACGCAGCCAAAGCCGGTTCCAAGGCAATTCCTGGAATAGATAACCAACGGCTTCAGGTTCAAATCGACGAAACGAATGCGCTCCATAATCAGCGCGGTACGACCACAATGGATTGGCGCCTATGGCCCAGGAAAATCTTGGTGCGGTGGCTGGCTCAGGACCGGACTCTGAGGGGGACGCCAGTGACGGTTGGGTTGTTGGTTCGCCTGCCGTATCATCAGAGGATGGTCGGAGGTCAGCTTTATCGATCAAGGTCTTATCAATGGCTTTTTCCGGTCGTGGATTCGCCTCGTGGGGATGTTCCATCGGCTGCGACTGCGGCAGTTGTTCTGCAACGCTTTGTGGACGTACTGTTGTCGGTAGCGCTGCGTCCTGATGCGTCTTCTGATCGGTCTTCTGATCAGTCTTCTCAAGGGTCTTTCCCAGGGTGATCGCTGGTCTTAGGTTTAAGCCTAATGTGATCAGAAGTGCCAGGTTTAAGATGGATCTGCTCAAATTCATTTTGGATATTCCTCAAAGTTGGGAAGCGACATTCAAGGGACGAATCTTGCAGGCTTGCCGATGACGTTGCATGTTGTTAGTCACAGGAACCCGCGCGGGCCACGCTCGGAAATCCGGCGGTGCCAAAATTATTCTTCAGGGCATTGCAAAGCTCAGATTTCCATGCTGCGGGCGCGTTCTGTACAAACACTCGGAGAAATCCGCCAATCACTTTGCCGTCGTAGGCGTAGGTTTCACTAAAACTCAAGGAGTCGCGGTCCGCTTTTGCCGGCATCACCGATGCTCCCAGGTCATTCAGGGCGGATTGGCATTTTTTGAGGGATTCAATCACGCTAAATGCCATGTCCTTCTTGGTGACGGAGTCTTGGAGAGCTTTTTGGGTCTGGTACAAGGAACGCGCAAACAGGGTACCGACGCAGTAAAATTCACCGCCGCAGGCGGATTGATCCGCGGCGCGTAAGTCTGTGTATGTGAATGTGGATTGGCCGAAATCCCGCTCTTCGGCTACCGAATCGATCGCAATGGACGATCGCAAAATATCGGTGCTGTCAGTGAAGGTCCAGCTGACAAAGTCCGCAAAACCCTCATTGATGCCGCTCAATGCCCACTCATCATTCCAGCGGTTGGAGGCATCGTACGTGCCACCGTAGAAACTGTAGTCAAAAATAAAATGACCGAATTCGTGGGTGAGGACCTGAAAGTTTGCGGCCAAAGGGACATTTTCGATGGGTGATCGCTGAAATAGCAGAAACTTTTTGTCCGTGGGACTGAATGCAGCATTGAGTTTGACACCAGCTGTGATTTCCGAACCGGCACCGGTCAGTTTTATCTCTGGCTCAAACAGCATGGTGTGCTTGCCTCCCGGTAGATTCGCTTGCAAAACGCCGGGGGAGAGTCCTGTCTTTTCCTCTAACGTGCTGTAAATCTCGTCAAGCTGATAGTATGCCGACAGCATCGCCAAGGTGCTGTAGTCCAAGGCCATGGCGACGCCAGACTTGACTTGATAGCGGAGGCCGGGAGTCGTACCGCCCTCGAAGTTCTCTGATGAGACGATGGAGCCATTAATTTCCTTGATTGACAGAGTGCCGCCACGTTTGACGGTAACGTAGGTGCCGTCGAGACGATTGAAGTCTGTGAGGGTGCGAAAGGTTTTTTCTGTGAGGGCATAGAGCGCTTTACCCTGGCTATCAGTTCCCGTGAATGCAAGCACCACTGCTTTGTAGGGCGCAGACATGGAGTATTTTTGCACGCTGCAGGCGGCGCTGCAGGCGATGACTGCAGAGGCTATGGTAAAGACTCGTATCAATCGACTTGATGATTTCATGTTACCACCTCGTTGCGGCACTGAACCATGGTTTGACACCAGGCTGTAAGCCGTGCATGTAAAGACCGCCCATACTGTAAATCCAATCATCTCTTCTGATATCAAGGGAGGCACGCCCAAGCGCCCATAGAATCTGTCCGCTGCGAGCGTCCAGATTCATATTCAGATTGGCTGCTACGCTATCGGCTTCGAGGTTGGTATAGACGGGGGCCAGTGTATGTGCAGAGATGGCCACCGTATCACTGAAAATAAATTGATAGCCGGCACCAAGGCCCACATTGGTGAGACGGATGTTCGTGTAGTCCAAGTCGGACTCAGAGCCGGTGGCAATACCAAAATTCAAAAGCATGGCCTGGCCACTGACAATATGCCGCGGCGCAAGCTTCCAGGAGTTGTTTGAGGTGACCATCTGCCACGAAACATTGAGAGCTTTGGATCCAATGTAGGCGCCGTAAAACGTCGCCGCTGATTGCATGGATTCATCACCGGCGATCAGCGTGCGTACTTTCAGGGAGATACCGCGGGCCCCGAATAGCCATGGCAGTGTTGACACCAAAGCATTGGTTCCGACAGTTAAAGTCTCCGATACGCCGTAATCGACCGCGATGCTTGGCATCGGAATTAATGGCAGGATCACTGGTGGCCACTCAACCACGAGTGATCCTTTCGCAGCTACATTGGTATCAAAAAATCCTGGAAAACCCTGGCTTGGACTGGCGAGAGCCGATGGTTTTGCTGGATTGATTTCACCCCGCTGCGCCCGTGCGCCAGCGGATGGGCCGAAGATCCATAGACCTACGAGGCTGCTGCAGAGAAGCCATGATGGCCATCGATACGTCTTGATCATGGCTCTCCTCTGTCAAACGTTACGTCATGACTATTTAAAGACATCATAAAAGACTCCAGATCGTGAAGCTCGTCATTGGTCAATTCAAGGGGAAGCAATGAGTCTTCAATATGCCCTACAGCTGGCTTGACGCCAAGGTGATTGTAGTGCTGAAGAATATCCATCAGCGTCGCAAACCGTCCGTCATGTCCATACGGTGCGGTGAACTTGAGGTTGCGGAGAGTGGGCGTTTTGAAAGCGCCCACCGCCTCTGCGCTCTCAGTCTCAAGGTACTGCAGCTCAAGACAAGATTCGCTCGCAACCTCTTGTTTCAGGTAAGAGCCATGGCAATTAAAAATATCAGCCTTGGCTAATAGCATCCCTTGAGCTCGACCAAGATCGACGCTTTCAGCGCTGGTGGCTGAAAGTCCGATATTGTGGAATTGTTCATCCGTAAACCGCGGTCCCGCATGACAGAGGGTGCACCCACCACGCCCTGTGAACAGACGAAGGCCACGCAATTCCTTTTCGCCAAATCCCCCACCCAAGGCGGCCGCTAATGTCGCTTGCTGTTCAAGACGGTCTGCAAAAAGATCAAAAGGCGTGTCGCCACTTTTGATGGTCCGCTCAAAGGCGGCAATGGCACGGGTAAAATTGACGAACACCTGATTCACCTCGTTTTTGACGGAGTCCTCAAGCTTGTCAAATGCGGTGTCGGATTCATCAGTCCCCGCACTCATGCGGCGAAGAGTCTCCACTGGCTGTTCGCTCTGGGACTGGGCTGTGCGCAAAATTTTCTTCAAAAATTGTGGTTGGCCTAAGGTCGCCAGTGCGTATGCGGCGACCTGCTCGGAGACAACTGGAGGGCGGATTGCCGGCGGCGGTGTTGAAGCGGCTGGGAGTGTCAGCGGCAATCGGCCGAAGATTTTTTCATAGTCTGATCGGTAAATGCTGCTGACGCGGTGGGCCACTTGCACCCGCGAAAAACCATGTTCCTTGGGATTTTCGACGGGACCCATCGCCTGAGCCTCTAAAGAATCGGCACGACCATTCCAAAAAAACCAATGACCGGCATAGGCATTGATCAGTGTGGGCGTATTCATACTGGTTTTCGTCAAACCCTCAGCGGTCCCTAAGCCATCGGTGAACGATTTGTCGGGTTGATGACAGGTCGCACAGGATACGCGGCTATTGCTGCTAAATCCGGGATCAAAGAATAATTTTGCGCCAAGAGCGACCAAAGCCTTTCGCTCGGCATCGGACGACGGGTTTGTTTGCTGCGGTTTTGGGTGGCGGAGACGCATCCCTTTGATGACGCCGCGAAGCTCTTCGTCGGAGAGATTTCCGCGTGGCAAGACGCGTTTGTCAGACCAGAAGTTTCCCGAACGCATGAACATGTAGGCGCCAACGGACAGCGCCGCAATGAGGGCGAGTAAATACGGTGTGACGCGCCGTGACCGTTTCATGGGCCAGTCTCTGCGTTAGTCTGTAGCTGAGTCTGTGGCTTGTGAAGGCGGTCTTCGTCGCTGAGCGGATGAAAAATATGATCAATCCACATCCACAAGGAGCGACCCCATGGAATGAAAATCAATGCGGCGACTCCGCCGAAAGCAGCAGGAACACCTGCGACCACCAGATCGCCGGCATCGCTGTGTTGCCAAACCATATACCCGCCCGCAGCCATGGCGATCAGTGCGGCGAATGTGTAATTCATCATCCATGATGCACCCGAAAAATAGCCGATCTCCCGCTCATAGCGATACCCGCAGGGTTCGCAGCCTTTGTCGAAATCAACAAGATGGCCTTGGCGCAGCAGCGGCGTTTTACCGCAGTGTGGGCAGCGCAGCAGCAGTGCATAGATGAATTTTGGTTTGGTTGACGTCACTGGCACCATAGACCCCCCCTGAAGCTCTTTTGAGCCGGCAAATCATAGCAGCGATCCCCGCGCATCCACCATGCTATTGTGAAGGGCTAGACTCTAGGCTCTGTACAAAATGTCTCTGGACAAAATGTCTCTGGACAAAATGTCTCGTTACATGACCCACCGCCTACCTTCGTAACACTCAGGGTGACGGTCCTGAGATTGACTTTCTCAGAGTGATCCATCATACCGATGGATATACCGTTGGATATACCGTTGGACATATTTAACAAATTTCATTGGGGCGTTGAGGTCAGAGTATGCATCACAAGATTTCTATAATGCCTAAGAATAGGGCGTTTTTGGGGGCGCGACGTTCTTTGCGGGAGGTGGCGGCGTGTTCTTTTTTGAACTTTTTCATGGTGATAAGTTTTGCCAATGGCGCGTGGTGTGCTCAAGATTTAACCAAAAGGGTGGATCTTGATGGTGTTTCTTTTGACGTGTCCCTGATGACCCGTGACCCGCAGTGTCAAAAGCCGGTGCCGCTTGCAGCGGGGCAAACCTTGTGCATGCTGGTGTCGATTAAATGGGTCGGTAAAGCCCCAGAAGCCGCGTGGCTCAGAGATTTTGCGCTGAAGCGCTGGGATGCCACCATGCCGGATCATCATCATGGTATGGTGACACGGCCTAAAATCAAAGCAGCCAGTGCCACTGAGTCTATGGTTGCGGGGGTGAAATTTCACATGGCAGGGGAGTGGTTGGTGCGGCTCGATTTTGTGCACGGAAAGTCATCAACCCAAGTTGCGATCCCTGTGAAACTTTGAGACAATTCTTGACTATAGACCAAAGCGGGCGATAGATTTCAGGTCTCAATTTTTTGTCGGTCACAAGGCGACCCAGCGTTGTCCGCAAAAAACGAAGTTCGATGTTGTTCAACGCACTCACAACAGGTGTCATGCATGCAGTTACCAGCTTTTGATGAAGGCAAGTACAAGTTCTTTGATGTCGACTGGAACACGCCCATGAACACGATTTCAGGTCTGACAGAGTGGAGCCGGGACATTAATAGTGTTTACGGAATCACGACAGTTATTGTGACCTTCGTGTTTATTGCGGTGGCGATCCCGCTGGTTTTGACCCTGGTCAAATTCAAGCAAAAACCGGGCGATGATTCTCCGCCCAAGCAATTTCATGGCAACGCTACTCTCGAAGTGCTTTGGACGGTGATCCCCGTGGTGTTGCTGCTGTTTATCGCGGTGCCAACCTGGCGAGTTTTGTTTAAGCATGCGCACAAAGCAGAAAATTCACTTGAGATTGAGGCGATTGGCCATCAGTGGTGGTGGGAGTTTCGCTACCCACAAAACGGCAAGATCGTTACAGCCAACGAACTTCACCTTCCCGAAAACACCCCGGTGCATTTCACGATCTGGTCGGCTGACGTGATCCATGCCTTCTGGATTCCAAAATTTGGCGGCAAAGTTGACGCCATGCCCACCTTCATCAAAGACGGGATTCCGGCCCGCACAAACCATTTGAATATTGTCACGCCCGCATTGGCCGATGCCGGGAAAATTGGTGGCGAGATGTATCAGGGGCAGTGTGTGGAACTGTGTGGAGCGTCTCATGCTCTGATGCGCTTCAATGTGGTCATTCACTCCAAGGCTGAATTTGATCGTTGGACTCAAAATGTTAACACACCACCGAAAGTTGAAACAGCGTTGGCGAAAGAGGGCGAACAAGTTTTTGCCCGATGTCAGGCATGCCACGTGATCACTGGAACTCCGAGCGAACAAATCCCTGGCGAGAAGATCGGTCCTAATTTGACCAACTTTGGCAGTCGTAAGTATCTGGCCGCTGGCACGCGGCTCAATACCAATGAGAACTTGGCCCATTGGCTCCGCGATCCTGCGTCCATCAAGCCAGGAGCTTTAATGCCAAATCTTGGACTGACGGAACAAGAGATTGCGCAGGTGTCATCTTATCTGCGTTTGTCAACCATTAAGCAATACTGAGTACCCAAACCGAGCACTTTAATTTTTTTGCGATTTGAAATTTCGAGATTCCCAATAAGGACATAGACAAACCATGGCAAAGAACCTTCCCAAAACCGGCATCATTAGTTGGTTAACCACTGTGGACCACAAACGCATTGGTATTATGTATGCGCTGGCGTCGCTTGCGTTCTTGATTATCGCAGGTATTGATGCGTTGCTGATGCGGACACAATTATTGGTGCCGAATAACACGTTTGTCACCGGGGAGCTTTATAACGGGCTTGTCACCATGCATGGCACGACCATGATTTTCTTGGTTGTGATGCCTCTGTCTGCGGCGTTTTTTAACTACCTGGTGCCGCTCATGATCGGCGCTCCTGACGTGGCGTTCCCTCGACTCAATGCCCTCTCATTTTGGATATTTCTTTTTGGGGCTTTGCTGTTAAACGCCAGCTATCTAGTTCAGCAGATTCCAGCCATGGGGTGGTTTGCTTACGCGAATTTGACCGAAAAACAATTTAACCCTACCCACTCGGTTGATTTCTGGGTCCTGGGAATTCAGGTGGTTGGTCTGGCATCGTTGATCGCTTCCATTAACTTTTTTGTCACCATCATCAACATGCGTTGCAAAGGCATGACCCTGCTGAAGATGCCGCTATTCATCTGGGCAACCCTCGTAACTCAGGTGTTGTTAATTCTCTCGTTGCCGGTGATCACAGTCGCGCTGGTGATGCTCACCTTTGACCGGACCTATGGGACTGGGTTTTTTAACCCCGGACTTGGTGGCCAGGTGGTGATGTGGCAGCATTTGTTTTGGATCTTTGGTCACCCTGAAGTTTATATCTTGATTCTCCCCGCCATGGGGATCGTTTCTGAAATCCTGGCAACCTCAGCCCGTAAGCCTCTTTTTGGTTACACAGTGATGGTGTACTCCACCTGTGCTATTGGTTTTCTCGGATTTGCCGTATGGGCCCACCATATGTTCACAACGGGCCTAGGTGTTTGGGCCACGGCGTTGTTCTCGGCTGCCACGATGCTGATTGCGGTCCCGACAGGGGTTAAGATCTTTAACTGGATTTCAACTCTCTGGGGTGGGAAG
>JBILMN010000005.1:0-55365 GCA_044375465.1 Oligoflexales bacterium | reverse complement strand
CTTTTTGCAACGCCATCTTCAGATTGGGTACAACCGCGCCGCAAGAATTGTCGAAGCCATGGAGGCGAAGTCTCTGGTGGCAAAAGCCGATGGCTCAAAGCCTCGCAAGTGGCTTGGAGTTTAATGGTTTAATGGGGACACCCGACTGTCCCCACTTAAATCTGCTGTCTTAATCCTTAGCAAGTCATAAGGCTATGAGTCTAGACGACTCATAACGATCTTCAGTGACTTGGTCATGGCCTCTAGGGAGAAATCATCACGAGCCATGCGGGCTCTTTCGCAGCGAACAGCAAAGGTTTCCAGACTGGAGGCTTGTAAGATCTTAGAAATCTGCGATGCGGCGGCAGCCACGTCTTCTGACGAGTAGACTTGTCCAAAGTTTTGATGCTTAAAAAGCTCTGGCAGAGCGCCCGCGGTCGTCGTGACAACCGGGGTTCCGCACAGTAAAAACTCCTCTGCCACGCGGCAGATGGCCTCGCTGCCAAGGCTTGACACAACGCCAACTGTGGCTGAGGACAAGGTTTGGGCGACGTCAGCCACGCGCTCACAAATGATTTCTAAAGAATCTGCGGGCAGACTCATTGCTTGGGCTGCGTTTATAACATGGGTTGCGGACAAGTTCGCTGGAAGCCCGACGATTTTGAGTTTTGGTAGCTTATGTTGTTCCGGCCAGGTTCGCAGTATGTGCGCAAAAATGGGTAAAAACTCGCGGTGACCTTTCACAGGATCAAGGCGGCCAAAAATCATCAAACTTGGTCGGTCTTCTCTGATCAAATCGATTGGCTTAAAAAGGTTTTCATCGCAACCAAGCACTACGGTGTTCACTGGGCAAGACATGACGGCCTCAAGTGCCTTTGTGATGATATCTGCTGGTGTGATCATCTGATCAACCCGCAGATGTCCCATTTTTTTAGCGAGCGAGGCCATGGGCCCGAAATCACCCACTTGATAACCATAAAACCTGATCAACCGAGAGCGCCCCTTAAAAAAATGTGCGGCCGTCGTCTCTGGACCGCCATAGGTGATGATCATGTCAGGATTTATTTTTCTCGCTGCCGCCGATAGCTGCGGAATTTTGGCTGGACCAAAATGCTCAATGCTTCCTGATTTCATACCAAGCGCCAAAATACGCTGCTCAACCGGGCTGCCAGCGAGCGGTGTCACCACAATATCAGCACCCATGGCCATGGTCGCGCGGGCAGCGCTGATTGCATACTCACTGATAGCACTATTCCATCGATTTGAAATCAAATGCCAAATCTTCATTGATGCGACTGTGCTTTCATTTCCAAAGCCTTGGCATATTTCATGAAACCATAAAAACTTCCAAGCAAAGCCCACACCAGTCCCGGCCAACCATCAAGAAATCCGGCTCGTACAAAGTACCTCACACAAAAATCCACAGGCAACCTTGCAGCCAGAAGAAACTTGGATGGAAGCCCCGCTTGGCTTGTAATGCGGGCCTTTGCCACTAACGTGGTGTAGCGGTTAAATTTCACAAAATAATCTGACAGATCCCTGTAACTAAAATGCCACAGGACGCCCCGCAGATCAGACTGCCGTATTGGAGATTTAAAACAAACCGATTCATGTATTTCGTGACTGTAATACACGGCTCCAGTCGGAAAAAGGCGGGCAACATGGTCCTTTGTTCGGCCAAATCGCATTTTACGACCTGCAAAAACTAGTCTGCGGCAAAGTCTAAAAGCCTTGGGTTGATTGTCTGCTACAGCCTGAATAATCTGTTCCCAAAGCACACTGTCTGGACGTTCGTCAGCATCTAAAACCAAAGTCCACGGACGTTGTGCCAACGACAGCGCGTGGTTTTTTTGATTGGCATAATGATCAAATGGTCTGAACTCGACATGGGCGCCAAATCTAGCGGCCACGTCTTTTGTCTGATCCTGACTGCCGCTATCAACAACAATAATTTCAGCCCCCTTCGGAATATCCGGAAGCAGGGCCGATAGATTGAATTCTTCATTTAACGTGATCAAAACAACCGACAAAGAGTCGGCTGCTATGTTTATTCCTGATTGGTGAATGATGCCGCCCATTGAAGACTACTAGAGCGGCTGTCGATGTTAACAATAACGGGATAGCCCTTGCGTACGGCTTGTGTCGCGTTTGCCACAGTGACCACCGCGAAATTCCCGCGGCGTTTTATGATCCGGCCGCCAGCGATAGGTCGGGCTTTTTCATCAAGGATTTTCACCTGATCACCAACCATACCATCCTCAACTCGAACAATGCAGCGCTCACCATTGCCCGAACAGCTATAAACACTAGCCGCTTCGCTGATGCCTGCCAACATGAATCCGGCAAGTGCCATGAAGACGATTAAATCACGTCTACGATTACAGATTGATTTGACCTTTAACATACAACTCCCACAGCATCAGCGTCAGACGTAACCATTAACAACCACGGTCAGCTTCCATAAAGCGTTGATCACTTCCGACCAAACACTCACTCAAATATCTTTGCTGCAACGTTGCTTCCAAGATGTAACCGCTGTAATCTCCGTGAGTTATAGATGGTCTGGGCTGTTATAGGTTTAGACACTGTATGGTTCGTTGACACTCTAGGGGCCCATGACCTAAAGTCCTGTATTGATTCAGTGTCTTATTGGTTTTGCTGATCCCCATCAGGAGTCTTCTCGTGACAAATGTTGCAAATGTACCCTTAAAAACACCTTTATTTTCCGCCCACCAGACGCGTGGGGCTCGGATGGTCCCGTTTGGTGGGTGGATGATGCCTGTCAGTTACGATAGCGTGCTTGGCGAGCACAAGACCGTTCGCGAAGCCTGTGGCATTTTTGATGTGAGTCACATGGGAGAGATCCGCGTCAAGGGCCCTGGAGCTTTGGCCTATCTTCAGTGGCTCACCATTAATGACATTGGCAAACTCAAAGTCGGCGGTGGGCAATATAGCGCCATCCTCAACGACGCCGGTGGGATGATCGATGATCTCATCATTTACCGCCTTGCAGATAACGAATACTTTGTTTGTGTCAATGCCTCTAACCGTGACAAAGACTTCGCTTGGTTTACCGAGAAGGCGGCCGGATGTGATGTTCAAGTCACTCATGAATCTGACCTTTGGGCACAGATCGCCGTTCAAGGACCAAATTCACTGGGCGTTGTTACAGCGATATTAAATTCATCTGATCAAAACGTCTTAAAGACTTTAGCCTATACCAACATTATGAGAGCGACGATCTTTGGCAAAGAAACTTTGATCGCAAGAACGGGATACACAGGGGAACACGGCTATGAGCTCTATGTTCCTGTCGATATCGCCGAACGACTCTGGATGGGACTTCTTGAACTGTCGACCACCCATGGCGTAAGACCCATCGGCCTCGGAGCACGTGATACGTTAAGACTTGAGGCCTGCTATCTTTTGTATGGCCAAGATATGAATGATCAGGTGACACCGCTTGAGGCTGGCATTGGATGGGCGACAAAACTTGACAAGGCTGATTTTATTGGCAAATCCAAGCTCGTCGAACAAAAAGCCAAAGGGCCCGAACGGCAGATTTATGCTTTCAAGATGATGCAAGATGGTATTCCTCGGCATGGCATGCCTGTCTACAAGAGTGATCACAATGGCGAAAAGCTTATTGGCGCGGTGACTAGCGGCTCTGTTCTTCCCTCCGTTGGTGGGGCTGGAGGTATGGCGCTTCTGTCGAGTCGTATCAAAGAGGGAGATGAGATCACCATTGACATCCGCGGCACACGCAAGGTTGCCCAGGTGGTCAAAAGGCCGCTGTATGCCGCAAAAACAAAATCGTAACGCGCTCCGTTCTTCATAAACCTTTGCACCCTAAGCGTGAAACCCTGTGTCAATAATCCGTCAATCGTTAGTCAATCAGCAGTCAATCAGCAGTCAAAGATTAGCCAATCATAAATTCGTGAGGAGTGAGTCAGATGGAATTTCCAACAAATTTTAAGTACACAAAAGATCATGAGTGGATCGATATTCAAGGCGCCAAGGGCACGGTCGGAGTTACGGCCTACGCGATTGAGCAACTTGGAGACATCGTCCATATTGATCTTCCAGCCGCAGGGGGCTCCTATAAAGCTGGTGATTCTTTTGGCACTATTGAGTCCACAAAAACGGTGAGTGACCTTTATATGCCGGTCTCCGGCAAGGTCGTGGAGGTCAATGCTTCCGTGAAAAGTTCTCCTGAGAGTTTGCAGTCTGATGCTTACAAGAATGGATGGCTCGTGCGTATTGAGATGGCCAATCCATCCGACGCAGCCTCTCTCATGGATGCAAAAAGCTACGAAGCCTTTACGAAAGAATAGAGAAACGAGTGATCTGTTGTTTCGAATGAATCCGCCAGGGAGCACATCAATTTTTTGATGTGCTCCTTCGAAAGCCGTTTTTCTCAGGGGGTGCTGTACTCTGAAATGTCCGGGCAAACACACACGAGATTGCGGTCCCCATAGGCATTATCGATTCTTGCAACCGCGGGCCAGAATTTTCTTTCTTTTACCCAAGACGCCGGAAATGCGGCGATTTCCCTTGAATAGGGGCGGTCCCAGGCATCCTGAATCACAGCCTTAGCCGTGTGCGGGGCGTTTTTAAGTGGGTTATTAACTTTATCCATCTTGCCGGAGGCAATCTCGTCAATCTCCCTTCTGATCGCAATCATTGCATCACAAAAGCGGTCTAACTCAGCTTGAGATTCGCTTTCTGTTGGCTCTATCATGAGAGTGTTGGCCACGGGAAACGATACGGTTGGCGCATGAAATCCGAAGTCCATAAGTCGTTTGGCGATATCCTCAACGTCAATACCACTTGCGGCCTTGAAACTTCGAACATCGACAATACACTCATGGGCGACCAGCCCAGAACGCCCCTTGTAAAGTACGGGGAAATAAGGATTTAGACGCTGAGCCATATAATTCGCATTCAATATGGCCGTCATAGTTGCAGCCTTAAGACCCTCGCTACCCATCATTCTAATGTACATCCAGGAAATCGGCAGGATACTTGCACTTCCAAAAGGCGCCGCCGACACTGCCGATATCGCATGAGAGCCTCCCGTCTTCACCAGAGCATGTCCAGGCAAAAACGGCGCTAGGTGCTTGGCCACTCCAATGGGTCCCATGCCAGGGCCGCCACCGCCATGGGGAATACAAAAAGTTTTATGCAGATTCAAATGGCAAACGTCTGGACCAAAATCTCCAGGCCGACAAAGCCCAACTTGCGCATTCATGTTGGCGCCATCCATATAAACCTGACCACCGTGACGATGAATGATGTCACACACCTCACGAATACCCTCCTCAAATACGCCGTGTGTTGAAGGGTAGGTGACCATAAGAGCCGCAAGATGGGCGCTATGTTCCTGAGCTTTAGCCTGAAGATCAGCAATATCGATATTGCCGTCATCATCACAACCGATAATGACAATTTTCATTCCAGCCAAAGCAGCGCTTGCGGGGTTTGTTCCATGTGCTGATTGTGGAATCAGGCAAGTATTGCGATGGCCCTGCCCGATGGATTTCAGGTAGGCACGGATCGTTAATAAACCAGCATACTCACCTTGGCTACCACTGTTTGGTTGAAGGCTCACCGCGTGAAAACCAGTGATTTCAGCCAGCCAGGTCTCTAGTTGGGAGAACATTTCATGATAGCCCTTCGCCTGCTCAGAGGGGGCAAACGGGTGCAGCGCACCGAATTCAGGCCAAGTCACTGGATAAAGCTCGGCAGCAGCGTTAAGTTTCATAGTGCAGGAGCCGAGTGGAATCATACTCGTCGTCAGCGAAAGATCCTTGGCCTCAAGACTTCGAATGTAGCGCATGAGATCGGTTTCGCTTCGAAAGCGGCTAAAGACTGGACTTTTGAGCGTGACAGACTTGCGTATCAAGTCTGATGGGATGGCCGATGCGGAAACTTTGGCAAGTTGTTCTATGGTGTCTTTCACGCCAAAAACTGACAGAAGATCTCCGAGGTCTTCCCAGCTCACAGTCTCGTCAAAGCTAACACACAGCGCGCCGGGCAGATCCACTCTTAAATTAATTTTCTTTGCCGCAGCGACCTTGATGATGGACTGTTTCTTAGGGTCGTCTACATTGATCATGACCGTATCAAAAAAACTCTCACTGGCGAGCGTAAATCCCGCCTTGCGAAGCCCCGCTGCAAAAATCGCTGCGCCTGCGTGAACGCGCTGAGCAATCTCCTTGAGACCCTCTGGCCCGTGATAGCAGGCATACATGCTCGCCATATTTGCTAGCAGAGCCTGTGCCGTACAAATGTTACTCGTAGCCTTTTCGCGGCGAATATGCTGCTCTCTGGTTTGCAGCGCTAAACGAATCGCATTGCGGCCTTCTTTGTCCTTAGAGACGCCCACTAAACGGCCGGGAAGACGCCGCTTTTGCTCGTCACTGACGGCTAAAAACCCTGCATGTGGCCCACCAAAACCCATGGGAACTCCAAAACGCTGGGCACTGCCGATAGCGATGTCAGCGCCCAAAGTGGCTGGTGATTCCAGCAACAGCAAGCCCAAAATGTCACAGCCCATTGTGACAATCAGATCTGAAGTCTTAAGACCACCCACAATCTTGCGGTAATCGATCAACCCACCCCCGGTTGCCGGATATTGAAGAAGCGCGCCAAAATAACTTTTATCTGGCTTAAACGACGTGACATCACCGATCATGACCGTCACACCTACGGGTTCTGCCCTGGTTCTTACAAGATCAACCACTTGCGGGTGGCAATGATCGGCCACAAAATACCTGGTGCTTTGCATATCCTTACGCGCGGCAAAGCTCATCATCATCGCTTCAGCAGCCGCCGTGGCTTCATCAAG
Organism: Oligoflexales bacterium; assembly: GCA_044375465.1. Classification (GTDB taxonomy): domain Bacteria; phylum Bdellovibrionota_B; class Oligoflexia; order Oligoflexales; family RGVZ01; genus CAMDKS01. Next base: position 48,536 of record JBILMN010000005.1, on the reverse strand, counting down.
CAGACTTGCGTTGGCGACCGGCAAGCCGGTCAATTCCGAGATCATGGTTTGAAAATTGAGCAAAGCTTCAAGTCGGCCCTGACTGATTTCGGCCTGATAGGGCGTATACTGAGTGTACCAGCCCGGATTTTCGAGAATATTGCGCTGGATGACAGGTGGCACAATCGTGCCATGGTAACCCGCTCCAATATAGCTTCGCCAAATCTCGTTGCGGCGGGCGATATCTTTCAGTTCCTGTAACGCTTGCTGCTCGGTGGCTGGAGCAGGCAAACAAAGATCTCGCTCCAAGCGGATCCCACGTGGGACGGCCTTACCAGCAAGTGCCTCCAGTGACTCCGAGCCAACAGCCCGAAGCATGGCTGAAGTTTCTGCTTCGTTTGGGCCGAGATGTCGATCCTTAAATGGCCGGTGGCTTTTGAATGTTGCGAGCATATCTGTCATAAATGCCATCTCCATGCAAAAATAATGAGACCCTAATCATAGCGATTTGCATGGTATTTTACAGGAAAAATCAGCGTTCTGAGTCTTTATGCAAGATGTCTCTATGGACCACTGAAACAGTGACCCCCGGTACGGGATTTTCGCGGAGATCTCGCGCCATTTGCTCGACAAATGTCACGCTGCGATGCCGGCCCCCGGTGCAGCCAACGGCAATTCGAATAAAATGCCGACCCTCAGCCAGATACTTAGGCAGAGAGAAGCGGTAAAGGTCCATAAGCATTTTCAAAAAGGCCTGCGCGTCTGGGCTTTTTAAGACATAGCCCTGCACATCTTGGTCAAGGCCAGATTTGCTTTTAAGCTGCGGCTCAAAAAATGGATTTGGCAAAAACCTAATATCATGTGTGGCCTCCACCCCTGTAATGCCCTGATGTTTAAATCCAAAGCTGATCAGCACCACCTGCAACTGTCGTAATGACTGACCATCACGCGCAATGCGGGCCTCGAGGGCTTGGCCAAGTTGGCGTGGCTTGAGAAAACTGGTGTCAATGACGGTGTCGGCAGCCATTTCGACTGGCGTCAACAGTTCATCTTCTCGAGAAATCTGCTCTTTGAGTGACGTAAGAAGGTGAGCCAAGGGATGCCTGCGCCTTGCCGTCGTAAAACGATCTTCAAGGACTTTGTGATCTGCCCGAATGAACACGACATCAAGATCGACGCGGTGGCTTAATTCCTTTTTGATTTTTGGAAATTTCGCGGCAAAGTGCTCATTCCTGATGTCCATGCCGAATGCATATCCCGCATGGACCTTAATATCTCCTGAGTCAATCAAGCCGATGGTATCCCACAGCAACTCTATGGGAAGATTATCGATGCAATAAAAGCCACTATCTTGCAGCGTATGTATCGCCGTGGAAAGTCCTGATCCAGACAAACCCGTGATGATCACAACTCTTGGGCTTGTCATTGCTAAAATGGCTTTCGTCTTCTATTACTAGGCAAGATGCCTAATTGTTCCCGGTATTTTGCCACCGTGCGGCGGCTGATTTCCATGCTCTCATTAGTCAGCATGTCTTTGATTTGTTCGTCCGATAGTGGTTTATTCGCGTCCTCAGCCTTTATAATCTCAGCGATGCGACTTTTTACGGCTTCGTTGGCCACGCTTTCGCCATCAGTCTTGCCGATGGCGCTGTTGAAGAAAAATTTTAATTCAAAGATGCCGCGCGGAGTATGGACGTATTTGTTGGTCGTGACACGGCTGATCGTTGATTCATGCAACTCCAAGGCATCGGCGATATCACGCAGAACCATTGGTCTTAAATACTGGATGCCATACTCAAAAAAATCTTTTTGCTTCTCAAGGATTTTTTCCGTAACCCTGTGAATCGTGCGCTGCCTCTGCTCCATGCTTTTAATAATCCACTTGGCACTTTTCATGCGCTCATCGAGATACTCTTTACCCTCGCTTTTTTTGCCTGGTGAAGCTTTTTGATCTTTAAGCATGTCCTTATAAAACGGACTCACCTTGAGCCGGGGAAGTCCGTCCTCATTCATGCTAACCACCCACTCGCCGCCCAGTTTAAAAACATAAACATCCGGTATGATATACTGGGGAGCATCAGGCCCAAACTGCCTCCCAGGAATGGGGTCAAGGCCTGCAATAACGCCCACATTAGCATACACCTGTTCCAGTGTGATCCCGAGGCTTTTAGCGACAGCGGAATAATTTCTATTTTCGAGATCATGGAGATGATTTTGGATAATCTTCTCGACGATACCATTACGCAACTTAAAATGCTTTAACTGCGCCAGCAGACACTCTCTCAAATCCCGCGCCGCCACCCCTGGCGGATCAAAATGCTGAATGGTGTCCAGCACGCCCTCGGCCATCTCCAGGTCAAATCCCTCTTTTTGACAGAGCTCTTCGAGGGCCATGGTGAGGTAGCCACGATCGTCAATATTGCCCGCAATTTGCACGGCAATTTTAAGCTCTTCCTCGTTGAAATCAACCTCGCGGGTTTGTTCTAAGACATATTCTTGCAACGTAGCCGCTTTGGTCACGATATTTTCATAGTTTGGAGTTTCGTCATCACCTGACTGACCCTTGGATCCGGCACTTGATGCCTGATAACGAGACTCCTCATAATTTGAAAGCCGCTCCCAATCAACCTCCTGTTGATCTTTCGATTTGTCGACTTTTTCGACGATAGAGCTGGCTTCTTCAAGGCGGCCACTCACCGCCTCAGACTCGGTAAATTCTTTCTCTATGGGTGAATAATCATCATTAGCATCACTAGCGACCTCTTCTAACACCGGATTTTCGGCCATCTGTGTTTCCACAAATTGCTCCAATTCAATCCTCGAAAGCTGCAGCAATTTGATCGCTTGCTGTAATGCTGGCGTCATCGCCAGATTGGTGCCAATGGTTAAACTTTGTCCAAGTTTTGCTGCCATTTATCGTCCTACGTCCCACAGCCTGTTGGGATGAAATGCCCCTGATTTGACCTTCTTGTCGGCCCCATGAATTCTATCATTATCGTAGCCGGTCTTAAAGTCGCGAATCTAACTTGGGTGGTTTGCGCCTAAAATTTGAAATTTTCGCCAAGATAGGTTTCGCGAACGGCCTTGTTATGAGCCACCTCATCTGGTAGCCCGTGGGCAATAATTTGACCGCCCGCTAAAATATAGGCGCGGTCACAACTACCAAGAGTTTCACGCACATTGTGATCCGTGATTAACACTCCCAGGCCGTCATTTTTAAGTGCCAAAATGATCTGCTGGATCTCGTGCACCGTCACTGGGTCGATGCCGGCGAAAGGTTCATCTAAAAGCAAAAAACGCGGCTCAATGATAAGCGCCCGCGCAATCTCCACGCGGCGGCGCTCTCCGCCTGAAAGGGCTGATCCGAGAGACTGAGCAATGTGTCCAATCTGGAATTTGCTCAGGAGGTCTTGCAATCTTTCCTCACGCTTGGACCTTGGCACCCCACAAATTTCCATGACAGCCAGAAGATTATCTTCGACGGTCATCCGACGGAAAATACTCATGTTTTGTGGTAGATAGGAGATTCCTCGTTTCGCTCTCACATGCATGGGCAAATTGGTGATGTCGGTTTCATTCATTAAAATTTTACCCGACTGTGGTTGAAGTAGGCCTACAACCATATAAAAACTTGTCGTCTTTCCGGCACCATTTGGCCCAAGAAGCCCAACCACCTCACCCGTACGAACCCTAAAACTAACAGATTTTACGACCTGCCTGTTCTTAAAGGACTTGCTGATCTGATCAGCAACCAGCTCAGCGCGGTCGACATGATGGTAGGAGGATTCGTTCACTTTAACCCCGTCTTTTTTACGGCAGGCTGCATGACTCCTTCAACACGGTCGGCTTTCACCCAACCCGTGGTAAGATTATAGTAGATGACCTTCCCACGAACCACATCTTCGCCCCGGTACAAAATCGGTTCGCCCTTCATGGTTACCATGCGCTTAGCATTATCAAAAATGGCTTCTTTACCCTCGGCCCGTATGGGCTGGCCGGTTTCCGGATCAAATCGTTGAAACCGAACAGACCCGACAGCATGAACCTCTTTGACCTCGTTCGTTGCTCTCTCAAAAAAAATCGTCGCCTTATCCGCTTCAATCCGAACGTCATCTTGAGTGACGACTACGTCCTCCTCCAAGGAAAGTGAACCCTGATCGCGAAAACCTGATAAGCTCTTACTCCAAAACTTCACCATACTCCCACTCGCTGGGCGTGTTTTTCCTGGTTTTTGTGGAGTTTTGTGATCCGCTGGAGTTTTGCCGGTTTTTGGTCTGCCGTCTTGAACTTGGGAAGCGTTCAGCCCGTCTGGGGAGGATTCCGACTGGGTCTTCGGCCGCGGAGTACTGTGATCTCGTAGTTCTTCGGTGTCTTCAGCCAACTCGGCGCGAAGTCGGGCGGCAAAACTAAACATTAGCATCATGATACAGAGATTTTTTATCATCGCGCAAAAAATGATTTGATGTTTTTTCGGTTTCGCCAAATTCATCGGCGCTATTTTCCTTTACCTGGTTTTTTGGCTTTGCCCGACGACGCCCCAAGAGTCTCCGGCTGCAACGAGCCAAACACGCCTCCACGCATTCTTATGGAGTCGGTTCGCATATTGTATGTCATACCTTGTTCAGCGGCAATAAATTGACCATCCTGTTCAATGCGTACAGGTTGATCCGTAAAGGCCTCCCCGGACTTGTCTGAATAATGAATCCAGTCAGTGATAAATCGACTACGCCCCCTTATCATTTCTACGTCACCTCGCAGGTCTACGGACTCAGCGTTATTGTTTTTGGATGCGAACAACATCGCTGACGGAAACTTTAGCTCCGCCGATTTAGCTTCAACCTCTTCTCGCGCGCCGGCGCGGCGACGAACCATTTTTATCCGCTCCTCACAGATGAGACGGCCTTGATCTAAAAATGTTGCCTTCTTGCCGCTAGCACGCGCGACCACCTGATCGTCCTTGTATCGATAAACATCGTAACCAATCAAACGCGCCTTGACAGCAAGAACGCTGCCGCTGTCCTGAGTCTTCGGCTGCTTCTGACCCATATAGACGTATACGGACAGGCCCATCAAAAAAAGACTGACGGCGATAAATATCGATTTGCCCATGCCTTAAATCCTTGCGTCTGTTCGTTTCAACGCCACTATTCTAACTGCACTTCTGTGACTAAACAATTTTTGCAGCTAGAAGGTCATGCATCCGCACAAGCCCCACAAGGCGGCCTGACTCGACAACAAATAATGAGGTGATTTGGCTGTCCTCCATACGCTTAAAGGCGTCAATGGCAAGGTGGTCTGGGGGTATGGTCCTGGGACTTTTTGTCATAAACTCACATGCCTTTAAACTAATCGCTTCAGCGCCCCGTTGCAGCAGCGTACGACGAATATCGCCATCAGAAATGGCTCCCTCTAAAGAGCCCGTCGAACCTAACACTGGAACTATGCCAAAATTTCTCTTGGTCATTTCCGTAAGGACATCCACAAATTTACTGTCTCGGCACACTGTCGGCAAAGTGTCACCTACTGATTTCATAAGGTCACGAACAGTAGCCAGGCGGCGCCCAAGCGCCCCAGATGGATGAAGAACCGCAAAGTCCTCCTGCCTGAAACCTCTGGCAGTCATGACCGCCATGGCAATAGCATCTCCAAGTCCCAACGCTACCGTAGTGGACGCCGTCGGAGCCAGGTTATGGGGACAAACTTCCTTGTCTACAGATCCATCGAGCACATCATCGGCCATCTGCGCGAGTGTGGAATGATGTTTCCCTGTTATGGCAACCACATGGACTCCAAGACGCTTTGCATGCCGCGTGACCGCCAAAACCTCCTCGGTTTCACCACCAAAGGCAATCGCCAGTAAAACATCTTGTTTTTGCACAACACCAAGGTCCCCATGCAACGCCTCAGCTGGATGTAGGAAAATGGCGGGGGTTCCCGTGCTCGCAAATGTCGCCGAGATTTTTCTTGCGACATGTCCTGACTTGCCCAAGCCCGTTACGACGACCTTGCCCGTTGTGGTCAAGATGATGTTGCATGCGCTTTCAAAACTTGAGCCAAGGGCTGCGGCGGCTTTGGTCAAGGCAGCGGCCTCTACGGAAAGTGCTTCGCGACCCGCCTCGATAAACTGATTGGTCATTTTGATCGTCCTCTTTTTTCAAGGGCCGCCGCAACAAACTGACGAAACAATGGGTGTGCCTTCATAGGCCGACTCTTAAGTTCTGGATGAAACTGACAGGCCACATACCATGGGTGACCTTTAAGCTCCATGATTTCAACCAATTGACCGTCAGGCGAAACTCCAGAAAACTCAATGCCGTTGGCCATAAATTTTTCTCGGTAAACATTATTAAATTCAAACCGATGACGATGTCTCTCGCTAATATCCAAAGACCCGTACGCTAAATGAGCCTTTGTCGACGGCGAAACACGACAAGGGTAGGCTCCAAGCCTCATCGTCCCACCCTTGGCGGTCACTGATTTTTGGCTCTCCATAAGGTGGATGACTTGATCAGACGACTGAGAATCGAACTCTTGGCTATGGGCGCGACTGATTCCTAAAGCATGGCGCGCAAATTCAACCGCAGCCAACTGCATGCCCAAACAGATGCCAAAAAATGGCTTTTCGTGCTCTCTCGCATATTTGATGGCGTTGATTTTACCTTCGATGCCGCGGGATCCAAAACCACCAGGCACTAAAATCCCGTCAAATTTCGCCAATAGCGTGGGGGCGGTGGCGGGATTAATCTCATCAGCATCAAGATATTCCACATTTAGTTTCGCGTTATTGGCAATACCAGCATGCACAAGACTCTCGTCGATGGACTTGTAGCTATCAAATACGCCAGTATATTTTCCAACTACGGCTATTTTAACTTCCGCTTCAGGATGATCAAGGCTTTGAACGATGCGCCTCCACGCAGAGAGGTCCGGAGCACCGGTCCAGATATTGAGCGCATCGACGATGGCTTGATCAAATCCTTGGGCGTTCATCAACATTGGCAGTCGGTAGATGCTGTCGGCATCTAGCGCCTCAAATACCCGGTCTTGCTTGACATTGCAAAACTGAGCAATTTTCTTGAGTTGTTCTGCCGGTATTTTTCTGTCGCTACGGCAAACAAGCATATCTGGCTGTAGCCCGATTTGGCGAAGATCACGCACCGAGTGCTGTGTAGGTTTTGTTTTAAGTTCTTTTGCAGCACCAATATATGGCACCAGGGTTAGATGCACCAACATGCAATTGGCGTCGCCCAAGTCATATCTGATTTGTCTGATAGCCTCCAAGAAAGGAAGGCTTTCGATATCTCCGACGGTTCCTCCGACCTCGACGATCGAAATATCAGAGCCTTCGCTTGCTTTAAAAATAAATTCTTTAATCTGATCCGTGATGTGTGGAATAACCTGCACTGTGCCACCAAGGTAGTCACCTCTGCGTTCCTTGTTTAAGACTGTGTCGTATACTTTACCCGCCGAAAAACTATTGGCCCGGCTCAAGGTGGCATGGGTGAATCTTTCATAGTGACCAATATCCAAATCCGTTTCAGCACCATCGTCTGTCACGAAAACCTCACCGTGCTGGTGAGGACTCATGGTGCCTGGATCGATATTGATGTATGGATCACACTTAGTCAGAACGACTTTTAAACCCCGAGTCTCGAGAAGGGCTCCCGCCGTGGCAGCGACAATGCCCTTACCCAGTGACGATACCACTCCGCCAGTCACAAAAATGTACTTGGTACGCTGCTTTGAACGCATAAGTTTTCCGTCTTTAGATTGGATTGTTTCGGGGGGATCTTTTGAGGACCCGACTCATGTTACGTAAAACACTCATCGGACCGATATGCTATAAAATTTCACTGGATTCGGTCAAGTCACGAGTCGGCGAAGGGATTGGTTGGCCATCCGCTCCACTAATAACGGCGCACCCGGAAATTAGGGCACGGGGAGCAGAAAGCTTGCAACTCTTTCCAAAACACCCACATACACCATGGTTAGCCCACTGATCCAAGATAAACCACCGGAGAATGCCAAGAAAAGGAATATAAAAAATCCATAAGGACCGATGGTGCTTTCATAGCGCTCCCAAAACTCCCGGCTGACAAAAGCTCTGAGTATGGTGGCCCCGTCAAGGGGTGGAAGAGGTATGAGATTTAAAAATGCCAGCATACCGTTTACATAAATCATCGCGGCCGCCAGCTTTAATAACGGCGCAAAAAACGAACCCTCGCTAAAAATCGCCCATTGAAATCTTGTTTGGATCACCACAAATAACATGCAAAAACAACCCATTAGAAGGTTCGACAATGGCCCAGCCGACGCCGTCAACATGGCATCACGAACAGGGTTTTTGAAATTTCTCTCATCATAGGGGACTGGCTTAGCCCAACCAATAAAGGGGGCGCCAAACAAGGAGCAAACCAAGGGCAGGACGAGTGTCCCCAACATATCCACATGCACGGCTGGGTTCAGACTGAGACGTCCCATGCTTTTTGCCGAATCATCTCCAAGCATGTGGGACATAAACGCGTGGGCAGCTTCGTGAAACGTTAATGCAAACAGCATGGCTAGAAAATAGGTCAGACCTTGTGCTATGTTACTGATTAACAAGTTAATTTTCCTCTTTTTGAAAATCTATTCCAGGATTTTGGGACCTTGCCGATCATGCGATATTCAACAATATTTGCTAAACTATATCACGGCTCGCATGACTTTGGGGCAACAGAACCCCAGATTTGCGTCCCTGATATGTAGATTTTTCAACCTTCATCTAGGGGGCTTTGGTTGAATATTTTTTGGCTTATCATGGCCATGACTCTGGCGGTCACAAGCGTTGGCTGCGATCGCTTGATGTCTCCATTACTGCCTCCAAAAAGACTATCAGATTCGCCAGGATCCATCGTTTTGCCTGACTCCATCATACTTGAACGTGATGCCTCGGGCACCAGTCTAACGTTAGGTTTTGAAACGAGAGTCGCAGCACAGTGCAAAGTTGGTTTTCAGCCATCAGCTAGCATAGCCGGATTTAAGCCAGAAGCGCTGACGACTTGCGCTGGTAAGTCGTCGACTAAATTTAGCGAAATGATCTCCGGCGTTCCTCGAGATCAGTTGATCACAGTTTACCTGAAGACATGGCCCGCAGAATCATCCGAGCCGATCGGCGGATTCACTAAAATTGCAGAAGTGCCGCCATCAGCAGACGCAAAAACAGTTCACCTTGTTTTGACTGATCTTGATGCTAAGTGGCTGGAATTAACAGCAATTGAGGATAGCCGAGCGCCGTCGGATATTATTGCAGAGCTACTTAAGATAGGGTCACCGACCTGTGCCCTCGTAGATAGCAAGGAACCGGGATTTAATGGCACGCGTAAAGCTACTTTCATTCAAAGTGCGACATTTCGTGGTCTTATAAACACGACACTGACTCGAGTGGCCACCTCTACTCTCGCTTCATCTTTCAACATGGCACAACTAGATAGCACGGAATGGACCGTAACTGCCAGAACAGCTGAGGGATTTGGACAACTGCGACTTGCCAAACCAGCGTTACTCGCTAAACCTATTTTTGCAGCCGCGCAACAAAGCGAGGGCTTGGATGATGACCTTGCCGACATCGATCCTCCAACCATCAAAATTCTCAGTGGAGGAACCGTTGTTGCTACATGGGCTGTCGATGGCGATCCAAAAACGGCGGTCACGACTTTGACCGTCCAACGAGCTCCTGGATTTCCCGGAATTGTATGCACAGCAAATGCCGGCGCTGGACGACTTGTGATTCCATCAGATCTTGTAGCAAAGATCCCATCAGGGCAAAAACTGTGGGCCACACTGCGCATGGATTCATGGCAGAGTTTTGATCGGGAACGATGGCTTGTGCGTGCGAGTCAGTGGACTTCCATGGGACTTCAACGTTTCTAATCAAACTAGGACCACGATCGGCACATCTCCTCAGACAAATCATTTGCTAAAAGCCAACCCAAGATAAGGCCGCTTTTATAATAGGCTGTATTGATCCACAGCTGGGCGTTCGGATGCACTGGGATCACCAAACGCCCACACACGGGGCGACGGTCACGAGTACGAACACGCACGCCCCATCGAGGCGTCGTCGCACTTATCGGCGGCTCAGGAATTTGCGGTAATAACTCTTCCCATAATTGAAATGCGATTTGCCGAGCCCCTTTCGCAGAATCAAAATTTGTAAAGGATCTTGCCGTGATCTCCACCGATGGTTCGCTCGAAGATCCCCAATGAGTGTGGGTTTTTGTTCCAGCAAATCCGAGAGTTCCTTTAACCACAATGGACTGCATTTCCGATGCATTGTGGTGAGACTGCGGCGACGTAAAACTGTGGCCGGCAACACCCAAAAGCTTTGGGATCGTGACGCCGAAGTGTGACGCTAAATGAACCGTACCAACTCCTGAAGCCAATACCAAAACATCGCAGCAGTAGACGTTTTTTTTGCCTGTCACCCGAAACCGCTCGTGATTGCAGACGGCCGAGACGACGAGGTCATCGGTGATATGACCACCAAGATTTTCGAGAGCTTTGCGTAAAACAGATAACACGTAAGCGGGATCAACCCACCAATCGCCGGGATATAAGGTACTTGCCAAGCCGTCTGTGCATAACTCCCGAAGTACCACTCTTTTGGCACCAATAAAATCCCTGCGGTAAATTCGACCGAATTCCTTTTGAAAATGTCGGAGATCACGAAATTTTTCGGTTGCGCCGGTCTGCCAAACATCTTGAGGTCGCTTCACGTCAGCAAGGAATTCCATACTAGCCAACCATGCCTCAAATCCGCGATGCCCCTCAAGCTTTAAGCCAAAGGTCGCATCATCACTTTCGAGAATACCTTTAATGGTTGAGATGCCATGGGCTGCTTTGGAGGCTCCGAGTAAGTCACTCTCATCGCATAAGACTCGAACGCGCTGCTTTCGCTCAAGAAGCCTTAATGCGAGCGTCAGGCCGGCAAAGCCTCCCCCGACAATGATCACATCCTTAGGCTCTGGCTTCGCAGACAATTCAACCGACGTCCTCACCTTCAAATTTAGCTACCTTGCACACTCCGATCACCGTCTCACCGTCTTCGACATTAATCAACCGTACACCCTGAGTGTGTCGACTAATGACACCAAGCTCTTGAACATTAAAGCGCACAATTTTTCCGCCAGTCGTCATAAGCATGACGTCATCGGCGTCAGCAACCTGAAGAATACTAACCACAGTACCATTACGCTCAGACAGCTTGATGGTATAAATTCCCTTACCACCACGGGTCTGTGTGCGATATTCTTCCAGAGGGCTACGTTTACCGTAACCGTTTTCACAGACCGTCAAAATGGTCGATTCGGTATCAATCACTTCGAGCCCGATGACTTGATCCTCTTCCTCACCAAATCGAATGCCTGTAACGCCTCTGGCACTTCGGCCCATCGGGCGAATCTCATCCTCGCCGAACCGAATCGCCTTGCCCTGTTTGGTCGCCATGACGATTTCGCTCTTACCAGTTGAAATAGCACAACCAATCAATTGGTCATTATCTTCTAGCTTGAGGCCGATGATCCCAGACGATCTAATATTATCGTACGCCATGAGCTCGGTTTTTTTGATGAAGCCTTGAGCGGTCGCGCTGACGACAAATTTTCCAGCAGAGAATTCTTTGACCGGTAATACGCTTACAACCTTCTCGCCTTCCTCCAATTTGATCAAGTTTGCGAAATGCTTGCCTTTGCTGCGCAGTGGCAGCTCTGGGACTTGGTAGACTTTAATGTCGTAAACGCGACCATTGTTTGTAAAGCAAAGAAGTGACTGATGATTTGTCGTCATAAACAGACTTTTGACCATATCCTCTTCTTTGGTCAACATGCCACTTTTGCCCTTGCCTCCGCGCTTTTGGGCTCTGATTTCTACAATAGGCGTACGCTTGATATAGCCAGCTTGGGAAACGGTGACTGCCACTTCCTCATCAGCGACGAGGCTTTCCATGGTCAGTTCATCGGCTGCATCATGGATGATTTCCGTTTTACGTTCATCAGCAAATCGCTGACGAAGGTCGGTAAAATCGTCTCTAATAATTTGTGTTACCCGCGCCGGGGTTGCCAAGATGTCCTGCAAATCAGCAATGAGGGCCATCGTTTCATTGTACTCGGCTACAATTTTATCGCGTTCTAGACCAGTCAGCTTAGAAAGCCGCATTTCGAGAATTGCTTTCGCCTGTGTGTCAGACAGCTTAAAGCGGGCCACAAGGTCTTGATGGGCGGCCTCTGTATCTGCCGCGCCACGTATGGTTCGTACAACCTCGTCGATATTTTCAACCGCAATTTTCAACCCAAGTAAAATATGTCCGCGCGCCTCAGCCTGACGAAGGTCATAGGCGGTTCTTCTGACGATCACCTCGCGGCGATGTAAGTAGAACTGCTCAAGCATCTGCTTGAGGTTTAAAATACGCGGAGCGCCGTTAACAAGCGCGACGGCGTTCACGCCAAAGCTTGTTTGCATCGGAGTCAATTTATAGAGATTATTCAAAATGATATCTGGTATCTCGCCCTTGCGCAGCTCAATCACGATACGAATATCGTTTTCCGCTGATTCATCACGAAGATCAGTGATGCCCTCGATTTTCTTTTCTCGAACAAGCTCAGCGATACGCTCTATGAGTCTTGCTTTATTTACCTGGTAAGGGATTTCCGTAACAATGATTTGCTCTTTGCCTTGAGATTTGGGCACCTGTTCTACATGCGAGCGAGCCCGCATCACCACCGAACCTCTTCCCGTCGTAAAGGCTTCTCTGATGCCGGAAATACCGACTATCTGCCCGCGGGTCGGGAAATCTGGGCCTTTGACAAAAGTCATCAATTCTTCAATCCGAATCGACGGATTTTCAATCAGCGCAAGCAATGCATCCAGCACCTCACCAAGATTGTGAGGGGGAATATTGGTTGCCATCCCAACGGCAATACCGCTTGCACCGTTCACCAAGAGCTGCGGCAGGCGCGTTGGAAGAACTAAGGGCTCTTCCTCTTTGTTGTCGTAGTTAGGACCAAAATCAACCGTTTCTTTTTCGATGTCACTTAGTAATAATTCTGCGACCTGTTCGAGACGACATTCCGTATAACGCATGGCCGCCGCTGAATCGCCGTCAATAGAGCCGAAGTTACCTTGACCATCAATCAGCGTGTAGCGCATCGCAAAGCTCTGAGCAAGCCGCACCATGGCTTCGTAAACTGGACTATCACCATGGGGATGGAATCGACCTATCACCTCGCCAACGACACGAGCACTTTTGAGGTACGGGCGATTGTGATAGTTTTTCAGGTTATGCATCGCAAAAAGAATACGGCGATGCACGGGTTTTAATCCGTCCCGCACGTCAGGCAAGGCCCTTGAGACAATAACAGACATGGAGTAGTCGAGAAACGCTGTGCGCATCTCCTCTTCGATCTTGATTGGTATAACGCTATTTGCCAGATCCATAATCAAGTTCCTTTGCGTTCACTGACGCTCAATAAGACAATTTCAGATGTCGAGATTTTTAACGTTAAGAGCATTTTGTTGAATGAATTCACGTCTTGGATCCACATCATCTCCCATCAATGTAGAAAATAATGAATCCGCTTCCATAGCGTCCTCAATCTCCACCTGAAGAAGTGTGCGCTGATCAGCTTTCATGGTCGTGTCAGCCAATTGATCTGGATTCATTTCACCCAAACCTTTGTAGCGTTGGACGTAGGCGCCTTTTCGCCCTTCTTGAACAATAAAATCCTTGAGATCTTGAAGAGTCCGCAGTACCGCGGGCAAGGAGCTATCTGCGTCGCCTTCAGCTGCTTCATCGGTCTCGTCTTTTTTTGCCTTTTTAAGATTTGTCCAACTAAACGGTGCTTGAGCAATCTCGTCCATTTGCTTACGCAGTCTTTTAAGTTCGATAATTTCGCCGCTTGTAAAAAACGCCGCATCGATTTGACTTGTTTGAGGAATATCTCGTTCCCTAGTTTCGATCATTAAGCGGTAACGACTGTACTCTTGGTCAAACACCACACTCGTGTTAACGAATGCCTTTTCATTGTGTCTCCTGATTTCGTTTATCAGTCTTTGGCCCAGAGCTGCTGCCGCCTCTTCGCTTGCAAGATTTTGCGGGCCAATATCATCATGCTGAATGATGTAATCAACGACACCGCGGGCACGTCTTCGACATGCCAGATCCATAAGATGAAGGTATCTTTGGAGTTTGGACATCAGCGCTTTGAGTACATTTCGGTCTATGTGACGCCCCTGGGCGTCCTTGACCTCAACATTACTGATACCAGCATCGCTTAAGAAGTCTAACAAAGCGGCGTCATCTTTTAGGTAGCGTTCAACTTTACCTTTTTTGTACTTAAACAGCGGTGGTTGAGCGATATAGAGATATCCGCGTTCAATGATTTGCGGCATTTGACGGAAAAAGAACGTCAAAAGAAGTGTTCTGATGTGTGCACCGTCAACATCTGCGTCAGTCATCAAGATGATCTTATGGTAGCGGAGTTTGGTGATGTCAAAATCATCCTTGCCGATTCCAGTTCCCATGGCTTGGATCAGGAGTTTGATTTCCTGGCTTGACAGCATTTTGTCATAGCGGGCCTTTTCGACATTCAAGATCTTGCCCCGCAAGGGAAGAACGGCCTGAGTTTTGCGATCTCGTCCCTGTTTTGCTGACCCCCCCGCAGAATCACCCTCGACAAGAAACAATTCGCATAAAGAGGGGTCTTTTTCTTGGCAATCAGCCATCTTGCCCGGCAGGCCGGCAAAATCAAGAGCGCCTTTTCGTCGGGTGAGTTCCCGTGCTTTTTTCGCGGCAAGTCTGGCTCGCGCGGCATCAATGATTTTTCCAACGATTCTTTTACCAACTTCCGGATTTTCGTCAAAGTAAGTCGTAAGCTTGTCTGTAACCAGTTGTTCAACCCACGGCCGAACCTCAGTGTTGCCCAGTTTTGTTTTTGTTTGTCCTTGGAATTCCGGGTTTTTAACTCGCACTGCGATGACACCACAAAGACCTTCTCTGATGTCATCGCCTGTGATGCCTTCTTTGAACTGTTTTAGAGCGCCTGTTTTTTCCGCGAAGTTGTTTATAACTCGAGTCAAAGCTGCACGAAGTCCAGTGACGTGGCTTCCTCCCTCAACGGTATTAATGTTATTAACGTAGGAAAAGAAGCTTTCAGTATACGCATCCGTCCACTGCAGCGAACAGTCTAAGACGAACATGACCTTTTCGCCGTCTTTTTGCTGTCCTTTGATGTTCATTGGTTTGGAGTGAAGGGGATTTTTGCCTTTGACAAGAAATTCGCAAAAAGACGTGAGACCGCCTTCATAGAGGAATTGCGATTTTTGATCAGAACGTTCGTCGTTTAGATTGATTTCAAGTCCTTGATTTAAAAACGCCAACTCGCGCAATCTTTTGGCAAGAGTATCAAAATGAAAATTGGTGTCCGGGAAAATCTCCGTATCAGGTTTAAAACGGGTCATGGTGCCGCGTGATTGCGTTGTTCCGATCACATCGATTTGAGCATCCGGTACACCGCGCTTGTAGCTTTGCATGTGGACTTTACTGTTTTGACGAACTTCTACGCGGCACCACTCTGAAAGAGCATTGACAACGGAGGCGCCAACGCCGTGCAGACCACCGGAAAAGGCAAAGGCCTTATCATCAAACTTCCCTCCGGCATGAAGGACTGTCATAACGATTTCTAATGCACTTTTATTGTCTTTTTTGTGAATTTCGACGGGAATGCCACGACCGTTGTCGCGCACAGACACGCTGTTATCTAAGTGAATGGTGACATCAATCTTGGAGCAGTGACCACCCATGGCTTCGTCGATCGAGTTGTCGACGATTTCGTAAACAAGATGATGGAGGCCATCGATGGATGTTGAGCCGATGTACATTCCTGGACGTTTGCGCACAGCTTCAAGGCCTTCTAGGACCTGAATGTTGTCGGCTGAGTATGTTGTTTCGTCGTGACTAACGCTGCTATTTTCCACTTCCGCCATATGAACTCCTCAGGTCTCTGTGAGAACGTAACGATCCAAAACCAGATTTAGGGCCGAACCCTGTAAGCATCCATTCACCAACAATTCACCGACAATACACCGACAATACAATCGATCGTCATCCAAAGGACACTTCCAAGAAGAAACTTCTAGGATCTCGCCTCGGCCGTACCCGTTATAGGAACCAGAATGTGCCGCGTTGTGCAGTCTGTTGGCTCACCATAAGGCGTCAATACCATCGGTTCAACGGGGTCTTTGAATTGCAAAGACATCTTTTCGGCGCCCGTTACACCTACGATATCGGAGATGTACTTACCGTTAATGGCAATATCGCACCTCGTACCGTGGTAACCTTCGAGACTGATACGTTCTTTGCACTCCGAGTTCGCTGTGTTCTTTGAACTAAGGGTAAGGGAAGCATCCGAAAAGCTCAACTGTAAAACCCGACTCTTATCCGAAGCGAGCAAAACGCGGCGGGCAACGCCCTTCATGTGGTTAGTGTTCATTAAAACACCACGTTGTCGCAGATCCGGAATTACGGAAGTGTAGTTGGGGTACTTGACCGCCGATAATCTGACAAAGATCTGATAATTAGGAACTTCGGCCACAAGTGTCGTTTGGTCGTCTGCAATGCTGATTTTCACTGTTTCAAAGCCCTCTGCACCAAGACGCGCCAATTCGGATAACGCTCTTTTGGTTAAGCTCACACCAGTTTTCAAAAAGGCGTCTGGCATATCAATCCGCACGTCGCAGTAGGAAAGGCGAAAAGAGTCGGTGCCGACAAGTCTGAGATGTTGCTTGTCGGCGACTGGCCTGTGGAGATAAGCGACTGTCCCATAATTACGTGGAGAGTCGGTTGCGACGCACGATCCTACCTGTTCAATCATATAGGCCAGCTTTGCCACGGGTACTGATGCAGTATTGTTATATTCGATCACGGGTTGCTCACGCCACTGGATGTCATCTGTAATAGGCAGCTTCATGACGAATTCGTTATTTGGGCCAGCACTAACTTTGAGATTGGATTGGTCTCTTTCAATTTGAATGGGGCCGTCCGGTAATTCGCGGGCCAAGTCTGAGAATAGCTTGGCTGCCACAAAAACGGTTCCCTCCTTGATAACATCACAGGGGAAATCGTTATAAATGGCTAACGCTGAGTCAGCTGCAGCCACATATAATCGCCCCTTCTTCGCATTTAGTCCCACATGAGCCAGGTTTCTTTCTGCCATAGCCCCTTGGACACGCGACATGGCTAGATTGAGAAGGTTTCTATCGATCTTTAGTTGCGGGTTGGTCATGGTGTTGTCCTTTTAGCGGTCGTTTTAGAGTTTCATTGGTGGCTGAAGCCGAGTTCTTTGAATTAAGTCTTTAAAGGTTTTGTTTTAAGTAAGGTATTTAGTATGTCTTTCATGATTTTGTGGAAATCCTTTTAAGTATATGTTTTCAAAGTGTTTATTTTGTTTTTCACGGTGCATTTCATGGGGGTAAATGGTGCATGCTCCTAGGGTATCATGGGGGGTTTTTTGGTTACGGCTTTGATGTTCATTTGGGACTCACATGTTATCCGATAGGTAGTAAAAGGGTTATCCACAGGATGCTCACAAGGTTTTTGTTCAGTTCAGATGCTCTAAATTACGTTGCAGTGAGTCGATGACAGCTCTGAGGTCCATGTCTGCAACAATAGCTGATTCGATTTTCTTCACGTTATGGAGCACCGTCGTGTGGTCTTTGCCACCAAACTTTTGGCCAAGTTCTGGCAGTGATGCTGGGGTTAATTTTCTCGCTAGGAACATGGCAATTTGACGTGGATGAGCGATCGCACTATGTTTCTTTTTTGATTTGAGGTCGGCCACTTTGATTTTAAAGTGGTCGGCGACTGTTTTTTGGATGTCCTCAACAGTCAGCTTCTTGGGTGCATCCACAACAAAAAAGTCCTGGAAAATTGATTTTGCCAAGTGAAGTGTGATGGGAACGTTATCAAATTCGCTGAATGCCCGCAGTCTCAGGACGGCGCCCTCAAGCTCTCTGATGTCTTTTTTCTTATGTTTAGCGATATATTGAGCCACCTCAGCCTCTAGTTTGATACCTAGGGCGGCAGCTTTTTTCATAAGAATTGCGATGCGATGCTCGACGTCTGGTGGTTGGATGTCTGCGATGAGTCCCCATTGGAAACGATTTCTAAGACGATCTTCGATATCTTTAATGTTCTGCGGAAGAACATCTGACGTCATAACGATCTGTTTCTTAGCGCCGTAAAGACTATTAAATGTATGAAAGAATTCTTCTTGAGTGGCCTTTCGTCCGCCGGAAATAAATTGCACGTCGTCGATTAAGAGAACGTCGCAGTTACGGTATTTTTGCCGGAACTCCATAGTTTTCTTAAAACGAATGCAATAGACCATCTCATTCATGAATCTTTCAGAGGTGATGTAGGCGACCGTGGCATTTGGATTTTGCCGCAGAACCTCGTTTCCTACGGCATGAAGTAAGTGGGTTTTACCAAGACCGGAGCTTCCGCAAAGAAATAAAGGATTGTAGGATTGGCCTGGTTTGTGAGCCACCGCTAAGCATGTGGTCATGGCAAACTGGTTACTGGATCCTTTGACGAAATTTTCAAAGGTGTAGTTCGGGTTGAGATGGCTTTCGGTGCGCGTTGGGGCCGGCATTGAATTTTGGACGTCTGATGACTCGTCATCGTCAAACTCCAGTGAGGCATCATCCGGGATTTGATCAAGTTCATGGTCACCAGTGGTTTGGGCCATCGTGTCAAACTGAATAAAAAACTGATCGAGACCAAGTTCGGTTTTCACCTTTTCGATCAGTGGCAGGTAGCTGTCGTGAATGCGCTGATAGAAGAGAATATTTGGGGCCTTGATGATGATCTGACTTCCATTAACAGATGTGCACTCAAGGGGGGCGACCCAGGTGGTGTACTCACTGTTTGGGATGAGAGCTTTGATGGCCTGTTTGATGCTCTCCCATGCAGAAAATTTTTGTAACTGATTCATTATTGGTACCTTAATTTTTTGCGGTATTTGCGTTATTTGCCATAAGGGTGTTAGAAGATTCGCTTGAAAGCGAGTTCTAGTGGTTGATTTAGTGGAAGCAAGGTAGCAAAGCAGTCGTTGTTGGGCAAGGGGACAATTTTGGATTAATTAGTATTTGATTTCAGTCGTTTATGACTTTTTAACATGCTATAATTGTTAGGTTATCCACAAGCTGATGAATCGTTTTTTTAAAGGTTTGGTTTATCTTTTAGCGCTTAACTTTGAGTTGGCTCTTTTGATGGTCGGTGGTGTTTACGCTGCTCGTTATTTGAATCGTCTTGGGATCTGGAAGCGTGATTGGATTATCGTAACAACACCAGTTTCGGTAGTGCTGTGTTGTTTAGTGCTCTACCGGTATTTGGTATTTATTGTAAAATCAAGCGGCCAAAAAGCTTCTAGTGATGAAAAAAAGGGCAATGCTGTTGAGAAAGATTGAGAAAGATAGATCTTGATGAGACCTGTAAGGCCCTTGGGCCTCTTTGCTCTATGGATTGGAATTTTAGTTTGCGCGACACTCCACGTCGTCGCGCCTTGGTCGTTTGCGTTTGGTTTTGATAGTGGTTTTTTCGCCTTCATGGCGGCCTTTATTGGGATTGAGGCCGTGTTAGGTAGGGTTCTTTCGCTTGGTGGGCTGCGTGCGGGTGTTCGTTCTTCCATTTTTTGGGTTGCTTTTAAGTTTTTAGTTCCACTGATGACGATTTGGTCCGGACTGAAATTTGGTGGGGATGTTTTAGGAGTGTTCTGTGGTCTTATTGCTGGACTTGTGACAGTGGCGGCTGTGCTTTGGTTTTCACTGAGGTTTTATGGTGAAAGATAGCGGAAATATGTTGAGCGGTGGGCGGCTTTGCGCTAAACCATGGTTCTCTTGACTTTGATGAACGGTTTATCTCAGTGAGTAGGGGTTTGTTTTCATGCTGAATATCGCCTTGATTGGGTTTTTAGTGTGTTTGTCGTCAGCGGCCTTTGCAAGTGGTGGTGGCATCGTAAATTGGTACGACGAGCTTTATCGCGCATTGGCGGCTGGCGCTTATGATCCGCATGTTGCTGAGCGATTTGTGGTGATTGCAGGTGGTTTGTTTACTCTCTTAGTTTGTTCGGTTTGCGGTGTCATGTACAAGGCTTCGGTCGCTAGGGCAGGGGTTGACGTGGTACCGGAAGGGCGTTTTGGTCTTCGGACAGTCGTGGAACTTGCCATGGATTTGGTTGTTGGCATCAGTAAGGATAACTTGGGCCACTCTTGGAGGACTTTTGCACCATTGTTGGCTGGAGTTTTCATGTTCATTGTGGTTTCGAATCTAGGCGGGCTGATCCCTGGGTTTATTCCGGCCACCGAAAGTTTGTCAAACAATCTTGCGATGGGTTTAACCGTCTTTTTAGTCTATAATGTCGCAGGGTTTAAGGAGCATGGAGTTCACTATTTAAAGCAGTTTACGGGGCCGATGCTTGCGATAGCTCCTTTGATGCTGGTGATCGAGCTGATTGGGCATGTTTTTAGACCTGTCAGTCTAAGTCTTCGTCTTATGGGGAATATTTTTGCGGACCATCTGTTGGTTGGGATTTTTACGTCAAACGCTCCTCACATTCTGATTCCGTCAGCTCTGATGTTCTTTGGTTTGCTTGTGGCATTGATACAGAGTTTTGTGTTCACGCTTCTGACAAGCATCTATATTTCTTTGGCCGTTTCTCACGACCACTGAGTTTGGCTTCGTGGGTTTGGTGTTGGTTTTAATGTTCCATCTAAAAATTTTTTCGAGGTGTATTGTGAAAGTATTAACGTTTGTTTCAGTTGTAACTGGTTTGATGATGAGTGGGGTTGCTTTTGCTGAAGGCGCTGAGGCGGCTTCTGCGAGTGGTGTGGGCGGTGCTGGTTTGGTTGCAATTGGTTCTGCTTTGGCGATGGGTCTTGCTGCTATCGGTGCTACTGGCGGACAGGGTAAGGCGGCTGGTTCTGCTCTTGAGGGTATTGCTCGCAACCCAGGAAGCAAGGACGCTGTGTTCGTTCCGCTATTGTTGTCTCTCGCGTTTATCGAGTTCCCAGCTTTGCTTGGCTTTTTGATCGCATTCCTTTGGTACAGCAAGTAATTCGCTCAAATTTAGTTTGATAAACCGGCCCTTGAGGCCGGTTTTTTTGTTCCACGTGGAACAGTTCACGTATGGTGGGTTGACGTTTCCGGTGGTTCGGCGACACGAATGTTCCACGTGGAACATGAATGGTTCTGGCGGCTCGAAGATTCCAATAAAAAACAATGTTCCACGTGGAACAAAATGAAAATGCCTCTAGCAACGACCGAACCTTTTGCTATACTCCGCCCTACGAATTTCTACTTTGGAGGAACGATGGCCAGAATCATTGCCGTCTCAAATCAAAAAGGCGGAGTGGGGAAAACAACCTCGTCTGTCAATATCGCAGCATCATTAGCCGCCGCCGAAAAGAAAGTATTGTTGGTTGATTTAGATCCCCAGGCAAATGCTGGAAGTGGTTTAGGTATTGCATCAGATGCCATACAAACCAGCATGTACAATGTTCTTGTTGACGAAGTCTCTATCAAAACAGCCATCCTTCATACGGAGCTTAAATGTCTGAACTTGGCTGCAGCAAACCAAGACCTCATCGGAGCTGAAATCGAATTAGTCACAGCTATTGGTCGTGAAGTTAGGCTTAAAGACGCCTTGGCACAGGTTCAAGATATTTACGATTTCATTATCATAGATTGCCCGCCGGCCCTTGGAATCCTGACGGTCAATGCCCTCACGGCTGCCGACTCTGTCTTGATCCCAATGCAATGCGAATATTACGCCATGGAAGGACTCAGCCAACTGCTAAAAACGGTGGGACTTATTAAACGTCGTCTGAACCCAGCTCTTGAAAGGGAGGGGATCTTATTGACCATGTATGATCGCAGAAACAATCTTTGTCATCAAGTCGAGCAAGATATCAGAACTCATTTCCAGGGAGAGGTTTTTCAAACTGTGATTCCGCGCAATGTGCGCCTATCGGAGGCGCCATCCCACGGAAAACCGGTGATTCTTTATGACATCAATAGTACCGGAGCGGTCGCTTATATGGAAATTGCCAGGGAACTCATAAGACGTCAGGTTCCGCGAAAGTCCGAATCTAAACAAACGATCACAGCGAACCAAGGCTCTGTTCAATCAACTCAGACGGGGGCCAGCCTATGACAGCCAAACCTCAAGATCCAAAAATAAAACGCCCATCACTCGGTAAGGGCATCACATCACTTCTCGGATCCTTTGAACCAGAAACCACCGTAGTAAATAAATCCATTCCAGCTCATGCTAGCCAAAAACAAGGAGCCACAACTGTGGCGGATGCACCCGCTCCGAGGACCACCGTTATTGAATTGGCTCAAGAACAAATCGATGTTAACCCTCATCAGCCAAGGATGCATTTTAAGGACAGTGAAATTGTCGCTCTAGCAGCAAGCATCAAGGTGGATGGCATCATTCAGCCACTCACGGTGATGAAAGGCCCTGTTCCAGGCAAGTATGTGTTGATTGCCGGAGAGCGCAGACTTCGTGCCAGTAAATTGGCTGGTTTGGACAAGGTGCCCGTAATTGTCCGTGAACCCATGACCGATCAAGAGCAACTTCGCGTCGCTCTCATCGAGAACATTCAAAGACAAGACCTAAATATCGTTGAAGAGGCGGAGGCTTATCAATCTTTGATTGAAGATTTCGGTTTGACTCAAGAGCAATGTGCTGAAAAAGTAGGCAAAGAACGCTCGACCGTCGCAAACACCTTAAGGATCCTCCAACTGCCTAAAGAGGTTCGAGAAGACCTTGTAGAAGGGCGGTTATCCATGGGTCACGGGCGGGCGCTGTTATCCATTGAAGATAGGAAGCTTATATTAAGGGCACGAGATATCATCATTAAAAAAGGCCTTAATGTTCGGCAAACAGAGCAACTCGTCAAAAACTATAAGAACCAGAGTCAATCTCCTGGTGGTAAGACGTCGAAGGATCAGGCAGATCTTGGTTATCTTGCAGATAGCTTACGATCAACCCTTATGACAAAGGTCAACATTTCAGGAACCGCGGCACGAGGGCGCATTGAAATATCGTTTTTCTCATCAGCCGAGCTTGAGCGGCTATTAGCGATTTTAGGACATAAAATGGGCTGAAGTTAGAAAACCGATCCTGGGCGCAAAACAGTTGGTGAAAAAGCGACAAATACAGCGCTAAAAGCATCAAATCATGGTTGCGAAGCAAAAAGTTCTGAGCTATCACATGCACTCCAAAAAGCTGTGGTAGCTCAATTCTTTTCCGCGGGACCAGCCTATGAGCCAATTAAATTTGACACCTGACCCCATCGTTCTCGGCGCCCAAGCCGCCATTTTCCTCGCAAATATGTTTATAGTAAAAAAAATGATGTTAGAACCCTATCTGACGGTAAGGGGTCGTCGTGAGGCATCAACTGGCGGTAGCCAGGAAGCGGCATCAAAACTAGTAACTGAAGCTAAAGAGCTCGAAATCAAAATCACCGAGCGAATGCGAGAGGCGCACCGCGAGGCGGCATCAAAACGCGAACAAATCAAAGCAAACGCTAGCGCACAGCGGGCAGAGATGCTCAAGGACGCCGAGCAATTTTGCAAGGCAGAGCAACAGAAAATCGAAAAAGAGATTGCCGCTAACCTTGAGGATGAGCGCACACGCAAGGATGAAACAATCAAAAGCCTCGCCCAATCTTTTTTTGCGCAAGTTGTGCAATAAGAGTGCCGCCGAGATGCTGCGACACCGCAGTAATCGCGGCGCTGAATGCAGTAAAAGAGCCTGCTTGGTATAAGGAGTTTTATGGAACATCATTTCGATTTCACAAACGCTGTTGGGATTCCCTATTTCAACTTCATGGTGTTTTTGGCGCTTTTTGTCATCTTTTTCCGAAAAACATTAGCAGCATTGGCCACTAGCCGCAGGAGCCAATTTTTAAGTGCGTCGAAGGAAGCTGCCGCTGCTCTTGATGCCGCCCGCGCAGAATTTGACGAAGTCAAAAAACGATTTGACGGGCTTGACGCGGAACTGAAATCTTTTAAACAACAAAGTGAATCATCGGCGACACAGGAGGCACAACGCATCCTTGAAGAGACGCAACGATTTACAAAGCAATTAAAAGAAGAGACCAACCGATTGGCAGGGGATGCCGTGGCCCAAGCGCGCCAGCAACTTCGTCAGGAAATGATCCTTGGCGCCAAAGCCGCAGTGGTCGCCCGCATCCAGGCGGAACTGGACAACCAAGCGAAAGATAAGATCCTGAAATCTCGGATCGCTGACGCGTCCGCCTTAACGGTTCAATAATCGTGGTTCATCATCGGAAATCAACAGGTGCCACAAAAAGATCTTTGGAGCTGATATGAGTTCAAATCTGATTGCCAATCGATATGCAAGAGCCCTCATGGCCACATTGGGCAAAGATGATGAGAAGACGAGAAAGGCCTTGGACTTTTTGTCGGCCTGCGAAGCATTGTTTTCACTGCCAGAAAGCAAAAACATCCTTAAAAGTCCGGTCATGCCAGCAGACCTGAAAAAAACGCTTTTGGCATATGCGGCAGAAAAAACTAGTGCAGGTGACGTATTCTGCGCATTTGCAAACCAAATCGTCGATGCAGGCCGTACTCGTCTCATGCCAGAGATTGCCGCCTCATATCGAAAAATGCTGGCTGAAAGCCGCGGAGAAGCGGAAGCCCATGTGATCACCTCAGATCCTATGAGTGAAGCGCTGAAATCTGAGCTTGTGACCGGCTTGGCGAAGGTCTTTCAAAAGAAAATTACGCTACAGAACGTGATTGATAAAAATATTTTAGGCGGCTTGATCGTGCAAGTGGGTAACTACTCAATCGATATGAGTCTTCAAAATCGTTTGGATTCTGTCGCAGAGTTTGCGCAGCGCTAAGAAAGGATCAGTGTAGTTTATGGAAAAGATCAGAGTTGAGGAAGTCAGCAAGATCATCAGTGACCGGATTAAGAATTTTGGTCAAAAGGCGGAACTCGTAGAAACAGGCACTGTCCTCACCGTCGGTGACGGCATTGCGCGCGTCTACGGTCTCGAGGGTGTCAAGGCAGGCGAGCTTGTTGAATTTCAAAACGGTGTACGTGGTGTTGTCTTGAACCTAGAAGAAGACAACGTTGGTGTCGCTGTATTGGGTAAAACAGACGACATCCAAGAAGGCCACAGCGTAAAACGCCTTAATGAGATCAACTCCATCCCCGTGGGTCGCGGCGTTCTCGGACGTGTGGTTGATGCGCTCGGAAATCCGATTGACGGTCAAGGACCAATCAAATCAGATGAGCGCGGTAAAATAGAAGTTAAAGCGCCTGGAATCATGGCGCGCAAATCCGTGCATGAACCATTACAGACAGGCATCAAAGCCATTGATGCCATGGTGCCGATCGGTCGAGGTCAGCGGGAGTTGATCATTGGCGACCGGCAAACCGGTAAAACAGCTGTGGCCATTGACACCATTATCAATCAAAAGGGTAAGGGTGTGGTTTGTGTTTATGTTGCCATTGGGCAAAAGGCTTCCACAGTCGCTCAGGTTGTTGATAAGCTCAAAAAAGCCGGTGCCATGGACTACACGGTGGTTGTTGCGGCAACGGCACTTGATCCAGCACCCATGCAGTTTTTAGCTCCATACTCAGGCTGCCGTCTTGCGGAATATTTCCGAGATAAGGGCGAACACGCCGTCATTTTCTATGACGATCTTTCAAAGCAAGCCGCCGCATACCGTGAGCTGTCGCTGCTTCTTCGTCGCCCGCCAGGACGCGAAGCTTATCCCGGAGACGTTTTCTATCTGCACAGTCGTCTGCTAGAACGCGCTTGTAAACTCAACGATCAGCTCGGAGCAGGCTCCATTACAGCGTTCCCAGTTATCGAAACTCAAGCAGGCGATATTTCCGCCTATATCCCGACCAACGTGATTTCGATTACAGATGGTCAGATATTTCTTGAGGCCGACTTGTTTTTTGCAGGCATTCGCCCTGCGATCAATGCCGGGCTATCTGTGAGTCGAGTGGGTGGCTCGGCGCAGGTTCCAGCGATGAAGTCAGTGGCAGGTAGCTTGCGCCTAGAATTGGCTCAGTACCGAGAGTTGGCAGCGTTTGCGCAATTTGGATCTGACTTGGACGCGGCGACTCAAAGGGCTCTAAATCGTGGAGCGCGTTTGGTTGAAATCCTAAAACAGGGCCAGTATGTACCGATTCACGTTGGTTTACAGGTTGCGATTATTTATGCAGCTACAAAAGGTTACTTGGATCAGGTCGAAATATCCCAAGTACTACTCTTTGAAAAGGGTCTGACCGAGCACTTAAACGCTAAGTATAGTTCGGTACTCGCTAAAATCGAACAGCGAGCAAAACTTGCGGATGTTGAGGGTGAATTGAAGAAGGCCATCGAAGAATTCGCGAAAGGATTTAAGCCAAATGCCTAATTTAAAGGACATTAAGCGGCGGATCGTAAGCGTCAAGAATACGCAAAAGATTACGCATGCCATGAAGCTGGTTTCGGCAGCAAAATTTGCTCGCGCCAACCATGCCGTTTTGGCCGCTCGTCCTTACGGCGATGGTTTTGAACAGATGGTTGACAAATTGATTTTGTCAGCCCCTGATACGCCAAGCCGGCTGACTGAGGGGCGCGGACAGCACAAACGTGAGCTACTGGTTCTCGTCGCTACAGACCGCGGACTATGCGGAAGTTTGAACTCCGGCCTTTTTAAGGCTACGGCACGATTTGTCAAAGAGCGTAACGACGCGGGCGTTGAAATGGACACGTTTGCCTGGGGACGAAGGGCGGCGATGTTTTGTCGTAAGGCAAAATGGAAGGTGATGAACGAAAAAGAAAAAATCACCGAGAAACCTAAGTATCAGAGGGCCGTAGAATTGTCAGAAGAGCTCGTTTCGAGCTATCTTGCTGGTGCTTACGACGCTGTCCACTTAGCTTTTGTCGAGTTCAAAAGTGCTTTGAGCCAGGTGCCAGTTGTGAAACAGATTTTACCGGTGACCGGACGTAAACACGACGCGCCATCAGCTCCAAGTATGATTTTGGAACCCGAAGCAAAGCTGATTGTCGAAGCAGCACTCGAAAAATTAGTGATTGGGCAAATTTTTAGAATTTTGCTCGAAGCGACCGCCAGCGAGCATGGGGCACGGATGACTGCAATGGATTCCGCAACAAAGAATGCCAAAGAAGTCATTCGCAAATTGACTTTGCAGTATAACCGTGGCCGTCAAGCTGCGATCACGAAGGAACTGATAGAAATAACAAGCGGAGCGGAAGCTTTGTGACACGGTATGAACACGGCATCACAAGGTTCGAGGCTTTGTAACAAAATAAACTCACCACCTCTTAGAGGAGTCATCATGACCACCGCAACTGGTAAAATCGTTCAAGTAATGGGCCCTGTCGTTGATGTAGAATTTCCTGAAGGCCAGCTTCCGGCCATCTATAACGCACTGACATTGACCAACAAAGAAATTGACAGTGAAAAAGACAATCTAATTCTGGAGGTCGCCCAGCATTTGGGTGAAAATGTTGTGCGCACCATTGCTATGGATACGACAGACGGCCTTTCTCGAGGGCTTCCTGTCAAGGATACTGGTAGTCAGATTACAACACCAGTTGGTAGCGAGGTGCTTGGAAGAATATTGAACGTGGTTGGCCAACCAGTCGATGGTGCCGGCCCTGTGACCGCAAAGAAGCGGTACCCAATCCATCGCTCGGCCCCAAAGTTTACAAACCTTTCCACACAGATTGAAATTTTGGAAACTGGCATCAAAGTGGTCGATCTTATCGCCCCATACGCCAAAGGTGGCAAAATTGGGCTGTTTGGTGGTGCGGGCGTTGGCAAAACAGTTTTGATCATGGAGCTGATCAACAACATTGCGACACAGCACGGTGGTTTTTCGGTGTTTGCCGGTGTTGGTGAACGGACACGCGAGGGAAATGACCTTTATCACGAAATGGTTGAGTCTGGCGTACTGAAGAAGACCGCTCTCGTCTACGGTCAGATGAATGAGCCGCCGGGAGCTCGTGCGCGTGTCGCTTTGACAGGCCTATCAATGGCGGAATATTTCCGTGACGAGGAAAACCAGGATGTATTGTTGTTCGTAGACAACATCTTCCGATTTACTCAGGCTGGATCAGAAGTTTCCGCTTTGTTGGGTCGGATTCCCTCCGCCGTAGGGTACCAACCCACCCTTGCCAGTGAGATGGGGGAGCTTCAAGAACGGATCACCACAACCAAAAATGGTTCTATTACGTCGGTTCAGGCGATCTATGTTCCGGCGGATGACTATACCGACCCAGCTCCGGCGACAACGTTTGCCCATTTGGACGCATCAACGAACCTTGAACGTAAGATTGCCGAACTTGGCATTTACCCAGCCGTTGATCCACTGGCGTCCAGTTCAAAAATTCTGGACCCACAAGTTGTCGGTCAGGAACATTACAGCGTGGCCCGTAAAGTTCAGTCTATCCTGCAACGTTACAAGGACCTTCAGGATATTATTGCAATTTTGGGTATGGATGAGCTTAGTGACGAGGATAAATTAACGGTGTCTCGGGCAAGGAAAATCCAGCGTTTCTTCAGCCAGCCGTTCACCGTTGCAGAGCAGTTCACTGGTAACAAGGGAAAGTACGTGAAATTGGCCGATACGATCAAAGGATTTAAAATGATTTGCAACGGCGAGGCCGATCATATTCCAGAGCAGGCTTTCTTGTATGTTGGAACTATTGAAGAGGCCTTCGAAAAAGCCGCGTCAATGAAATGACACAAGGAGCATCGATGTCACAAGGTGAGTTTCAAATCAAAGTACTGTCTCCAGAGCGTATTTTGTACCGAGGTGTTGTAAAGTCCCTCGGCCTTCCCGGTAAACTAGGATATATGACGCTGCTGCCTGGGCACGCATCCATGGTTGCTCAGCTTGATGCCGGGATACTTGTGTTCGAATCAGAAGGCCACGAAGAGCGGATGTTTTTAAAGGGTGGCTTTGTCGACGTTACAGACAACCTGGCAACCGTTTTGGCTGAGATTGTCGAAAAACCGGCAGAGATCAGTGTTGAACGAGCAAAGAAGGCGCTCGAGCGGGCAGAACAGCGGTTGACGTCCCCTAAGGATTTGTCCATCAACGTGCCGCGAGCATTGGCTGCAAAAAAACGAGCGACGATAAGGCTTGAGCTTGCGGGCGCAGCTAAAGCCCTACACTAAAAGGCGATAGGACAATGACAGAAAGACCATCCCTAGATCCTTGGGTGCGGAATCATCCGAAGATCGTTTGGGATGGTCTTGGTCTTTCTCAACCGCATTCTGGTGTTGGATATCATGGGCAGTCGCTCTACAAAGGCTTCTTGGCTCTTGGCGTTCAGCCACTTGTGACAAGACTTGCTGAAGAGGCGATGCCGTTTCTTGATCCTCATCATGAATATGTCATCACCAATTCAGATTTTGCTGAAAAATACCTGTCACGTTACCTTAAATTAAAGCTAGTATTTCCGAACAGATCCTATGATGCGACAGAGACATTAAAGCAGCCCTTAATTTATCATGGGCTCAGCAACCTTAATTTACCAGTGTCTGTCAGAAAACGACCGGGTGATAGGTTTGTGATTACTGTCCATGATTTGATTCCTTTGCTTGTAGATACGAAATCATTTTTATCGATACAGATGCGGCTTGCAATGCCGCGCGTGCTTGATCGCGCGGATGCCATTATCGCCATTTCGTCTTGGACGAGAGACACTATTTTGGAAATGTTCGGTTCGCGCCTCCAAGCAAAGATCACAGTCATCAATAACGGTTTTGATGTGCAGGCTCCACCCACGACAGGCCTTGGTGGCCACTGGATTTTAACGGTTGCCCGTGGGGAATCCTATAAGCGCCTTGAATGGATAGCAGCCTTGGCCAAAGCGAGACCAAACCTAGACTTTCACGTGGTCACTGATGCCAAGGGTCAAAAGAGACTGAAGTCTCATCAAAAAAATATGATGATTCATGTGGGTTTGTCGCGTGAAGAATTAAATCATCTCTATACTGGCGCACGCGTCATGATTCACCCGTCACTCTACGAGGGCTGGTGCCTTCCCGCAGCCGAAGGATTATCGCGTGGCCTTAAATTAATTTACTGCCCAGGTTCGGGAATTGATGAAGTCGCGCAATATTTTCGAGATCAGACGACTGCTGTCCATCGGAGCGAACCCTTAGAGGCGTGGATCACCGCTCTAGATGACGCGTGGTCGACAGATACCATGAGCAGACAAAAAAATTCCCATTTATTACCAGAATGGCGACACGCGGCGTTGGAAACACTCAAAATCTACGAAAATCTGTTATAATCACAAAGAGATTCACAGAATTCAAAAAAATCAAAACAGACTTTGAATGCTTGGATAATAAAGAGGTTGAGCATGTCGATTTCGCAACATCATCGTCGAGCAGCTTTGATTACTGGTGCCGCGGGCCGCGTGGGACAACAGATATGCGCAAGCCAAGCGGGGCAGGGGCGAAACATTATTGGCCTATACCGGGAAAATTTGCCCAAAGCGCATAAAAATGTTCTACCTCTTTGTTGTGACCTGCGACAGATTGATAGTTTGGTTGCCCCGTTAAAATCGACGGACACTGTGGTGCACCTTGCTTGGCAGGAAGAGTTTCATGCACCAAACCCAGCACCGAAAAATCCTGAGATCTATGCGCGCGAGTCACTGAACGTGATCATGACACAGAATCTAATTCATGCAATGGAGCGTGCAGGGACCAAACGCATCATTTTTCTCAGCTGGGTTGGAGTTGATCGCCACGCACAGCACAGCACGCTGCGTCAAAAATATTGGGCCGAAAATGCGATCATTAATTCGCAGATACCCGAAAAAATCATCATCAGAGCCGGTCTTATCAGCTCTCGTGAGCATATCATGGAACTGACACGAGTTGCTGGGGTCATCGCTAAATGGCCATTGCTGTTACCCTTACCCAAAGAATTTCAGGATGTTGTCGTAACAACCATGTCAGACATCGTGCAAACGATCAATGAAGTCTTAAAGTCCCCTTCGGCTCCAGAAGCCCAATGCAGGATTATCGACCTAACTTCGACTCAACCCGTGGCGGGCGCCAGGATTTTAGGGGCTTTGGATGTGAAAATCTGGAACAAGAAGAGACTACATATTGGCGGTTTTATTGGTCAGTGGCTTTATCGTTGTCTTGAAAGCAAGTTTGGCCTTGGTCGTTTCAGTGAGCCGCGACTGCGTGATTACTTTACAGCCGCTACGCTTCCCGGTCGGGCGCCGGCATCGGGTCTGCCGGGTACGTCTTTTGGCGTTTCCGCAGGCCAGAAGCAGGATATTCTTCAGGCTATTTAATCCCTGAAATCTAGGGCAGAAAAAAGACGCCCGGCTTTCGCCAAGGCGTCTTCTTTGGATACCGCGCCGTCAAACTTGACGGTGTTATGAGAGATATTAGATATCTGAGCGTTTTGAGTCACTGCCTACACGTAAAAATGCCGGCAGATCTAAGTCATCGAGGTCTAATCCTCCGTGAGTGCCACTGCCACTGCCACTAACGTTTGACTGTTCGGTAGCTTGTTCATCGTTCGAAAATCGACCGGCAAGAGCCATGGCCTCGTCAATTCGACGGTCAATTTCATTGGACACAAGATCTGCAGTTGGGGCGTCGAAATCCCAAACAAAGTCCTCAGAAGCCACCATTGCACCAGCCCTTTGACTCGAAAGCTCCTCTGAAATCTGCGACTGCGTTTCAAGATGGTCGCTCGAAAATACGAGATCAGCCACGGAGGCCTTCGTTGAAGTTTCCGTTGGCGAGAAAACGGGTGTTCCAGGTGCTACAGATCTCGAAATCTCAAGGCTTTCCAACACGGCCGACGGTTGCATGTGTTCTTCTGGTGCCGATTCCTGTTGAAACGACCATGCTGCCAATTGTGCGGCTTCATCGGCAGCAGGATTTGACGGTGCCATTGTGACAATAGATTCTGATGGCACAAAACTCGGAGCCACTTGAGATGCCGTCGCCTCGGATGAACGTGGTAACGCTGCTGGGTTTGCTGGTTGTCGCTGGACCGGTGGTACTGAGGGTGACATGCTAGGTGTGACGGCTCCATGCGTGGAGCTGCGATCTCTTGTGGTTGATGGCGCATGGCTTGTTAAACGCGGGGGCGTGATAAGCCTCTGGGGCATGGGATGGCCGCCAATAGAAGTGCGAATCGCGGACCGCGAGGGCATCCCGCCGTGAAGTACATCATCCTGCGAAGCGCTCTCTTCAACAGGAAAGCCGGTCGCGATGACTGTGATTCTGATATCGTCTCCAAGGGTCTCATCAATAACGGCACCGAAAATAATATTTGCATCTTCATGGGCGGCTTCTTGGATGACCATACAGGCATTATTAACCTCCATAATGGAGACGTTGGTTCCAGCCGTGATATTAATAAGAATTCCAGTTGCCCCCTCAATATCAACGTCTTCTAGCAGAGGTGACGAAATCGCCTGCTTCGCGGCAAGTAGGGCTCGTTCCGTGCCAGCACCGTAGCCGATGCCCATCAAAGCATGTCCCATGCTGCTCATGACTGTCTTAACATCAGCAAAGTCCACGTTGATCAATCCGGGTGTGTTGATGATGTCGGAAATGCCTCGTACAGCATTCACCAGGACGTTATCAGCTAGCTTGAACGCATCGAGCATGCTCAAATCAGGGGTTGCCACTTGCAGCAGGCGTTGATTCGGGATTGTGATTAGGGTGTCAACGCATTCTCGTAGACGCCCAACTCCTTGTTCTGCGTGTTTGCGTCGTCGTTTACCTTCAAAAGCAAAAGGTTTTGTCACAACAGCGACGGTCAGAGCTCCTAGCTCACGAGCAATCTGCGCCACGACGGCGGCCGCACCCGTTCCGGTTCCGCCCCCCATTCCTGCGGTGATAAACACCATGTCCGCATCACTAAGACATTCCTGTAGCTCCATGCGATCTTCCAATGCGGCATCACGACCGATATCTGGGTCCGCACCAGCACCAAGTCCTTTAGTGAGGTCTTTTCCAAGCTGGATCTTGTGTGAGGCCAAAGACGCCTTCAATGCCTGGGCATCAGTATTTGCGACGATAAATTCAACGCCCTCTAGACCCGATTTGATCATCGTATTGACGGCGTTACCACCGCCACCACCGACACCGATTACTTTGATTTTTGCGCCAAAGGCATTGTAGGACATGGGGGCCTCCTTGTAGGTGTGTGCGCCAGGATTTTTAGCTGCCGCGTTAACCATCGAAAATAAAACGATCTAAAATTAAATGATGATGATCTCTAAAATTATAGAGAGCCCTAAAACGCTGTGTCAACTTTTTGGCAAAATTTATCAGAAATTCAATTTTTCAACGCGAAAGTTCCGAAAGCCATGTCCACAAGGGCCGAAGTTTTGCAAGAGGCTTGTTTTGAAGCTCAAGATTTTTTGTCGAGATATCCTGGCGAAGGCTCGCAGCAGCGGCAATGAGAGAAAGATAGGCCGATGTTAAATTTTCAGGCAGATCTTTGATAGTGACATTTGGAAAAAGAGCCTCTGTCGTCGCCCGTGTTAACTGACACACAAATGGCGTGGGTACCGACAAAACTTTGGACAACTCTCCGGCAAATCCTCGAAGATAAGAGGCACCACCACAGAGCAAGATTCCTCCGTCAAGGGATCTTGCATACAGCGCGAAATTTTTTCCCATGAGCGAACATATTTCGGCAACTCGAGGTCTGAGAAATCTCATGTGCTCATGAGAGTGTGTGGATGAGCTGTCCGTCGCGAGACCGACAGCGATTTTAATACGTTCACACTCCGCAAAATTGAGTCCAGTGCCCACGGCCATATCATTGGTCATGTGAGCCCCGCCCACTGGTATTGAAAAAACATCATGGAGAGTCCCACCGATCATGATGGCTCCGGTCGTAGAACCCTGACCGATGTCGACTAAAACAGCATTTTCGGCTGTCCGCCGCAGTGACAAAAGGCTTGAAGCCAAGCCTCGTCCCGCTGCCCTAAAAGAAGACACCTCAATGCCGGCGGCATTAAAGACTTGAACAAAATCTGACAGCAAGGTCCTTGGATAGACAAAAACTAAAAACCGCGCTTTGATGCTGCGCGCTGAGTTGCCGTAACACTGTGGATCGTGGTCCTTATCATCGAGCTTGAACGACAAGGGAACACAATCAATGGCTTCATCTAATTCACTTGATGCGGCATCGAGTGCGGCGTCTTGCACAGCCCTCAAATCCGATGAGCGATAGACGCCGGTGGTTCTGTGCTCAATAGATCTAATGGTGGTTCTTGTGTGAATGGCCGGCACCATAACATGAGTGTTCGGCCGAAGGTGGTCCAGACCCGTTGCATCCAACAATTGTCTGACCGAATGTGTCAAGGAATTTTGGTCCGTGATTTTTCCCTTGTGATATCCAGACACTACCCCTTCAAAAAAGGAGGCCTCATTAAGATCAGCGCTTAAAATGACCAAGCGCAAACGGCTGTGAGCGATCTCAAACAGTGCTGTTGGATTTTGCTTTGCCATGATTACAACCGTTTTTCTTTAATAAAGGCTTTGCCGTCGTAATCCAATTCTATTCTTGTGGCTACGATTCCGTCGCGCTTTAGACCATCGAGAATCGACCTTAGCTTGCTGATCTTATAGTCAAAAGGATTTAAACCCAGAATGATCTCAGTGGTGTCTGGAAGGGTGATGGTAAAGCCTCGAAAGCGCATATATTTGATTGCACGGACATCAACGCCAGCAGCGGTCGTTTTTTGCCAGATATCAATGGCATCGGCAAGATGTTGACGCTCTTCTTGGACCAATGGCAGCCTTAAAGAAGAATCTACGGCCAAAGAACTTCTTGATTCAAAGATTCCAGATACCAAAACCGTGGGATTTGCCGCCCCATTATCTGAGTTTGCCTGAGCGGCGTCACCAAAAACAGTGCCGTCAATGGTCAAAAACCGGATTTTACCTCCAACCTCGACGAGGAGCGCAGGACGTCTTACGCTTGCTTGAATAATGATGGTATTTGCGACTGGCCGTATCACTTTAACGGCGTCCAGCCTGCCAATCGACTCAATCTGGCGCGACAGCGTGAAAAGCTCCAGAGCTGACCCTGTTTTAACGATTTTTTGGGCGACCCGGTAAATCTCATTGCGCAAATCATCAGGGAGGCGGTCACCGCTTACGCCGGCGACTTCGATATTCCATTCGTTGGGAGTTAGCACCAACAAAGTCGCTAGATAGCCGAATGCCTGATGAATCTTATCAGCAGCTCGGATACTAAGGCCCCAAAACAAAAACCCGCAAAAGATCACAACCAAAGATTTAGCGGCAAATGACCATGAAAATCGCGTTACGAATTTATCAAGCCTGTCACCTTTGACGCGCTGCTTACGCAACACGGTGCGTTTCTTGGACGATTTTGCTGAAAAAAGGCGAAACAAGCCACCATCCTCTTAGGCGTTAGCATCACACAAATTAGGCCCCCTCAAGGAGATTGGCTCAAGGCCTTTGCAACCTGCCAGACATCACCGGCACCGAGCGTGACGATGACATCTTGTTGGGGGACCATCATTGAGTTTACCAAGTTCGTCGCCTCTTTCAAAGATAGGGCGGAAAAAGTTTTGACCTGTGACTCAATTGAGATATCCACTGCGAGTTTGTCCGGGGAGAGGTCCGGCCGCAAATGCTCTCCAGCCGCATAAATCGGAAGGACAATCACTAGTGTATTTTCGCATTTAAAGGAGCGAACAAAGTCGTCATACAAGCTTGAAACGCGCGAATACCGATGGGGCTGAAACACAGCGATCAGTCGACGACTTGGGAATGCTGATCTTAATCCTTGCAGGCATCCAAAGATTTTTCCTGGATTGTGCGCATAGTCATCAAAAATCAGAGCCTCGTTCGTGGAAGGATAACGTTGCAAGCGGCGCGCAACTCCAGGAAAATCTGCCAAAGTCCTAGCGCCTTGTTCTGGCGACACTCCGGCTTGCTGTGTGATCAAGATCGCAGCCAAAGCGTTTAGAGCATTATGACGACCAGTTAACGGTAGAGAGAAATTTAGGGCCTGCCCATCAATGGCAGCAGAAATTGTCGTTTGTAGCCCATTAGGCGCCCAGTCGCATAGTTGTCCATTGGCGTCGGAGCTTGCGCCAAATCCTCTTTTTGTGCATTTTGCCTCAAGTACAGCCTTGCGAGAGTGTTCACAATCGGCTCCGTAAACGCAGGCGCCGTCGGCAGTAATCGATCTCGCAAAAGTGCTAAACGCCTCGCGCAGCGATGCAAGGTCCCCGTAAAAATCCAAATGATCAGGCGCTATGTTGTTAATAAGTCCAATTTGGGTTTTATAGCGCAAAAAGGTTCCGTCGGATTCATCTGCTTCCACCACCAGCGTATCAGATGTTCCAACTCCAAAGGCATCCACTCCGTTGGCAAATGGGGCGCCAATGATCCAGGAGGGACGCTTACCACAACGCAAGAGGATATGCGTGACTAAGGCTGATACCGTGGACTTTCCGTGTGTCCCTGCAATGCTGATGGTCTTGTAGAACCGTGTCAATTCACTCAGCATCTCGCTTCGATGTAATATGGATTTGCCCTTTGATGCGGCGTAAACCCATGCGGGATGGTCACGGCTTATGGCACTGGAAAAAACGATCGTTTGCGCTTTGTCAATGGCTTTTAGCTCAGACTCAGAGCCATCATTTGCAATGTCAAATGGCATTGGTTGCGTTAATTTGGCTGCGTCGGAACCTGTGACTACGGCTCCACTAGCGTGGATAAAATGCGCCAGTGGGCGCATGCCGCTGCCAGCGGCTCCGACAAAGTGAAGAGGGCTCAAGTCAAGCAATCGTTGGGTTAAATTAGCCGGAACTTTCAAGGTCTTTCTTTCTTGGTGTCGGCAAGCGTCAGCCGCAGTAAGAAGGCGGTCGCGATTAAACTCATCAGTAAGCTGCTAGCTCCGCTGCTAATAAAAGGCAAGGGAATACCTTTTGTCGGAAGAAGCCCCATGGCCACACCCATGTTGATGATTCCTTGAAAACCGATTGTGGCTGTTAAACCGAAAGCCAGGTAGGTTTGAAAGGGCTTTGTCTGTAGAAAGGCGATGCGAAACCCTAGAAAGCAGTAGTAGGCAAACGTAAGGCAGAGAAACGTAACACCGAGAAATCCTAATTCTTCGCCCAAAACCGCAAGAATAAAATCCGTGTGGGCCTCTGGCAGAAAAAAAAGTTTTTGGCGACTTTCGCCCAAACCGAGGCCAAGAAGACCACCGTTTTGAAAGGCGAGGTAACTTTGAATGATCTGGAAACCCCCACGCTTAATTTCCGCCCATGGGTCCAGAAAACTGGTGAGCCTTGCCAATCGGTAGGGCGCAACGGCAACCGCCGCTGCAGCCGCCACGGCAGCGAGACCCATCGCTCCTGAGATGTATCTCCAATTCAGACCTGCAACAAACAGCATGCCGACTAAAACAAGGCCCATAAGAACCGTTGAGCCAAAATCCGGTTGCTTCATCATAAGGACCGCAAATAGAGAAAATATCAAACAGTTAGGCAAAACCCCGGTCTTGAGGCTTTGAATATTGAAGCCGCTTCTTGACATGTTTTTCGCGAGGAAAAACACCAAAGCAAGCTTGGCGATCTCAGACGACTGAAATCGAAACCCACCAAAGGCAATCCACCGGGATGCGCCGCCTCCAGATTTGTAGACTCCTGGAACAAAAATGAGTGCCAAGATGCCCAACGCAGCACATAGGAGGGGAAGCGCCATCCGTTCAATCATTTGCATTGGCAGTCTGGTGATCCCATACATCATGACAAGTCCGGCGATTGCAACGAGAGATTGCTTGCGGATAAATACAAATGCATCATGAAACTGTTGTTCGCCCTTTAAAGCGCTGGCCGCGTAGACCATGACGAGGCCCGTCATTAACAGTAATAAAGTTGTCGCAAATAACAGGCGCCCGGCTTCCTGAAGCTTCGAAGACTGTTGATCGTGCTGTGTGTCGGCACTCATAGAGATGTCCTTTCTCACCTGCCAGTAGGCCGAAGGCCTTTCATATGTAAATCAACCAACTGGTTGAAAGTTTGTCCGCGATGTTCGAAATTATGAAATTCATCAAATGAAGCACATCCGGGACTAAAAATAATGTCACATTTACTTTCAGCGGCCAACTGAAGGGCCTTTAAAACGGCGTCTTCCATTTTTATGAAGATTTGCTTCTTCATAGTGCCTGGGGCATCCTCTGCAATCTTAGCGCCACTTGCTCCAAAAGTGAAAAGAAACTTAATACGATCTTTGGCGCCTTCAAGCGCCCCATAAGGCTCGCCCTTGCCTTGGCCGCCCATCAGCAAGATTGCAGGCCGTTGGGCCATACTCAAAGCAGCGAGTGTACTTTCAAGATTGGTGGATTTACTGTCATTGATAATCTTGATTCCGTCCTGTTCAAGCACTAACTCACAGCGAAACGGCAAAGCTTTACATTTTGCAATGGTTTCCAGGATTAGTGATAACGGCAGCTCTTTAGCAACCGTCTGAACGAGTAGCGCAGCTGTTAGAGCGTTCATTTGGTTGTGGATTCCGAGGATATTAAGCTTTTCAAAATCCAGATATGTATCCAAGGCCGTAGCTTTTGAGCCGATGAGCTTAATGATAGTCACATGCTCCGGGAGGCTTAAGGGTGATCTGTTTGAGCCGTCAATGACTATGGTTTTCACTTCTGGCCATTTTAATTGCCATTCTTCACCCATTGTCTGTGCAATCTCTGCCACGTCGCGGGACAGAACCACAAGGCCTTTACTTGTTGGCCAAGTTGTTAAAAACCACTTGGTGAGAAAATAGGACTTCATGGTTTTATGTCTGGCCAAATGGTCGTTAGAAAAGCTGGTGATAGCAATACCCTTGGCTGGGTACCTAAGACAACCTTCTAGTTGGTAGCTTGAAAGCTCCAAAACGGGTGTGAAGATAGCATCTTCATTTTCAAGATCCAAAGTCGTTGGCGGAATACCGATATTTCCACAGGCGGCAGCGGTGTGGCCGAGCGTTTTCAGTGCGAATTCGATCATAGCGACGGTCGTTGATTTGCCGTTTGTTCCTGTCACGCCAATCACATCACCGCGAAACCCCGAAAGCCCAAGATCTATTTCCGTTAAAATCTCAAGACCCCTTGCTTTGGCGCTCACAGCAAGGTGATGATCAAAGGGCACCCCTGGGCTTATGACCAATTTATCAAACTCCTCCATTTTAACGGCGTCCACTTGGACACCCAAAGAGGCTGCAGTTACCGCGTTGGTGAAAGACGCTGGATTGTCGTCGGTTAATGTGACCACTTGATCCTTTTGCAATAAATAGCGCATCGCAGCAAAGCCACTTTGGCCCGCTCCAAGGATCAGCCATCGAAGTTTTTTCTCGAGTGCGATCCGTGCGACTTTTTGATCTGAAAACGGATGTTTGATGTCACCAATCTGTTGGTAGTTTTCGTGACCTTTTCCGGCAATTAGAATGATATCAGAACATTGAGCGGCATTTACCGCAAGCTCAATGGCCGCGCCGCGCTCCAGACACGAGACCACGTGTTTTTGAGTCCCGGTCCCTGACATAATGTCCGCTATAATCTGAGAAGCATCCTCATTTCGTGGATTATCACTTGTGACAAATACTAAATCGGACATTTTTGCGGCGATGGCACCCATGAGAGGTCGTTTGCTTTTATCGCGATCACCGCCGCAGCCAAATACGGTAATGATGCGTCCATGAGCCGCCGTCAAAGTACTAAGGGTTTTTTCGAGGGCGTCTGGCGTATGGGCATAATCCACATATACCATGGGGCGGCATGGCGTCTGTTTGGAGTGAATGGGCTCGAGACGACCCGGTACCGGACGTATTTGAGATGTCCCGATAAGGGAGCAAAACGAGTCAAGATCGTGATTTAAGGCACATGATGCGGCTATGAGGGCACACACAAAATTTTCTGAAAAAACCCCTCCAATCATGGGGATCGAGAAATCATGCTTCTTATTACTAGGGGCGGTAATTTGTAGCTGCGATGTTCCAGTTGAAAGATTTGATTCAGCCACAACTTTAACGTTAACATCCGGCCCACAGCCATAGGACGAAAATCTTGTAGCTAGTCTATCTTGTCGCTGACGAATAGGCCCAAGTGATAAAAGTGACTCATGAAAGATCGAATGCCCAGAAGTTTT
Organism: Oligoflexales bacterium; assembly: GCA_044375465.1. Taxonomy (GTDB): domain Bacteria; phylum Bdellovibrionota_B; class Oligoflexia; order Oligoflexales; family RGVZ01; genus CAMDKS01. Next base: position 8,264 of record JBILMN010000005.1, on the reverse strand, counting down.
TAAATGTTTGTCAAATAGCAGACATTTTGCATCAAGATAAGAACCCATTGTCCCATGAAAATCCAGGTGATCTTGGCTAAAACTAGTAAATCCGGCGACATCAAATTGCATGGGATGAAGCTTTCCTTGCACAAGGCTGTGACTAGAAACTTCCATTGTGACGTGGCTATAGCCCTTTGTGACGAGTTCACCTAAAAAAGGATACAGGACATCGGGATCAGGGGTCGTGTGAATGGCGTCGCGTTGCTCACGCCCCAAGAAAAATCCAAGCGTACCGATCGAAGCGGAACGAATGCCTGCGGTCAGAAGCAATTCATGGATCATCCACACTGTACTCGTCTTGCCGTTGGTCCCAGTAATACCGATCAAATGTAATTTTTTGTGTGGGTGGCCACAGAAAAACGATGCCAACTGGGCCCAAGCTGCCCTTGTTGACGAGACGCGAATCACTGCCACGGTGGCATGAGGTGGTATGTGGACGGCATCTTCCACAATCGCAAGGTTACGACTGTCTAGGAGCTGCTGAATGAAGTCGTGCCCATCGCGGTTCTGTCCTTTGATCGCGCAAAAAATTGAGCCTTTTTTTAGAAGACGAGAATCAGCGGTTACTGCACTAAAAAGATTTTCCTCATGCGCGGGCGGGCGAATGACCACAGGCTCAAGACCGCCATCATGCAGCTCGGAGAGGATATCCTCAAAATTTTTTTCGCTGCTTATCATGGCTTGTGTCTCGCTTCGCTGCCCGTTGCTCCGGCCACTGTTGTTTTTCGGTGTGAGTTGTCGATGCCAACGGCATAGAGCCGGAACCTGACTTGTCGGGTGCAACGTTGAGGTAGCGAAGGCTTCGTTCCGCAATATTTGCAAATACCGGACCCGCAAGTAGTCCGCCATATGCGGGACGAACCTGCGGCTCATCGATCATTACATAAATAACCAAGTACGGATCTTGAATGGGCGCAAAGCCTGCAAAACTGGAGACCCTCTTGTCTGGCGAATAGGCTTTGAGTACGGGATCAACTTTTTCTGCCGTTCCGGTTTTACCACCAGTTGTATAGTCGGCCGTGGCGGCTTTTGGCGCAGTGCCGCGTGGGTCTGTCACGACTCTTGATAGAATTTGGCGCATTTGACGCGTTGTTTCAATGGAGGCGACGTGATTCAAGGCTTCTGGGGAGGCCGCAAATACGATGTCTCCGCTCGGCGCAGTGATGCGGTCAACCAAAATTGGGCGCATGAGGTTTCCTCCGTTAGCCAAAACACCGTATGCCATGGCGATCTCGATACCCGTCACCGTCATGCCTTGTCCAAAGGCAACATTGGCAAACCTAATGGGTTTCCATCCATCGGGGCTGGATATATGCCCCCGCATGGCCGAAGGGAATGTTTCAGGAAAAGATAAGCCGCCCGAAAACCCAAAAGATTTCAAAGCGTCATAAAGCCCCTGACGTCCGATGCGTTCGGCAATCTTATAGGTGCAAATATTGCTTGAACGGACGAGCGTGTCCGCCGTGGACAAGGCTGCAGCACCGTGATCATCTTTAAAAACGACGCCCCCAGCGCGGTATACACCATTCTCGCAATTATGCATTTCGTTGGGCGTTGTTTTGTGTTGTTCCAAAGCGGCGGCGATGACAAACGGCTTCATGATGGATCCAGGTTCAAACAGATCCAATATCGCATAATTTCGCATTTGTTCGGGCTTGGCGATGGTGACGTTGTTTGGATCAAACGTCGGATAGTTTGCGAGCGCAAGAATTTTTCCTGTGTGCGGATCCGTGACAATGGCAAAACCGCTTTTTGCCTTTGCAGCAAGAACTCCGCTGCTTAGCGCGTCTTCAGCAATTTCTTGAATCACATGATCAAGTGATAGTTGAATCGTATGCCCTGGTAGATCCGGCGCCGCAAGATCGCTGGAATAAAGAATGGTTCGACCGCGAGCATCTTTGGCCGGGCTGACGGCTGTTGTCCTGCTTGCGAGAAGATCCTGAAACTGGCGCTCAAGTCCAAATAGACCCTGATTTTCTGACCCAACAGAACCTACGACGTGTGCCGCGGTGGCCTGCAATGGGTAAAAGCGACCCGCCTCATTGACGAGATAAAGGCCCTTTAATGACAGTCCTTCAACTTTGGTGGCAACACCAGGATCAATTTTTCGTTTCAACCACGCAAAGTAGGCATCTTTTTCTGAAATGTCTCTGATTCTTTCTCTGGGCATCTCAAGAATGCCAGCTAGCGAGCGAAGCTGTGACGGGGTTGGATGAAAGACGCGTGGGTTAATTGCCACCGAAGGCTTCTTAAGACTTATGGCAAATGGATGACCGTTTCGGTCCAATACGGGTCCACGGTAAGGGGCCAATTCAAGATGTTGCTCGTATTGCCTAGCAGCGATGCGTCTTAGAGCCTCTCCGGATGGTGGAAATAATTGAATCACTGCGGCACGTCCCACCAAAATCAAAAATGAACCAAGGACACCGAGGGCGACAACTGACGCTCGTCCGACATCAAACCCTCGGATCGTGCCCGGGGACTTTGCTGTTTTTCTTGGAACAGCGAACATCGATAGAATTTTATTTGGGATCCGTGGCCTCATTTTCTAGAGGGTCCTTTTTGCTCCGAGGGCAAAGATGCAGGAGACTCAGATAACTGCTCCAAATTCTTCTTAGTCGTGAGTCGTGCAAGATCTCCTTGGAGCGCGCTCCGCTCTTCAAGCAGTCGGCCCTCAGTGGTTTTGAGTTGGCCAAGATTATAAGCAACAGCCGTTGTGACACTGCGAAAATGTACTCGTCCGAAGGCGACCAAGGCCAGACCTCCGACCCAAAATAATGCGCGTTTGATGCTGATGCGCAGCAAAGAATCCCCCCAAGTAACAAGGATTGACACTAGGATGCTTCCACTTTCAAGGACCCGAATCATTCTAATTATAAAGCATATTTAGAAAAATCTGATAGCTCTGAGCTTTGCGCTTCGTGCACGAGGGTTTCGTAAGATTTCGGCATCCGATGGGACCACTGGAAATGGTTTTATGATGGTTCCTGAAGCATTCGTTAGATCATTGAGTTGGGTCGCCGTTAACGGAATGTCACGAGGCATGGAGGCCCTCGCCGTTTTGCCGCTGAAGCTGTGCATGGAGTCTTTGACGATGCGGTCCTCCAGCGAGTGAAATGCGATCACTGCAAGCACTCCACCCGGCGCGATGACTTTAGGTGCTGATGCAAGAAGCGACTCCAACTCCCCGAGCTCATTGTTAACGTGAATACGAAGTGCTTGAAAGGTTCTTGTTGCTGGGTGTTTGCGACTGGCTTCTTTGTAGAAAACCTTTGAGGCAATCAAATTTGCGAGTTGAGTTGTTCTTTGAAACGGAGTCATTTCGCGGCGCTCGCAGATAAGCTTTGCAATAAACCGAGATTTTGGTTCTTCGCCATATTGCCACAGAACTCGTGCGATCTCCGACTCTTCTGCCGACTGTAGAAAATCCGCAGCACTAAATCCCTGGCTTTGATCCATTCGCATGTCGAGGGGGCCATCATGATGAAATGAAAAGCCGCGGACAGCTTCGTCGAGATGATGGCTGGAAACTCCGATGTCAGCGAGAATGCCGTCGATTTTTCCCGAAAGCCCGCGCTGAACGAGTTGCGGCAAAATGTCTCCAAAGTGGCTGTGGATTAAAATGAGCCTGCCGCTACTGATATCGTCAGAAAATCTTTTGCCGGCACCTTGTATGGCAGTGATATCTCGATCGAACGCAACCACCCGACCGGTCGGCCCCACTTTTTGCAGCATCAGGCTCGTGTGGCCACCTCCGCCCAAGGTACAGTCAACCACGACCGAGCCAGGCCGAACGTCCAAAATCGCCACGGCCTCTTCAAAGAGCACCGAGATGTGATGGTAGTTCTGGATATTTTGGTTGTTTGACAAGGACGGCTCCGGTGTCTTGCAAAAATCAGCGCCTGAACGCTCGGGGGCCGAATTTAAATCGAAAATCAAAAAATTGATAGATGGTTTCTAGATTCTTGAAGGGCATCGAGGGTAGAAAAAAACTGAAAATCTTTGGTCGTGGAAAAAAATTTTTTAACACCTTTATCGTAGTTTAAAGCAATCATTGCCCTCTCACGAAGTGATCAGATGGTTTATTCGTCTGGATCAGCCTGGCTGCAAACCCATGTGGAGGCTCGCGTTTGCTGGATTCATGTGTGATTAAGCTGCAGTTCATGGCTCTTGTCGTGTGATGGGGGCATGAAACCCTTGCCCATTGTTTTTGCGGATCCAGAATTTCAGAATTAAAGCAGGAGAGATTTTTACCGACAACTTAAGCGAGGTTTGACTCTTTAACTTTTTTTTGGAGGTATTGCAGATGAGGTTTAAATGGAGACGTCACTTGGTTGTGACGGCCTTCGCCGCGGTCTCGCTACTGCCGTTTGCTGGGTGTTCCAGCCAACAGCAGCAGGCCACGGATGAGGTCGCAGCCGAAGGACAAGAAGGTGCTACACAAGAAGGTGGCGGTGAAGAGACCGCTGCGACCGAGCAAGGTGGCGGTGAAGAGACCGCTGCGACCGAGCAAGGTGGCGGTGAAGAGACCGCTGCGACCGAACAGGGCGCAACCAACCCAGCTTCTGACCCCGCAGCAGGATCAGAAAATCTAGCTGGAAACCCTGAAGGGGCCACAAGTGATCCGGGCACCAATGGGGACGTACAGAACATTATTTCCGAAATGAGTGGAGCTCAAGGCGCTCAGGCTGCGACGGAAGCTGCTGCTGACCCTGCTGCCACTGCGGTGGCCGAGACGACGCCTCCAGACCCAAGCGCAGTCAATGGGGCGAATGCTCCGGTAGCTCCGGTCGCCGAGGCGCAAGCAGTTCCTGCGACAGTGCCAGCAACAGCTGCAGGTCTTCCAGAAATGGGTTCCAAGATGGCCTACGTGGTAGAAGCAGGCGATACTCTAGCAAAGATTGCAACAAAGATTTATGGCGATCAAAAGCGCTGGAGGGACATTGCTGGCCTTAGTGGCATGGATAATCCCAATCATATCTTCCCAGGGGACTTGGTTTATTACACATTAGATGAACAGAGCCAAAACTTCGCACAGAATCATGACACTCTCAAGCGTGGTCAAGAGACAGTGCGCGAGGGTGATACACTCGCAGCAATTTCTAAACGGGTCTATGGATCATCGAAGCTTTGGAAGCACATCTGGCGCCAAAACGATCACATTGACAATCCAGATAAACTGACCGCTGGTATGACTGTATTTTACATGGAGAAAAGTGGTATCAAAACGGCTCAAACCAAAGTTAAGAGCATCGAGAATAGTGCTAAAAATCAAACGAAAATTAAGAATTTTGTGACTTTCGCAAAAACAGGCGTGGCAAAGAAGGCACTTGCCGTTATCGCGGCATCGGTATGAAGATGAGCCACCCAGCGCCTCTGGTATGACGCTGACGTGGAACGAAGGGCTCTGATAGGCGATCAAAAACAAAATAGGCACCTAAAGTCCAAATGAGAACTTAAGGCGCGGTCGTCCAAGGAAAAACCCAAAACAAACGATATATGCCAGAACTGATTGAGATGATTCAGGTTAGGAAAGCATTGTAATCGAGACTTCATGGTTTTATCGTGCGAGTTCAGTAAGGCGCCACCCGGGCAGACTGGCAACGTCAAAACAAAATGAAGAAAACCAGACAACAAAGCATTCCCAACCTTTACCCCCCAAAAAAAGACCCCAGAGGTTGACAGGCGTGCCACTATAGGCTGCCCAAACTTCCCGCAGATCAAAAAACCCTTAAGTGAGTTTTAAGACATCGCCCTGGACAGGCTGATCAGCGCCGGTGCCAGTTGCCAATGACATTTGCCTATTCAGTTTGCTTATTCAGTTTGTCTAATCAGTTTCGTGATTCTGGCGCTGCAACGGTGGTGAAGGGTGATTAAGCACCTGCCTAGTCTCAGAGCCCCGACTCAAAGAGCCGGTTCAAATGATTGGTTCAGACCAAAACCTCGAATGTGATTGGTGAGTCTTTCCGACGCTTCAACCCTTGCGTCATCAAGTAGCACCGTATTCTTCAGGTGAGCCATGGAGTCGACCTTGGCGAGAGCGCTCACCACATTGTCTGGTCCTTTGGCAAAGACACTTGAAGACAGGTCTCGGCCCAGGATGGCCTGGCGGTCGTGGGATGTCATTTGACCAACATCAAGATTCGCTCTCCACAATGCCTGGGGTGTTCCGACATCAGCCCAAAAGCCCTCATAATTGACGGATAAGATTTTTTGTCCATGGCTTATGGCTGATTGAAGTCCAGAAATCAGATCATAAAATTCCGCTTTTGCGGGAAGAAAATTTAGAAGTCCAGGTTCTGCGATGTAGGCGCAGGCAAAGCCAAATTCCCTAAGCTCCTGGGCGACAATCTGGTGAGGCCCCGTCAGGCGCGACAGGTGGGACGAAAGGTCCTGTTTCTGGCAAATGGCACATACATAGCCGTCGCGATCAACCCATACGGAGCGACCGCCATCCTTTGGCGGTGACGGCCTGACTGCCATCGTCACAAGGGGCCGCCGTCGCTCGTGATGGGCGGTAAGATGAGAGAGCGTCATGTCGCTGAGAATGTCTCCATTGTAGACAAGCAGCCGTGCATCACCCCACCACGAACAAAGCGCCACCAACGCTCCGCCGGTTCCCAGGATGGCGTCACATTCATGGGAGACGAAAACATCTTTAAGATGCAAGGAGCTCGAGATCTCGGGCAGTTTTGCCTTTAATACGTCGTGGAGATGATGCGTATTGACTGCAAATGCCGTGGCTCCCGCTTGCTTTACTTTAAAAAGCGCAGCCTCTAGTAAAGAAACACCGCAGACCGTGGCTAGAGGCTTTGGAATGATATCGGTCAAAGGTCTCAGGCGCGTGCCATAGCCCGCGGCTAGCACTAATGATTTCAGAGGTTTACCAAGTTCAAGGCTCACAATTGATCCGCCAAATTCATGCAAATTAGGTCCCCGAGCTGCGACGACCGGCGAGTTTTAGAGGCGCGTCCATCTGCTGACGAAGGTGTGTTCGGTCAGGCAGGGACTTGGCCAAAATCTGAATCAGCTTGCCACTTAAAAATGGCCACCGAGCATCTTGCACTCCGGCGTCTAGCAGAGTTTGAAGGGCTGGGGCCACGTTTTTAAGGTAATCACCCCGTTGCTTATCCACCGTCAAAAAACCAAAACTTCCAATCGCCTTTAACTGCCGCTGCAAAAGCATGGGCCGCCACTCATCGCGCGCCTCGTTTGCGGCCTTGACTCCAGATGTTTTAGCAATCATCTCAAAGCCTTCGTTAAGCAACTCGACCCGTGCCTCAGGTGATAGAGGCACGTAGCTATCAAACACGAGACTCACAAGGTCATAGGAGGGGGGACCAAGGCGCGCATCCTGAAAATCGATCACCGCAACTTCTTGGTCTAAAACCATGATATTACGGCTATGAAAATCCCGGTGGACAAAGTACTCAGAGCGCCCCCCTAAAAATGATGACAAAGCATCAATATCATTATTAAATTCAGATAATTCCGAGGCTGAAAACTGGTATCTGGCAATCGGCGAGAGATATTTCGTTACGAAAAAACGCAACTCCCAAGCAAATCGCTCCCGATCAAACTGCCGCTTTGTCCATACGGCTCCGGGGGTTGCTTTTATGTTGAGAAAGCACGCCACAACGGCCAGACTCTTTTTAAATAAAGGCATTGATTTTAGCATGTTGCCGTCTTTGTGGGCCCCCAGAGCCACCGTTTCCAGCATGAGGTCACCGTAATCTTCAATTAATATGGCAGCATGCTCCTTGAGAGCTGCCACACAGCGCGGTGCGGCAATCTTATTGGCTCGTAAAATCTCAGAGATATCGACCCAGTCGTAGCGCCCTTTGGATAAATTTTCCGCATCGTTTCCCGACAGCTGCATTAAGACGTAACTGACGGCAAGTTCCGGAGATCTAACACGAAAATAACACCGATCGGATCCGTCGCCAGCCAGCCAGTCGACAGTAAGATGATCAATATTAAGGGCTTGCGCGATGGCAGCTGGGGGTGGCGGCGTGAGTCGACCCTTAGGAATAGACATACTCGGTGATCCTTTATGAATTAAAAAAGGCGCAAAAAATCAAACGATCGTTTTAGATAATAACATTTAGACAATAACATTTAGACAATAACATTTAGACAATAACAAATTGTACGATTGGACCGACCTCAATCGCAAGTCGTCCAGCAGGAGCCTCAAACAACTCACCATCGAGGGTATAGGG
>JBILMN010000193.1:0-5510 GCA_044375465.1 Oligoflexales bacterium | reverse complement strand
ACATAACTGAAGTTACGAATTATTGAACGGTACCAGGATTGTGCTTAATCTAAATCTTGACTGACTCAGGATCGAACCATGCATCCAAATCTTAAGATTTTGCCCCTTCTTGAAATCTCAATAACTATATTATTTCCGTTCAGCAGCGCATCATAAGTATCACCGCCTGGCGATCTGTATCCCAGTTCACCAAGAAGCTCGACAACAGCTGCCGCGTCGTCCATTCTCGCGTCACGGAGGACCGTCGTCATCGCGCCCCCTCATCGTCAATGGGGTTCGACGGCATTTCGGACAAGAAGTTTCGCTGGGTCCAAACAATCTTTTCGGGAATCGTCAATTTCAAGTATGTCTTCGACAAATTCAATGCCGCGTCAGACCATTTGACTTCAATCGCCCAACGCTTCGGCAGGATAAAGTCAACTTCACCCGATTCATTGCTGTGGTATCCGAAACGCCTTTGGGCGCGATGCAGGTGCTCATGGGCGACCATTTCGGCCAATCGGGATTCGACATCATCTGGCGGAGCCTGACCCGACAAATCCAGGGCCATCCAATACAGAAGAGGATCGCTGAAATAGAACTTCCGATCCTTGCGAAACCGATACGCCCCCGTATCGATATCCACCGCATGGAGCGTTTGTACCGCGAAACAGGAATCCAAAACAGACAAGTAGTCCTGAACCGTGTTGTGAGATCCAATGCGCGTTTTCTTAGCCAGGGTCTGCAAACTGGTCGGGGTCTGTGTGGTGAGCGCCAGCTGAATGAGGATTTCCTGAAGCAGCGCCTCCTGCTTGCCCAACCGAACAACATCGCCCGACAGCCACTTCCAATATGTGCTGATTGCTCTCCTGGGGCGCTTTCCCGCGGCTCCCGCTTCGGCCACTGCCGTTGGGAAACCTCCGACCCGAAAATAGGCTCGAAGCTCCGCCAGCCGATCATCACTTGCCCATCCGGCATCCTGACGAGCTTGATGAAACTCATCGAACGACATCGGAAGCAACGAAAATTCTCCTCCCCCGTCGAATCGCCCAGGCATTCGATCTGCACCGCGTTTCAGATCATGTGCGTGTGAGCCCGTCACGACAAGGATCCGTGGATAACCGCTATCTACCGCATGCTTGACAGCGCGATCCCAATCCTTGACAAAACTGACCTCGTCCAACAAGACCACACCGTGATCGCGGACCGATTTCAGAAACTCGCCTAACTCCTGGTGGGTCTCCAAATGCTCGCAACTGAGATAGACACACCGGTGTTTGGGCGCCATCTTGCTCAGAATCGTCTTGAGCCAACAGGTCTTGCCGATCTGCCGAGGGCCCCGAATGACGTACAACCCCGGATCTTTCGGGACAAACGGAAAAGCGCGCTGAAACGGCATGGCCCTCATCAAGCTCAGGTGCCGATCCGTCTTTTCCCACCCATGATTTTCCCAAAATCTATCCATGGGTTATATCATATATTGAATTTTGGTCAATGTCGATACTGTTTTTGGTCACCAATCTTTAGAACTTTGGCTCATCATCACAACGCGACTTGCCGCTGCCGGGAAATCTGGGCGGGAACATTGCGGGAATAAACCGGGGAACAAATCCAAGGCAATCGAAAGACACCGAGAAGATTGAAGTAACTCAGGCAGCCAATCGGGAACACTCAGCTCGAAAGTCGTCCACCAGTGCCCGGCATCCCGGACCTGCCGTCCAGCATGGTTGAACGCGGGAAAATTCGGTAGAACGCGCTTCTGATGCTAAAATGGAGGCAGAAAATCCACCAACAACAGGTGCCCCATGGACTTCCAAAGCCCAATGCACGCAAGAAAACTGACAAAACGAGCCCACTTATATTTTCTTGTATTCTTTTTGGCAGCTGCTGCGTTGATGTCTTTTACAGGTTCCTGCAAATCAAGAACCGCTGTTTCGCAGGGCAGACTCAAGGAAAATGCGCCCACGGCCTGGAAAGAGAAACTCAATCCCACATGCAAGGCTGCATGCGAAGACACCGACACCAATGAGAACTGGGCCGTCTGCTATTCATGCTCCTAAAATTATCCTTCGCATCAGCAAAATCGGCAGTCCTGCGATCGAAAAGGCTTATCGAACTCATTACGTGTTGCAGAGGTTGGCCGCAGCGAATGATGCAAAAATGCCTTTGAATGAGACCAACACAGAGGCAAGTATCCTGGAACCGGTAGTCTAGTCCTTGATGCCTAAAAATGAAACTTTGGTCAATTTAGTTTACTTTGTTAACGTCGTGCATTATACTCGGTTTTGAATGAGGGAGGCTGGGCATGGATGACACGGCTAAGTGGATTCAGACCTGCTTGAGTGAAGGGCGATTTCGCTTATCAATTCACGCTGGTGAACGAAGAGCGCAAAGGTTCGTATCCGAGAAAGACATTCGTAGCTGTGGAAAGACAGCAAAGAGTATCAAGTTCCAGCCCCTTAAAAAAACTTGGCGAGTTATCGGCAAGGACTGCGATGGCGAAATCTTAAACGTAATTTGCGCAGTACACGAAATGTTGCTTATCGTGACTGTATACTGAGGTAAAAAATGGCTAGTAAAACAATTCATTACCGACTTTGTGGCCTCGATTATGTCTATCTTATCGTCCCGGTTTTAAAACTCAAGGGCGGCGAAGAGATGATAGACCTTCCCATGGGAGTCATAGACAAGGGTATCGCCTTTAAACTCATTGAAGACCGAGTTCCAATCCGTGGTGCTGAGGTCTTGTTTTTGAGAAAGGCCTTAGGTCTTAGCTTGAAGGATTGGGCCGATAAATTTGGGTTATCCGCGGCAGGAGTCTTAAAATGGGAGCGCGCTCTTGATAAAAGGTTAGCGCCCGTGAATGAAGCCGCGGTTCGAGCATTTTGCGCCGAGCGTCTTGGCGTTGAGTTTGAAGGAACCTGGAGCGAGCTAGTTGCGGATGATAAGACTCCAAAGAAAGTCTCGGTGAAATTACCTATAGCGGTATAATCACGAATTGGGTCGCGAATTCCGCTGGCATTGACCAAAGATTCTTTTTAGAATGGAATATTTTCATCGTTTCTGAAAGCAAGTCGGGCCAGGCCCGACGGGACGGTCAGAACCACCTATTTTGTTACGGCGATGGTTTCTTTGCTGTATTGATGACGTTGCCTATTTTCCCCGGGATCCCGCCGGCAATTCCGGTCACAACTTATTTAAACTACTAGCAATTGCTGGTGGAGTGCCTCGTACCGTCCAAAAAGCTGTAATCGCTGATATATCTCCATCTTATCACTATCGCGATTTTATGGTCAGTCTACCAAATTTTATAATCTTGAGTTACGTTCTCGGCCATGTTGGACAACATCATCGTCATTTTTAAAGTTTTGATCCGCCAGTTTATTTGGCTGCTGGTGCCTGCACGTCGGACTCAGGAAATACTGATGCTGCGAAAGGAGCTTCAAGTTTTGCAGCACTCCGTTAAGAGGCCGCGACTGAATTTATGGGACTGATTGTTTTTTGTATCTCTATTCCGATTGGGTCATGGCGTCGTCGACAACATCGTCACAATAAAGCCCAGCACAGTAATAGCTTGGCATCGTAAACTTGCCGCTCGCAAATGGACGTTTTTGCAGAAACCGATAGGGCGACCCGCTACCAATGATGAGGTTCGCCAACTTGCTATCGAAATGAAAACAAACAATCCACGCTGGGGAGCTCGCCGCATTGTCGGTGAGTTGCGCAAGCTTGGCAAAGTCATCTCAAAGTCCACGGTTTTAAACACTCGTGGAGATATATCAGCGATTAAAGCTTTTTGGACGGTACGCGGTGGAGTAAAAACTGAAGGACTCCCAGGGCCAATCGGAGGCCTTGTAAATCCCCAATTAAGTAGGTCTCGAGCGTGCTTAAGGGCCAAGCCCGTCAGGCTAGGTACGCTTCTTGGATAGGCATGGCTTTTCGTTGCTGATCTCAGTTCCTCGTCTTTATGATTGACTGTCATGATTGGCTGTCATCATTGAATGTAATTATTGATTGTCATCATCTACGGTTATCAATAATCTAGTCGCCAGATATCAATGCCGTCACATGACAACTTGAGGAATGCCGATGCCGCAACGCGGTTTCTCTGCAACACGTAAAGGTCACTATTCACCGATGTCACAACCCAACCTTACGCGAATGATGACCGGACTCATCGGCATACTCGCTTCGTCAAGCCTATGGGCGACTGCCGAATTAGATAGCAGCCTTCTGCTCAAAACAAGGCCGCCTAGAGACATGATATGGAGTTTTGAATCCGGCGTGCTCCAGTACAATCTCAAGCTGCCCGATGAATCCAAAATCACTGGAATCGCAGGAAGTATCACCGTTGGCTACGGGCGGATCTATGGGAATCAATGGGTGACCGGGCGCTTTCATTTTTTGGCTGGGCCGTTTGATTTAGCGCGTCAGGGACAGTTTGATGCTGACTTTAGTGGCACTCGCATTGATGTCGAGTATGGATCGGTGTTCCCCGGACAAAATTTTCGGGGTGGGTCTGCGGCTATTTTATCCATATCCGCCGGCTACATGGACCTGGGTGGTTACAATATTGGCGATAATCGCAAAAACAACGGCCATACGACTGACAGCCGCAATTTTTATTTAGAGCAAGATTTTAGGGTCCATATGGGGTCTTTGGTGGTGAGCCCGGCCATCGGTTGGGCTTGGACTAAACAGCCGAGACCGCAAGGCAATGAACCTGAATTGTTACTCACACGTATCGAGTCCGCCTCACTGCGACTTGGGGCAACCATACCACTCTACGCTCGCGGACGAACTGAAGTGACGAAGCGTGATGAGAGCGATAGCCTATGGCAGACAGCCACTAAGCACACCACGACGGGCCCAGTGTCGGGCTACTCCCTCGTAGCCTCGGCCGGTGTCTGGCTCGGCATTTAGACAGAGCGAAGCTGTTGTCATTTGCAAACCAAACTGCTAAAAATATAATCTTATTTTTCCCGCTATCATGCGGAAAATCCCCGGGAGATGGATCGTGACTCAATACGTTTACAATATGGTAAACCTTCGCAAGGTTTATGGCACAAAGGAAGTCTTAAAGGGCATTTATCTTTCGTTTTTACCTGGTGCAAAGATTGGCGTCCTGGGCCTAAACGGCTCTGGTAAATCGACGCTGTTAAAAATCATGGCTGGAATCGACAAGAATTTCCAAGGCGAAGCGTTTCCCGCCCCCGGTCTAAAGATCGGTTACCTCGCCCAAGAGCCGGAGCTCGATACGACAAAAAACGTTCTGCAAAACGTTGAGATGGCTGTGGCTGATCAAAAAGCGCTCCTCAAAAAGTTTGAAGATCTCTCTATGAAACTCTGTGAGCCTCTGTCTGATGATGAAATGAATAAAGTCATCGACGAACAGGGTAAAGTGCAGGCTGAAATCGATGCCAAAAATCTCTGGGAATTGGATCGTCACCTTGAAATCGCCATGGACGCGTTACGGCTTCCTCCTCCAGATGCCGATGTTAAAGTTTTATCCGGCGGCGAAAAACGCCGTG
>JBILMN010000192.1:0-5511 GCA_044375465.1 Oligoflexales bacterium | reverse complement strand
TTGAGCAGAATGCAGGCTTCTTCGAGAAACTGCCCCTTGGCCATGACACCAAGGAATTTATCTGTCGCACCACTGTCCCAATCAACACCAACATCTCGAGCCAACTCATCCAGCAGCCAAAAACCAGCATTGTGCCTGGTCCATTCGTAACGCTGCCCCGGATTTCCAAGAGCTACGAGAAGCTTCAAAACATCAAGCCTTCATCAAATCCACGTGAAGCGCCGTCCTCTTGACCGGGTCAAGTTGAAGCTCCTGAATCTTCACAGGGATCGTTTTACCGTCAAGTAACATGTCGAACTTACGGCTGCCGAACTTCCATGCTTTAGGCAGAAGCTTCGGATCGAGCTCGAGATTGGTTGCTTTACCGCCCTCAAGCATCACGGCCGGAATCTTTCCAGACTTGCGCAGTTTGTGTGTGTAGCTCTTGCCAGTTCCGGTACGAAGAGCTGCTTCAATGGTCACTTTGATGGCTTCAGACATTGTTCGTCTCCACATAAAACTCACATAACACTCAGATAAACACGGTTGCATGTGTTTAGCATGCGTTCAATCCCACGCCAAGCTCGGTTTTCACCTAAAAGCAGAACAACCCCGACTCAGCAATAGCTAATCAATAGCTAAAAAAGGGACCACCTTATACAATTGCACCAGCACTTTGGCAATGAAAAAGTCCCGCAAAACTCGAGGAAATGTGTGGCCAAACCCGCCTAAACAAAAAGAGAGCTGATAGAATCTGCGTTATGGATGCGCCGCAGCGCCTTACCGATCAGATCAGCAATACTTAACTGCACAATTTTACTGGATCTTTTCGCTTCAGGGGAGAGAGGGATGGAGTCCGTGCAAACGAACTCTGTCAGTACACTTTCTTCGATCCGCTCAATCGCCGGGCCTGAGAGGACCGCATGACTCACACAGGCTCGTACTGATGCCGCACCCTCGGCCATCAAAGCGGATGCCGCCTTGGTTAGAGATCCGGCGGTATCACAAATATCATCAACAAGAATGCAGTCCTTGCCACGCACATCCCCGATGAGATTCATGACATTGCTTTCATTCGGTCGATCGCGTCGCTTGTCGATAATCGCCAGACCACAATCAAACATCTTGGCCAGAGCCCTGGTCCGCTCCACACCACCGGCATCAGGCGAGACCATCAACATATTGTCGGACTTACGAAAATAACTACTAAAAATAGGCTTGGCAAAAAGGTGATCGACAGGAATGTTAAAGAATCCCTGAATGGCTCCCGTATGAAGTTCTAGGGTGACAAGCCGCGCGACACCCGCTGCTGTAATAAGATCTGCAACGAGCTTGGCTGTGATGGGGGTTCTTGGCGCGCTCTTACGTTCCTGACGGGCATAACCGAAATAGGGCATCACAAGATTCACTGTTTTCGCCGATGCCCGTCTAGCGGCATCAGCCATGATCACAGCCTCCATGATGTGATGATTGGCTGGCATACAAGAAGATTGAATGATGTAAACATCCCTGCCACGCACGTTACAACCAAGTTCCACACGGGTTTCACCGTCCGCATACTGCGAAACCGTCGCAGCACCTAAAGGGATATCCAAATAAGAGGCTATTTTTTCTGAGAGTGGCCGGTTTGAATTTCCGGAGAAAATGATCATTTCCGTGTCCATGACGCGACCTCATTGAAGGCTGAATGATCGAAAGGGCGTAAAAACTGCTGAGAAATGGCTGGGGCGGTAGGATTCGAACCTACGAATGCTGGAATCAAAATCCAGAGTCTTACCACTTGACGACGCCCCAATTTTGGGAACCCTAATCCAGAAACGGTAGGGGTCAGAAATTAGCGATTAGACCCATGGGTGTCAAGTGAAATGCGGGAATCCTAAAGACCCTTTGCAGCGGGCAACAGAGGCACTTCACCAGCACCTTGCGACCAGAAGATCCGCCCAAATTCATCGCAGTCGATGGACCATGCACCGGTGAATGTGTCCGCAGACTGTATAATTTTTTCGCTAACGGAATCCACCACCATGGCTTGAAACGCCCGTTTTAGCGCCCTCCCGCCAAAACGCCCATCTCGAGCAGTTTCAATCAGCCGGGTTTTGAGAGTTGATCCCAAATGAATCCTTAGTGATCGTTCGGCAACACGGGCGTTCAGCGCCTGAAGCTGTTTGTCAACAAGTCGACTATAGTGGCTCGTCCCTAGGCTTCTAAACTCAATCACTTCATCGAGCCGATTCACAAATTCTGGCCGTAAAACATCTGCCAGAGCCTGACGTAATGCATCATCGTGCCCTTCAGCGTCAAACGAAGGCGCAGGCTCAACACGAAGATTTGTCGTCAAAATAATCAAGGTGTTCGTAAAGTCCACGAGCCGCCCATGCCCGTCTGTCAGTCGCCCGTCGTCAAAGGTCTGCAGCAATATGTCGAGGACCCTTGGATGGGCCTTCTCTATTTCGTCAAACAGCACCACAGCGTATGGCTTGCGCCGCACAGCCTCTGTGAGTTCACCTCCCTCACCATGGCCCACATACCCCGGAGGCGCCCCGATGAGTCGCGAAACATTATGCTCTTGCATGTACTCGGACATATCCACACGAATCATTTTAGACTCATCGTCAAAAAGCTCTTCGGCCAGAGCCTTGGCCGTTTCCGTCTTACCGACACCCGTTGGCCCCATAAACAAGAAGACTCCGAGAGGTCGCCCCGGCTCACTGACTCCGGCCCGAGAACGGCGCACCGCACGCGACACACTTCGCACGGCCTCATCTTGACCAAATACACGCTGCCCGATACGCTGTTCCATGCCCATCAGCCGTTCTGCGTCGGACTCGATCATCTTATTGACGGGTACACCCGTCCACACCGCAACGACCTCAGCCACCTCACGCCGCGAGACAATTTGTCTCAAGTAATGATGCGCCTTCTGCAGCTGCTCCAGATCGCGCTGGGTCTCAATTAACTCAGCCTCGACTTTGGGCATTTCCGAGTATTGAATTTTTGCTGCAAAATCATACTCACCATTGGATTTGGACTGTTCAAACAGTTTCAAAAGCTCCTGGCGCCGCGCCTCAGCGGCAGTGTGACGATCCAAAATTTCGTGGTGTCGTCGCCAAACCGCATTCATCTGGTCATACTCTGCTCTTGCTTTCTTGAGCTTGACATCGATCGCCGCGATCGTCACCTGACTCTTTGGTCCAGGAGTGATCGCCTTGCGTTCGATTTCAAGGGACTCAATGGCACCCCGTAGGCTATCCAGCTCTGCGGGCATACTGGCGATTTCTAGTTTTAGACGGCTACAAGCCTCATCGAGAAGATCGATAGCTTTGTCAGGCAACATTCTCGCCGTCAAATATCGCATGGAAAGATCCACCGCGGCAATCACAGCATCATCGTCGACCTGAACACCGTGATGCACCTCATAGTGGGCCTTGATCCCTCGCAAAATGGCAATCGTGGCCTCGCGACTTGGCTCATCCACTTGCACCGGCTGAAATCGGCGCTCTAACGCAGAATCCTTTTCGATATATTTCCGATATTCATCAAGAGTCGTGGCACCGATACAATGAATATCACCGCGCGCAAGAGCAGGCTTCAGAAGATTGGCCACATCGGCACCACCTTCACTGTTTCCTGCGCCAACAATCATATGGATCTCATCAATGAAAAGAATCACTTGACCCTTGTGCCCCTCGAGTGCTTTCAACAGATGTTTCAGACGGTCCTCAAATTCCCCTCTGTACTTCGCACCCGCAAGCAAGCTCCCCAAATCAAGGGATAAGATCCGCTTGCCCTTCATCGTCTCAGGAACCTGACCAGAGGCCATTCGCAGAGCGAGTGCTTCGGCCACAGCACTTTTGCCAACACCGGGCTCACCCACAAGAATTGGATTGTTCTTTTTTTTGCGGCCCAAAATTTCTAGAACCCGTCGCACCTCACCATCACGACCGATCACGGGATCCAACTCCCCCCGCTCTGCTTTCGCTGAAAAATCGATGGTGTATTTTGTTAGAACATCCTCGACTTTCTTGATTTTCTGATCGTCACTGGAGTTCGTTTTCGCGGATACGCCCTGTACTGCCGCGCCTGGCATAGATTTCTCAGCATCGGAAGATGCTTGCGGCGACTTGGACGCTGACGCGACGGACTGGGGACCAGCCACTTTCTGGTAAGCAGTTTTCAGAGACGTCGACTGTTTGACCAGGGCTTTCCACAAAGACAGCTCATCGACAGCCCGTCCTGCGCAGGAGGCCTCAACCTCATCAAGTGCCGCATCCAATCTCAGGCCAAAGCCAACGCGTTCTGTACCAAAAACTCTGGACTGCCGCCGCAAATGGGTTTGTAGTGCTGTCAAAAACACTTCCACTGGCTCCTGCCCCACAAGCCCCGCGTGATCGCGCAGTAACGCGAACGCCACGTGCTCCACTTCAAGGGACTGATGCCCGTAACTTTTGGCCAGCTGAAGACCCTGATGAAAGGCCTTCTGACACTCAAAATTGTATTTACTCAAATCCATATATGCCCCGCACCGGCCACCGGACCAGCTGCATGGATATCGGCGGCCGGTGGCATCAATGAAGGCAAAATCGATCAACTTGACGTAAGTATCGAAATATATGTCTTTTATTTGGTCTGACGGGTCTTCTCGATATAGCGCATCCGCAGATCAATGAGCAACTGCCGCAGCAGTCTCTCCTCATCATCGGAAAGATTCCCTCGCGTTTTTTCGGCCAGTAAAGCTAGGATTTCAATATTCTGCTGGGCCAAAGGCATATTTAAAACAGGGCTTTCGCCCGGAGCGACGGACTCTCCCAAATAATGCATCGCGGCGCCCGAAAATCCCATGACGAGCCCCCGAAAATCAACGGCTCCTGAAGTGTTGTCTGAAGACATGCTGGATTCCCCTAAAAAATACCTTAGAACACTATCCTTTATGACCGACTATTTGCGCAATACCAAATCCCGTATCACTCATGAAACTTTGACCTCCAACCGATAACACCCGGACATGACACCACGGACGGCACGAAGGCATCTTTATGAGCGTTGATGTGAGAGCTAAAAAAGGCGAAAGCAGAGCAGTACTCTATGCTCTGTCTGGCAATAGTTCGACAGATGCCATAAAACTAAGACGGGACGCTACCATTCTCGGACGGGAAAAAGGTGATGTTCTGATCGCCGACCATGAGGTCTCAAGCACCCACTGCCAGATTCAAAACATCAATGGCGTCTATCACATCTTTGACATGAACAGCACTAATGGCACCTTTGTGAACCGCAATCGCATCGTGAAGGCAAAGCTGAATCACGGCGACGAAATCACCATCGGTAAAACCGTGTTCAAATTCGCCCTGGAAGAAGATGCCAAAGTGCGTCACATCAGCACCATCTTTAAGAGCCAGCACCATACAGAATCTGGACCAAAAGCGAGCCTTGTCGACACTCTCATAGAGGACGAAGTTAGAAAAAAACGAAGTTATTTCATTGTATTGCAAATTAAGTATAGCGACGGATCACGCGACCGCATTGAACTTCCGC
>JBILMN010000048.1:0-18240 GCA_044375465.1 Oligoflexales bacterium | reverse complement strand
TCCCGCGGAGTCTTGGGAGCTTTTGATGACGGCGAGGCGGGACTGCGCAAACTGATTAAAGCTTTGGAGGGAAAAACCTTCACGCCAGAATCCATGGTGTCTGTGTTGAGGACGGCTTACCGTGGAGATGGTAATATTTTCGCGCTGGCGCACTTCATAGGCATGGCCAGCGGTGCTGGAACACTTGTTCGCATTGATGCTGAAAATTATTTTTATAATTTTGGCTACCGTGACGGAGGCGAGGCTGATGACGTGAAGTCCGGACGCAGCTACGGTGCAGGACCTGGTCACGCTGCAAATGACGCCTCTGACATCTTCTATCTCAATGAATTGGAACAGCTTCTTAAGGAAGATGATCGACCGCAAGAATTCTACCGCGCGTTCCTTGAGCTGCTCACAGCGGCAGACACATCAGGATACGGCAGACTGACTGAGCAGCAACAGACCGTTGCGACCGATCTTTTAGCCATCTATACGGCAGAGTTGGACCGTCATTTGATGGTGAACCTCAACCCGTCACAGCACCCATGGGAGAACGACCTTGCGGAGGCGACGTTCGTTTCCCTGTTTAATACGGAGTCAGGGATGATGTATCAAGATGGATCGCTAACGAAAGCTCCATTGAGGCAGCATTGGGCTAAAAGTAGTTTCAGTAACCGAAGCGGCATCGGCATCACCAGAAATGATCGTCGGGCTCTGCAACAAAAAATTTCTGCGTACCTTCGTGAGTACCACGCAGAAGAGATTGCTGAACTAGAATCGCTCATCGGCTCTCGTCGAGATGGTGATATTTTCAGGGGACTCATGGAGTTTATCAACAACGCCAGCACCCAAGGAAAGATCAAAGCAAATGCCCAAAGTATCACCGACACATTTGTGGCACTATTGCAGATCACCAAAACTGAGGCCGATGACATCGTCACTTATGTAAATGCCCAGTGACGGCGATGGATTGGTTGATGTGCCGAGATCCTCGCAACATGGTCTGTCTTCTGTTAGGCAGACAGATGCTGATTCAGACCGAAACAAATCGGTTCACATTGAAGGTAGCCATATCTTACGAGCCTTTCCTTCAAGCGTTTCAATGAGGGTCGTGTAATGCTCGAGTGCGAGGCGGGCGATCTCTGGTGCATCTGGATTGGCGTTAAGCCAATCTGAGATGGCCTGGCAAACGTCCTCTTTGCCTAGGTCATCGCCCACCATGGCGCGAAGCTGTCGCGTATCTCGTCTAACGATGATCAACATTTGACTATCATAAGCTTCAAAACCAACGCGACGTGCCTCTGCCAAAATCCCGTAGCACCGCTTGCGAAAACCCAGGGGGCCAGAAAACGTCGCAATGCGGCGTATGCAAGCTCTCGCAAAGACTGAATCTCGGCTACGGTATCTTTGGGCCAGCGCTTACCCCAAGGACGACTCGCGGTTTACTTTGCGATTTTACCCAGTCGCACATAGATGTCGTCGCTCATAAAAACCCTCCAACGATTTTCGAAGTAGGGTCAACCTACGAGACGTGAAAATGAATGGCTGCGGATGAAGGCCTTACGAATTGTAGTAGCAATCACCTATTTAATGCTGGTTTCCAGCATTAATTTATTGCACGAGATATCTAGTTACTTCACAATCACCCAATCCTGGAGGCATTCATGTGGCAAAAGACAATTTTTTTCATGCGAGTTGTATCGATCGTAACACTGCTTTGGCCCTTAAATGCTTATGCAAAAACAAGGATACTAGATTGGGTCGGATCTTATCACCTCAAAGGAGGAGCCGGTAAGATGACGATCGAAAAAGGTGAAAAGGGAACATTATGGATCGAATATTGGACGAGTGTCGAGAACGGGGAGGAGAAAGGCGGGTCAGTGTTCTCTGCATCAGTTCATAGAAAAATAGCAAAAAAACTCCCGTGGCGAGGAGAGTTATGTCCCGAAACTTTGGTGTTGCAACCAGGCGGCGTACGAGTCATTGATGATTGCAGTTATCCTAAGAAAGTTTTTGACTTTGAGCGAGTTAACAAATGACACGATACACTAAAGTTATTGATGGACCTGGAACTTCAGTCACATACATCGATGAAAACGGTTATCACGTAATCTATTCTGGTGGCTCTAGAGCTTGGAGGAACAATAATCCTGGAAATTTGCGGGAAGGAGTTGTCAGCTATGTGGAAGAGCTGGGTTGGCTCACAAAAAATCGTGCGATTCAGATGGCCAGCAGAGGAGAATTAGATGTGGTGGTTGTGAGACGCGGTGGGAACAAGTTTCTACGCACCAGGCCGGATGCATCTTCAAGAAATAATTTATCTGAAATGGCTAAGTCTTAGCATGCCGGCCGTGCTGTGCAATGCCTAGAGAACGACCAAGTTTTTTACAAAAAAATTTTTTGGGACGGCCAGTTTTGCCTATCGGTAGATTAAATCTGGATTTTTTTTATGGCTTACGCCCTTTTGTTAAAATTCAAATGCATTTTTTGGGCTTAAGTATTTCAAGCCGCGATATTGATGCGACGACCTACAGACCCAAAATTCAGGGGGCGGTTTTCAAATTGCGGTGTTGAAGCGGTCGCGCTATCGATAAGGGCGACGCTTAAAGCACCCTCGTTCTCAAGCTGTTCCTTAGCTTTTGCCATGAGTGCAGCATCAATCTGATCATCCACGGGGAGATTTGAAAGATCTGGTGGGGGTAGGGATGATGAAACACGCATGACAATCTCTCCTGAATGGGGCCATTGTTGATCTCAGTAGATCTCAGTAGATCTCATTGGCGATGATGGGAGGTTTCGGTCAAACGGGGGCCAAGGTTGAGGGGGCGGGGTTTGGCGAAGTTGCATGAAATCGCCAAAAAGTTATACGATTTGGTGTCTTCGAAGATGGTGTTGCGAGCCTTGGTCACATTAGTGCGCTGCCAGCATCAGCAAAAATAAAATCATGCCAATCGCCGCGAGCGCTTTGCGTTCGGCGATAAAGGCCCCAGAAATGCTGGGTGGTACCGGGAAGTCTTCTGCAATCGGTGTTTTGAGCGGGATCCACGCGGGTACGCGGTCCATGTAGCGCTGGTATTCATCGCCAAATTTGGCTAACAGGGTGTTCTCCTCATATTTGGTCACACAGTAGTACTGGAAGACAAAGAATGTGAGCAGCGGCAATCCAAGGAACACAATGCCTGCATAGAAAATCACTCCAAGAGTGATCATCATGTTGCCGATGTAAAGAGGATGCCTCACAAGAGCAAATGGGCCCGTGGTCACCAGTTCATCCATGGATACCGTATCTTTGCTTTCAGCACCCATAAAGGCCACCGTGTAAATCCGGATCACGGCTCCCAGCAGAATCAGCAAGGTTCCAATGGTTGCCGACCGAGCCGATGGATTGGCAAAAAGCAGCAAAATCATCAGTGCCGGGATCGCTGTATAATGCCGCCACTGGTAGAGTTTCTCGCCCAGTTCAATCATGGACAAATTGCCAACCCGCGTGGTTTGATCCTCGTCTGGGTGCTGTGATTGGAAATGATCATCGCTCATCGTTGGACTCCAGATTCAGGCTTCACCGTCGCCGTCAGTATATCAAAGACACTCACAAACATTCACACACTCGCAGACACACAAACACAAACAACCATAGACGCGAATCAGGCTCTCTCATTTGCTTGACGAGCAAAGACGGTCGGTTCCGTTTTTGCAAGTCGTGCCAGCCGTGCCGGGGAGTCATCCTGTTCAATCCAGGACGACGCTGCGTTAAGTCTTGAGACGAGCAGATTCAGATCTTCGCCAAATGTCTGGGCGAACAGCTGTAGGATGCGTTCTGACACTGTTTTTGAGGCGGAGAAAATAAGTAATTCTTGTTCGTTGTCTCGCCATAAAACGTCGGTAAATTGGATCTGTGGCAAGGTCCGGCGCAGCAGGTCTGCTGCAATCGACTCCTTGAGTTTTTGTCTCTCAAGTCGGCCGAGGGGTTTTGAGTCACCTGTAGTATTTTCTGCGAGCTTTTGCCGGTATAGCATTTGCAGGAGACTGGATGGCACCTTGCGGCGCTCATAACGAACACGCAGCATCAGGCCTCCGGTCACCTGACAGTCGGACATGTCCCAATGGCTATCGCTATCGATCAAATCCTTGTCCTGAGGCGTCAGCGGCCGGACCCATCCAATGGTCTCTGCCTTGGGGGAGCCGTCAATTTTCAGTTTCGGCGCTTTAAAGGGATCCAGTAGTTCGCTGAGTTGTTTGATGG
Organism: Oligoflexales bacterium; assembly: GCA_044375465.1. GTDB lineage: Bacteria > Bdellovibrionota_B > Oligoflexia > Oligoflexales > RGVZ01 > CAMDKS01. The sequence continues at coordinate 14,015 of JBILMN010000048.1, read as the reverse complement.
AGGGGGATTTGCCGCCCAGGACGACCCGGTAGCGAGAAAACGATACACTGCCATTATAAATACCCATATTATTTCCGTATGTTGCATTGTTATCGGGGCGCTGAAATCGTGGGTACGAGGGTACGAGTCCAAGGGCAGCGGGTCAAGTCGGATTTGGGAGTTTTGCAATTTTTGGGGGATTTCAGACGCTGATCCAGGCTAGCCCGTGGAGGCTCTTAAAGGCTTAGGAGGTCCATCCGAAGCACAGAAGTCAGCAATCGATGGTCATGAATAATGCAAATGATGCAAGTGGCGCAAATCTGTGCAGATAGAGGAAGGATGAGCGGAATGACAAGAAAGCCTCAGACGGACTACGAAACCTACCGCGAAATCATGGATGATCTTCTGAAGCCGATCGTGGCTGACGGACTTGATGTTGATACGGTGAAACGTCTGTATGAAAGTAAGATGGTTTACCTCGAAAACCTGCGCGTCAAGTGCTTTAGGGACATCAACAGTGGCAAGGACACCCACTTTACACAAAATGACTACCGCATTATCGTCGAGGCTGCCGTGCAGACCAGAAAGTATCTCAGAGGCGTCGTCCTCGGGGCGATCAACACACGCTTAGAAAATATCCGTTCTGCCTGAGATCTCCACCTCAGTCTTCGCGCGCGACGTGCTCGCGCGCGAATGTTGTTTCCCACCCCCCCATGACATTTTAATCGAGACACTCCTTGTGGTACAATGGGGATGGGCGCCATGATGGTGTCCGTGGGAGGAGTCTCATGGTCTGTCGCATTCTAGTAGCTGACGACAGCTCAACCATTCAAAAAGTCATCCGCATTGGGCTTGCAGCCATACCCAACGATATCAAGACGGTGAGTTCGTTTGTTGAAGCCAGCAAGTTAGCGGCGCCCGGCCAGTTTGATCTCATTATCGCGGATGCCGGTCTTCCTGGTGTTTCGACGGCCAGTGATTTTGTAAGGCTCGCGGAGCGCTTTGGTCATCTTCCTTTGATTATTCTGATGGGTAGTTATGATGCGGTGCGTGAATCAGATTTGCGTGCGGTCGGTATTCAACACATCATCAAAAAACCCTTTCCCCCTGGTGAGTTGCCGCAGTTGGTTCAGACCTTGGTGCAGTCCTCGTCTTTCGCGAGTACCGGCAAGGCTGCCACGGCGGAAAGCCCCAGTCCTGGTGCTCCGATTCCATTTTCGTTAGCAGATCAGGGCGATTTGAGGTGGTCGGCTGCAGCCCCTTCGGATGCTCATGGAGGTCCTGAGTTCGGTACTTTGCCCGGGACAAGTTTGCCGGCGTTTGATTTGGGAGGAGAAGGGACCACGCTTGGAGTACCGCTAATTCCTGAGGTTGAGCCAGCAAGGAAGGGGCGTCCTGCGTTCTCCGATCAGGAGCCATCGGTGGCTCGCCCTCAGGCACGCACGGGAGTCCCAAATCCGATGGCTGGCATACCTTCAATGCCAGTAGCAGATCTTGGAGCATCTGAAATAGGTCGTGGTAGCCCGGTGGCTGGAGTTTCCGCAGCTATGGAGAGCCTCGTCCGTGATGAGTTGCCTGTCTTGGTTGACCGGGCTGTTGAGCGCTATTGCGCTGAGCATTTTCGGGGGATTGCTCGTGAGGTTTTGACCGCCGAACTCAGGCGTCTAGCCGAGGAAAAAGCGCGATATCTGGTTGATCAGTAAATGGCAAACTGACATACTGCCGAACAGAGTGACTGCTCTGGGAGGCTTGTCTTGCAATACATTCATGACATACAACTTGATCCCATCATTGCCCGCGCTCTTGAGGAAGACTGGGGCTACGGCGACTGGACCACGGATTTGTGTGTACCCGTCGATAAGATCTCCCAAGCAAAAATTATCGCTCGTGAGACCATTGTCGTCTCGGGAGTTGATGTGGCCGTGGCCGTATTTCGTAAAGTGGACCCCAGTGTTCAAGTGACCGCTTCGACAAATAATGGAGAGCGACTTGATCCGGGCCAGGTGATTTTGAATTTATCCGGGTCTGCACGTTCGATCCTCAAAGCCGAGCGTGTTGCATTGAACTTTCTTGGACGCATGTGTGGCATTGCAACGGCAACGAGGGCCTTTGTCGAACAGCTCCATGGAACCAAAGCCCAGCTTCTTGACACCCGTAAGACCACTCCTGGTCTACGCCTGATTGAGAAGGCGGCGACCGTCACAGGAGGTGCACGCAATCACCGCGTCGGACTTTGTGACGGCGTGATCGTCAAAGAAAATCACATCCGCGCTGCCGGCGGAATCAAGGCCGCGGTGTCCCGCCTACTTGACGCATTGCCTCCAACCTTGAAAATTGAGGTTGAGACCACCAATTTGGATGAGGTCCAAGAGGCCCTTGATGCCGGTGCTGATATCATCATGCTCGATAATATGAGCCTACCAGAGATGGCCATGGCTGTGCGCACGGTCCGTGGCCGCGCTAAGCTTGAAGCATCTGGTGGCGTGAAACTTGAGACCGTACGAAAAATCGCTGAAACCGGCGTTGATTTTATTTCAACTGGGTCGACGATTCACTCGGCACGGTGGGCTGATTTATCGCTTCTTTTTGACAAGCCTTAATGACCATGACTGCCGTCACCACCGAATGGCTTGAGACGTGCGAATCGACGTCAAAGCTCCTTAAAGATCGACTGCGTGGCGGGTTTTCAGCGCCTGTCGCTCTAGCCGCCGCAATGCAGACAGCGGGGACAGGACGTCTTGGGTCATCGTGGCAAAGTCTCTCGGGAAATCTCCATTTAAGTGTGGCGATCCCTGGTACAATGCTTGGAACAGACATCAGGCCGCTTCTTCCCATGGCCGTGGGTGTCGTGATCGCAGAATGGCTCGCAGACGTCACGGGTGCATCATGCTGTTTGAAATGGCCAAATGATCTGCTTTTTGATGGCCAGAAATTTGGTGGGATTCTTTGTGAGGGTATTTACCATGGTCAAGAATTTTTGGGAGCCGTGATCGGTATCGGGATCAATCTCAATCAACGTCCTCTCTTGCAAGAATCTTATCTCATGACATCGATCAAGGATGTGTTGGGGCGGGTCATGGCCCCAAGATTGGCCGCCGACCAGATCGTGGCGCTGCTTTTGACTGACATGGAAAGCTGGTCTCGGCATGCTATTTTATCCAGGTGGAAGCGCTATGCCGTGCAGCCTGGTCATTACTGGCAATCTGGTGATCGGGGACCATGGTGGCGTGATGCCGGCGTCGACGAAGATGGTGGGCTTATCCTTGATCCGGTCGATGCATTGGCCTTTTCCAAGGTTACGATTCAATCTGTTAGCCACGATTTTCGCTGGAGTCTGCAAATGAAAACACCCATGCTTGTTGCCGATGTCGGCAATACGCGAGTCAAAATATCTTGTGTATCCGTGAATTCTCAAGGTGAGCCACAGGTGTCAGAACATTTGCTCGTGGACTCCGATGCTGCATTGGCAGAATTCCTTGAGCGTGCTCAAGCAGGTGGCGTGGCTCCAGTGATTCACGCCGTCAGCGTCAACCCAGACAGTTTTGCACGCTGCGCGGATCGTACTCGGGTGTCGGGCTTTGAGATGCGGCAGATCGCCAAAACCCCGGTCCGAGCCACTAGATCTCTTTATGATCTGAAGGCGATCGGTTCGGATCGCCTGGCGATTTTGGAAACGGCTTATTTTGAGCATGACCACGGGCGGCTGCCTTGGCCTGCCATGTTGGTGTCTCTAGGCACCGCGACAACGATTGATGTCATTGACGGCGGCGGCCTACATTTGGGAGGCTATATTGCAGCGGGCGTGGAAACATCCTTGAAAGCGGTCGCTGCTCGCGGAGCACTCCTGCCCAAAGACATCCTGCCCAAAGTCCCCACGGCAGAAGGCACATGGCCTCACAGCAGTCGTGAGGCGATGGCTGAGGCTTGTCTGGTCGCCACCTTGGCATTTCTCAAGTCGCAGCGTGAACGTCTCGCTGAAGTTTGTCGCGTGGATCCTGAGACGGTTCCTGTGCTTTTGACCGGAGGATTTGCAGACTTGCTAAAGGTATTATGGGACAAAGATAGCGTAGTGGTCGCACAAGATGTAGTGGTCGCACAAGATATGGTGCTTAAAGGTGCCATGATTATGGCCCTTAACGGGCGCTGATCCGGCATTGCAAGCGACAACCCTCGCATTGATTCATGCCATTAATAGGGACCCGCAACGCTACAAATGACGATTAGAACCAGAGTGATCAATGACGTGGCTGGCTTCTAGCCAGCCACGTCATAACGATTAATGGAGCCTGTTGCAAGAGCTGTCGGCAGTGGCAAGACCGTGCCTTGCAAACGCGGCATTGATCAAGCAAAAGTTCGGTGACTGGCTGCCGGTACTCACACCGGTATCAAGAGCGAGCGTAGCCTCATAGACATCTGACATCTTGGCTGCAGAGTAGATCCCCTTGAAAAGAAACTTCGCATAGAGGTCACGGGCCTTGGCAGCGCCATGTTTCTTCTTGAGTGCCGTGTACATATCATACCAAGCACCACCCACAATCAGGCCATCTGCATGGACCTCGTCACGAACATCTTCAGGAAACTTTTTAAGGATACTCATATCACGGACTGGCTTGTGTTCAACCGGGAGAAAATCAACGCCGACGCGCGCATCATCAGTGAACAAAAGCGCAACCGCATCCCCGAAGCCTTCGGACATCGCTCCGTCATCGATACCACCCGTGTTTTCATCCAAACCATGACCCCACTCGTGGAAGACAACATCAGCGATCATGCCTGTGTTAGCGCACTTCTTGCCGCTGATCTCGCCTGCTGTAAAGAAGTTGATGCTATCTCCATCCCAAAACGCGTTGCAGTGTTCGCTGTGATTGACGTTTGCCTTCAGAGGCTGATTAAACCACGTCGGTTGAATGTACTTCTTGGCCGTGTTGATGACCTTATTCGTGTTGACGTAAACCATCGCTTGAGCCATGTCGTTGTTATCCCAAAGAACCGACGATGGTTTGATCGAAAATTTCAGGTTCCAAGAGCCGTCTGTCTTTACGGCTGTGGCCTTGAGGTTAGCGCCCGATTCATTGTGGACGGTGACATATTGTCCTGCCAATCCGTCCATCTTTGGAGCATCCACGTCACTGCTGCTTTGGAATTCTCCACGCTCATCTGCTTTTGCGGATGAACCGGTGACTGTTGCAAAGGATAGCGGTGTGTCTTGTGCCTGTTCGCCAAAGTAACGGGGATAAACTGTGGCAACGGCTCGTCCGCGCATATTCAGGTTTTTGGACCGGACCTCATAAAGGCTACCGTCAGTGGTATCCACTTGGACGATCCACGCAGCATCCGCTCCCGCAACCACATATTCGTCGACTTTGACAAGGCTGTAACCAGCTGCCGTTGGCTTCACCCGCCAAAGGCTGCCGCGTGAAATATAGCCATGGCTATTCAGTGCTTTTGCAGCGATGTCTCCCGTTGATGAAGTCTCGCCTAGCGTTATCACCGCTTCGCCAAACGTTTCGGACTTCAGGCTTACGAGCGAACCTTGCTTAAAGCGAAGCGTGATCCCGGCATCTTGGATCCGGATGCCGTTGCGATAAACATAGAAAGATACCGACTGATCTTCCGCATCAACCAAAGTGGCTTTTTCGTTGATCTGGACGTCTGCTGGATCAACGGCGAAAATGTCTGGCCGAGCTGCAATAATGCCTCGGGCTGCGCGTTCAAAACCAGTTTTTGTGAAATCGCGAACTTCAAGGCCAAGGAGATTCTGGCCGCGCATCTGGCGTACTGAATTTGATTGGCGATCGAGTTGAACCGTCGTGTTATCGGAATCAAAACCCGTCATGGCTGGCTGATAGAGTCCGGGGCGCACCACCGTCGATTTAACCTTGATGCCAGCAGGAGCTTCTTGCGGCGCGATAAATGCCAAGGCATGGGACGCCATCAGGCTTGCAAAAATTCCCACAGATGATTTCACAATTGATGTCACAATTGTTTTGGATACGGATGCTTTGCCAGATGCCCTACCAGTTCCTCTAACAACTGAATTCTCTGCTCCGCTTCTCATGGCCCACCTCCCATATGGGGTTCGATTTTTACAGCGTCTCTGCTGCGACCCAGAAGACTCATGTCATCCATTGACAAAAAGCTTTCTGAACATGATCAAATATGTACTGACCGGCTGGCCAGTAGAAATATCAAATGAGATAAATTTGTAAACCTAATAACGACAAGGGGTTGCAAATTTTTTTTTAGTTGGCCAAATGGCCAATGAGCTGGATGTTTAATAAATCTTAATAAATATAGGTGGTTGATCATATGGATGCGAACAGCCTGTAAATGATTGAGCTCAATGGCCGAGAGCACGCGCGGTGATTAAAAAAAACACGAATTAAAGGCCGATCAAAGGGGTCTCGGTGATCCATTTGCGGTCATAGGCACTGCTAACGCTTGAACATGGGCTTTAGGTCGGCCCAGCAGCGCAGATAATCTGACTGCAGGGATGCACTCGCCAGCGCATGTTTTGTGGGTTGATAGACGAGACACGATTCGAACATAAAGGCGAGGGTGTTGCTTTGATATTCGGGCTTAAGTTTAGCGTCTGTTGCTGCAGCGAATGCCGCGGCCTCCGGTCCGTGGGCTTGCATGCAGTTGTGTAGCGATGCGCCCCCAGGCTCGAAACCGCCATTTGGTTTTGCGTCGTAAACGCCGTGGATCAGCCCCATAAATTCACTCATGACATTGCGGTGATAGTAAGGGGGCCTGAATGTATCTTCTGCCACCATCCACCGCGGTGGAAATATCACAAAATCGACATTCGCCTGCCCCGCAGTGACCGAGGGCGAGGTGAGAACGGTAAAAATACTGGGATCTGGATGATCGAAGCTTACGGTGTTGATCGTGTTAAAGCGTTTCAGGTCATACTTGAATGGTGCGTAGTTACCAAACCATCCAACGACATCGAGAGGCGAGTGCTCCATAGGAGCCTGCCAAAGGTGCCCACAAAATTTTGTCCAAAGCTCGAGAGGTCCTGACTTCTCCTCAAAGTTCGCTACGGGGTATTCAAAGTCGCGGGCTGCAGCGAGGCCATTAGCGCCGATGGGGCCGAGGCTTGGGAGTTCAAATTTGGCGCCGTAGTTTTCACAGATGTAGCCCTGGGCATTCTTGTCTGGAAGGCGCACTTGCCATTTGATGCCCCGCGGGATCACCGCAATCTCCGTGGGCTGAATTTCCAGGCGACCAAATTCCGTAAAAATGTCGAGTCGTCCGGCCTGCGGCACAATCAGCATGTCGCCATCCGCATTATAGAAATAGCGACCGGTCATATCCTTGTTACATCGATAAAGATGGACGGCGCTCCCGGTTCGATCCGCGGCGCTGCCGTTCATGGCGTATGTTTCGATGCCTTCAATAAAATCAGTTGGAGCGGTCAGTGGGGGTAGCGGATTCCAACGCAGCTGCATGGGTGTCACAGGGCCATCAGAATAGGGCGCGCTGAGCCATTGTGTGTTGGCGATTTGACGGAATTGTCCGTGAACCACGCTCGGTCTGATGCGGTAGAGCCATGACCTGTAATTCTCCTTGCGAGACATCGTGAACGCTGTACCGCTCAGTTGCTCTGGGTAAAGTCCCAGGGGGCCTTTTTGCGGTGAGTTTCGTCCCACCGGCAGAGCTCCTGAGACGGCTTCGGTGACATGTTCATTATTGAATCCTGACAAATATTTTAAATCACTCACGATCATCTCTCCTGCCATCCGATAATGCCCCGCCGTAGCAGCCGAGCAGAGGGAAGGTTACCCTTGCGATTTTCGTAGGTCAACTGTCTGACGCTGTGGATGCTCGCGACAGGTGTGACGGGGCGTGGGCTAGACTGGTGAGGTAGGGAGTCTTAGTTCTTTTTCAAGGGCGTTTGCGGGGAGTTGTGAGGGGCGCTTTTTTGAGCAATTTCCTGGATTTTTCGCGACCAGCCGGTCAGAAAATCTGTCAACTCGTCGACCATGGCGACGGGGAGAACGTCATCGGCAAACGTGCGGTTTTGCTTGCGGTTGACGGATTCCCTGTCGGTGTCGAGGATTTTTAATCCAAGTTCTGCTTTTTCGTCACCGATGGCTTTGGCTAACTGCATGCGTCGTTTGACCGCCAGCATCAATTGATCATCAATCGTCCTCAGTTCAGCCCGCAATTGGTCGATCGCATGTCTTGGGTTTTTTGTTTTGGAATGAGGGGGCTTCATCGGTGCTCTGTGTCATCACTTACGAGTGAATTTGACAATACGTTTGGTTATAGATTTACCAGATGCATCGAGAATATCGGCATTGATCACCTGGTTATCAACGACATTCCAATTGACCGGACCAAAGATTCTGATTCCCGACTGGGTTTTTAGGAATGGCACTGAAATCGGCTTTGTACAAGTGTCGCGGCCATCGCAGAGACGCACGGATTGCGCGCCACTCAGGTCGGCGCTGATGAACAAGGGAGATGACCCGCCAGAGGTTGATTCGCCTAGGGCAAAAAATATTTTTGATTCAAGGCCAGCCGAAGGCTCATTGAAATCATCCTGACAGGCATCCTCCTGGGTCAGGCGTTTTGCCGCAAATGAATGATTGATCAAGCACCAGTCTGTGTGACGGGTCGCCGGGTTATTGTCGTCATCGGCTAGCCTTTGCACGATCTGATAGGACCGCAGGTAGCTTTCAGCTTCAATCAGATGCCTGAAGAAAAGTCTTGCCGCTCGGTCATGGCCTGCTTCGCCGTATTTGTTGATCATCCGCCGCCGTAGCTCCCAGAATGCGCCGCCAATGATCGTGCCCTGCGCATGCACTCCTGATTCTTGGCCCGGGATGTATACTTTTTTATTGTCAAGGTCGCGGATGCCGCGGGTCGCGTCGCTCGTGAAAAAACCAAGTCCCATGATGTTATCTTTGTTCATGAACATCGCAACAATATCACCGATACCCTCACTGAAGGCGCCGTCCGACATGCCGCCACCATCTTTTGCTCCTGGACCGGTGTGATCGTCTAGACCGTGCCCCCATTCATGGTAAATCACGTCGTTGACAAAAGCCATGTTGGCGCAATTGCCACCTTTGGCGAAGAAATTAAGGGTTCTACCCTGGTAGTATGCATTGCAGCTTTGATTGATGTCAGTCGTGATCGTGATTTTACGGTTGAAAAACGGCACTTCACTCACACTAAGATATTTCATAGCCAACGATCGAACTCTGGACAATGCTACATAGACATTCGTTATGGTGGCTGGTTCATTATCGGGGGTTTTGACGATCGATTTTCCGCCTTCGATGGCCACGTCATATGATGTCGCCTGGCCGGCAGCGCTTAGCCCGCGAAACCAAGTGTTTTGAAACTCAACCTTGCCAGTGACCGGATTGCCAGGCCACTGGCCTTGGGCGTCAAGACTCTGCAGACCATTGGAAGTGTCAATGGCGAGCTCGGGGACAGCGCGGTAGATTTTATCACCGGCCCAAGATCTTGAATACACGAGGGCTTCCAAGACGGCATCCGTGCGGTGTGAGTAAGCTTCGACGAGCGCTGGATCTTGTCCACCGCTGAAGGTTAGGGTGAATGCTTGGCCATTGTCGAGCGCAGTATGATACCAAGTGGCCGGAGCAAGCTTTGGTGGTGAAAGCCTTTGATCAACGATATAGGTGTCACCGACGGCTAGAATTTTAGCCTTGCTGGACCCTAAAACTTGCCCCAAACGGTCTTGATCCAAGCGTGAACCGAGGGGTCTGTTAGCAATGGCAAGATGTCCAAACGTTCGGTTTTCCATTTCCATAAGTCTGAAAGAACCTGCGACCTCTGCAAATACAAACATCAGGCGGCTATCGCGCACCGGGATGCCGCTGATTTCGCGTGCAAATGCTTTTACAACCTGACTCGATTTTGCCGGTGATAACTCAATGGGCCTTAATTCTGAAGGGTCGACACGAAGATCCTGAGCGGCTTTACCGATCATTTCACGAATGAAGCCATCCAAGGCAGCGCGTTGAACCTGCGGCATGACGCGTACATCAAACTGAGCGAAAATCACGGATTCATTTTGCTGGTCCATGTCCAAATGAACCGTCGGCAGACCACCAAATGTTGGTGAAGCAGCAAGGGATAATTTCGTGCCTACGGTATCCGATGGCGGAACGTCCGCAATTTTGCGCCCTTGTCGCACAAGTCTTGCAAAATCTTCAGCCGTGCGAACGCTCCAAAGTCGCGCGCGTTCTGGCAATGCCGGACGACAGCTGACGAAGGCAGTCAGTGCGGTCAGCCATACCAGATGGATCGCAGTGATGTAAACGCGTTGGCCCATAAATCCTCTAGAGCTGACAAGGAGCTGACAAGGAGCTGATCCCACAAACGAATCTTTCGAAAATCAGACTTGGGTCAGCGCCTATAAATGCATTGAGGTATCGGCTTTGAGCGTCAGAAACTTTAAACGGGATGATTTTATGGTTGCAAGCTCATGAAATCATTGCTCCAACCAGGGAGCGTTGCGGCGGTTTTAAAAACATCAGGCCATGGAGCTTTAATGTGAAGCTTGTGGCCGGACGGATGCTGGATCTCAAGAGTGGTCGCGTGCAGCAGAAGACGTTCGATACCAAGCATATCGCGCCAAAGATTATTGTGAGTTCCATCTCCATGTTTGGTGTCGCCAACGATAGGCCAGGCCAAATGGCGCAAATGCCGGCGAATCTGATGGTAGCGCCCGGTCAAAGGATGCGCCTCAATCAGGCTGTATCGACTTTGTGGGAATTTTTCATTGGGCCAGGGTAACGTGATTTGTGCCAGGCAGCGAAACTCAGTGGAAGCCTCCACGATATTTTCATGGACCCGCAGAGGTTCGTCACAGATGACATCTTTGGCAAATCCACGACCGATACAGTGGTAGATTTTTCGGGTTTCACGGGCCATAAATTGCTCTGCGAGAAACCGCAGCACCTCGCGCTCTGTGGCAAACAGCAAAACGCCACTAGTGCCGCCATCCAGGCGATGTACGGGATGAACCTCCTTGTTGATCTGATTGCGCAGTGCCTGCAAGACGATCGGTCGATGCCGATTAAATTCATTGCGGTGTACGTCCCAGCCTGAAGGCTTGTTAACGGCTACCATCAGGTCGTCACGGTAGAGGATATCAAGCTCTGAAGATGTATGAACATGAGTCATATGGTGCCAAAGTGGTTTCGTGTGCTAGTGTCTCGTTTGTGGCATGAGTTCATGCGGCATTGACAGAGCATGAACCCTATGTCAATGACGGTACGCTAAGTCAAGAGCTGAAAACACATCCGAAAGGTCAGTGAACATGGATTTTGGCTTTCGTTGGGATACGACCTATAGAAGTCTTCCCGCATTCTTTTACCAGGTGGCTCGCCCAGAGGTGATGCCTGATCCAAAAATACTCTGTCTTAACAGGGGATTGGCGCAGGATTTGGCTTTGGACGCAGCGCGGCTTGAGGGTGTGGAAGGAGCTTCTTTTTTTGCTGGCCATGGTCCCTATCATGACACCCAGCCTTTAGCTCAAGCCTATGCAGGCCATCAATTTGGAAGATTTACCATGCTGGGTGATGGGCGGGCTTTGCTTTATGGCGAACATGTGACGCCCGACGGACGACGTTTTGATGTTCATTTGAAAGGCACAGGTCCCACATTGTTTTCTCGCCGCGGCGATGGGCGCGCCGCGCTGGCGCCGATGCTGCGCGAGTACATGATCAGCGAGGCGATGCATGCATTGGGCATTCCAACGACCAGAAGCCTTGCAGTGATCGGTACAGGAGAAGAGGTCTTCCGTCACAAAGCTCATCCTGGGGCTTTATTGGTTCGGGTTGCGGACAGTCATCTGCGTGTGGGGACTTTTGAATACGCCGCAGGTTTTCACGAAGGCCCAGATATGGTGCGCGAACTTTCAGATTATGCGATCAGGCGACATCACCCTGATCTCTTGGATATGCCCATCAAGGAGATGCGGTATCGGGAGTTTGCCCAGCGTGTGACATGGGCGCAGATCAAGCTGGTCACCGCATGGATGAGGGTTGGTTTTATCCATGGCGTGATGAATACCGACAATACGGCGATTTCCGGTGAGACGATTGATTACGGGCCCTGCGCGTTCATGGATATCTATGATCCATTGACCGTGTTCAGTTCCATTGATCAGGAGGGGCGTTACGCCTTCGCCCGACAGCCTGAGATCCTCCAGTGGAACCTGGCTAGATTTTGGGAGGCCATGCTTCCCTTGCTGCACGTCCATCATGATGACGCCGTCAAGATCGCCACCGATTGTTTGCGAGGGGTGCCGGTCATTTTTAAATCCTGCTGGTTGCAGATGATGCGTGACAAGCTGGGATGGAGCGATGAATATCCGGATGCCCACCCCAATGATCAATCCAATAATCAATCCAATGACTATCATTTGATCCAGCAGTTGCTTGATCTGATGCAAAGGCGGCGTCTTGATTATACCCATACGTTTCTGTCACTGACGAGAGTCCTGGAAGCGGGAGATCGAGCAAAAATAGATGTGTCAAAAATGGATTCGGAGTTGGGATTATGGGCCGAGGCTTGGCGACGCCGGATTGACCGGCAAGCGGGAGGATCGTCGTTTGCGCTAAAACAAATGCGGCGGGCAAATCCTGTGTTCATCCCGCGCAATCATCTTGTTGAAGAGGCACTTTCGCTGGCAGAGCATGAAGACGACTGGTCTTCATGGGAGCAATTGATCAGTGTTTTGCAGGCGCCCTATCAGGAACAATCGGGGCGAGACCGATACGAAGCCATTCCCGCGGACCCTGCAAAGCCCTACAAAACATTTTGTGGAACCTAGACCCTGCCTCAGTTTGAACACTGCTGAGCGCACACGGTTTTTGCGTCCGTGGCATACCCGGCGCCGAAGGCAGCAGCAAATGGTGGTATCTGGGTCGGCAGTGATATATCGAACGCTGCAACCCTGCTAGTCGAGCCTCCGTTGTTGTTGATAACGGTGATTATAATAAGCCGAAACTAAAGTGCTAGGTTTTCGACAGGGTATGGCACATAACGAGCGTCGTCATCCCGACGCGAAGCGAGGGATCTCCATTACAGGAGACACTTCACTTTGTTCAGCATGACGCGGCATAATGGCACTTCAATCCTGTCATCCCAAGTGAGTTAAGCCTAGCTTAACGAGCGAATGCGATCTATTTTAGTTAGCGGTGTTTTGCGGGATAATTGAACTTCTCTAAGACTAAGGAAATCTGATCATGAAATACCAACGTAAGTGGGATGATGGACTTGAGATTCGCGCACTCACTATCGAGGAGCGCGCTGAGTTTATTCAACCGAATCACTCCCGAATTTTTAATACCGCCCAACCTCGCATCATGCCCCAACAATTTTACTCTGACGCTGAAAAATCCAATCTTAAGGCGCTCTACGATCAATTGGGTGGATACAAACTCGATTTAGGCGCGTTTTATAACGGTGAATTTGCCGGCTGGCATTTGGGCCTTCAGACGAGCGAAGACACTTATTTCATGCGCAATTCAGCCGTACTTCCAGACTTCAGGAGACGGCGTATTTATGAGCGACTTCTCCAATCAACTCTTGAAGTCGTTACAGCGGCGGGATTTCAACGAATCACAAGCGACCATCACCCCTCAAACACCGCGGTACTCATCGCGAAGTTAAAGGCTGGCTTTTGGATCTCTGGCGTGCACGTTGATGACCGATTTGGGACTCTTGTGGATCTGGTTTGGTACCCGCACCATGTACGAAGAGAGGCATTCGAGTACAGAGTGGGACACGCATTCCCAAGTGAATCAGTAAAAAAGTTACTGGAACGCTAAATAACTCCATCGGACCACAAGCGCTTCCCTGACGCCATTGCCTTCGAATCGAGGAATCCATTTGGCGATCGGGACATATTAGACATTGGCCAATCTATCAAGCGGTTCCTGATTTGATTTCACTACTCCAATCTCCAGACCCACGGAATGAAGTGACTTTATCAGGTTAACGGAACTTTGTAAGTATCTGTAAATAATGACAATTTTTTTATT
>JBILMN010000191.1:0-5523 GCA_044375465.1 Oligoflexales bacterium | reverse complement strand
CCAATCACTGCGATCACCCAAGGGTCCAGGAGCCAATCTCATACGCGTTGGCGCCACTAAAGTATGGGACGAGTTGAATCACCGCGGCGAGAATATCATTGTTGCCGGCCAGGACACGGGGATCCGCTGGGATCATAAGGCCTTGCAATCGCATTACCGTGGCTGGGATGGCACAACCGCAGACCATCGTTACTCATGGCACGACGCGGTTCATAAAACCATCGGTGGCGGTTCTAGTTGCGGTTACGATCTCGATACACCCTGTGATGACCATGATCATGGGACACACACCATGGGAACAGTGGTTGGTGATGACAACGCTGGCAATCAGATTGGCGTCGCTCCTGCCGCCAAGTGGATCGGCTGTCGCAACATGGACGGCGGCATGGGAAATCCGGAAATGTACACCGAGTGTTTTCAGTGGTTCCTCGCCCCATGGCCTCAACATGGTGATCAGATTCAAGATGCTCGTCCCGAAATGGCGCCTCATGTCATTAATAACTCTTGGGGATGCCCACGCAGTGAAGGCTGCGATGGCGGCGAATTTGAACGGATTCTCAAGGCCATGAAGGCCGCGGGGATATTTGTCGTGGCATCAGCAGGAAACGAAGGATCGGGATGCTCAACGATCAAAGACGGTCCAGCTTTTCACACCGATCTTTTGCTGAGTGTGGGCGCTGTGGACCATCGCAATGACACGATTGCAAGCTTTTCAAGCCGCGGGCCAAGCACATTCGACAACAAAATCGGTCCCGACGTCACCGCCCCCGGCGTCAACGTTCGCTCTGCAGTGCGTTCAGGTGGTTATGCCGAATTTGGATGGAGCGGCACATCCATGGCCGGACCACATCTGGTGGGCATGATTGCCCTCTTGTGGTCTGCAGAACCCAGTCTGATTGGTCAAATCGACGAAACCGAAAGGCTCCTGACACAAACAGCCGAGGCCAAGACTGCGACGCAAACTTGTGGCGGAACCCCCGGCACGGCGAGACCCAATAATACTTTTGGATATGGCATCGCTAACATCTATGAAGCCATTAAAACTGCACGAAAGCCCTGATGCTATGAAAAAGCTATTAAACCAAAACGATGGCATGAGTCTCATGGCAGTCTTGATGGTCGTCGCCATCACAGGAGTGATTGTTATGGCGATATCACAGATGATGGCGAACAATCGACGGGAATCAATGGTTCTTGAGAACCAAATTGACAAGATCGCGCTCAATCGCTACCTCATGATGGCAGCGAGCTGCCCCTTAACCCAGGCAGCAGCTCCGAGCCCCTGCGCAGAGGGAACCTATGTCAAAGTCATGCCGCTTAAGGGATCAACACCGATTGTTTCGACATTTGTAAGCACCTCGCCTACAACAGCTACAAAAATCGGAAAATGGACGGTCAGGGCTAAATGTGGACCATCAAAGACCCTCATCTTCGAGGCAAAACTGACGAATTCCAATGATAGCAACAATGTCTTTAAAAACATCTCGCCAGATGTTCCCTTTGGATGTGTGATGCCATGAACAAAACCCCATACGCCAACAGTTTATCTGAGTGTAACGATGACATGACGTTTAAAAAGTTTCAGAAAATATTTCCAGAAAGTGTTTTCGAGAAACGCTGAATTGAGGGGGCGTAACCACCTAAATTTGATGAGTTAAACTGAATATATACGCTTTGGAAGCTTGATACCGATAAGTCCTTCGAGGTGATCCATGTTTAAAAACAATTTCGGATTCA
Organism: Oligoflexales bacterium; assembly: GCA_044375465.1. Taxonomy (GTDB): domain Bacteria; phylum Bdellovibrionota_B; class Oligoflexia; order Oligoflexales; family RGVZ01; genus CAMDKS01. Next base: position 3,786 of record JBILMN010000191.1, on the reverse strand, counting down.
GCCAAATCGTGATGATTATGCTCATGGCAGGTGCCACGGCAACTTATTTTGGAGTGTCTACATTTCAGGCGCGCGAATCCATGAAACAGATCGCAATACAGCTGGAGCGTTCCGAGGCGCAAAGCCGCATCTCCTCTGGGGTAAACCTTGTTGGCAGCCTCATTGGAGGAAACTTTATTCAGGCCTTTGGCGATTCCAGGATTGTTGGACTAACATTAACGCCAAAAGTCAGCACTGGTTCAGCAGGGTGCGGTTCCCAGGGCCCCCAGATGACAAATACACACGAAGTCTCGGGCTTGTGGAAATTTACGGGGGGCTCAACCGGGGTGAAACCCCAACTTGAGATGTCTCTACCAGGCGCCAATGAGTCTCTAAAATTAGTTTTTACAGATCGGGACACCACAAATACCAATCCAGATCTTGATATCATTTTTGGAAACCTGGAGTACAAGTCTCCAAGCAACTACAAACGCCCCATCAATGCCTCGTATCGACTTCGCATGGAAGTTAAACGTATCGTGACAAGTACACCTACTTCGGCACCGAGATGTGCTATTTTTATTTTCACACGCGGCGCCCACGGAACGAATACGACTGCTTCCACGATAGGTCGGTTCCCCAACTGGGGAAATACATTTCCGCATTACAATTCCTGGGCGATGGCTTGGCCACCGCCTGCTAACTTGAGTAATGCCGCTGACTGGCAGGGCACCCCTGGTCAATCACGGTGGTTGCATCAATCACTGCGCTATTCATACTGGGTTGACGGCGGTAATTTTGCACCGTGTAATCGCATGTATGGCTACCAGTGGACTTGCGTGAATAGTTACAAACCAGTTCCCATCAGCAAGAGTTTTGATTTTTGCGGCGCTCCAGTGACTCTGAATACTTTTACTAATCACACTCCGGGATCAGGTGTATGCGGATCAAGCTGCGACTGTTATTTATCGAATCAAATTAGCCCACTAGTCGTAGATATGGCAGGCCATGGCGTGCAATTTAGCCGGTCTCTGAATGAACGGGTTAAGTTTGACATGGGAGCCGGACCAGACTTATTCACGCCATGGATCCACAACCCCGAAAGTGTTGCGTTTTTGGCCCTGGATAAAAATAAAAACGGTAAAATTGACAGTATTGACGAGCTTTTTGGCGACAACACCAAGCTGGAAGACGGACGCAAATTTGACAACGGATTTCTGGCGCTAGCGCATTACGATGGAAACTCTGATCAAGTGATCGATGGTCGGGATGAAATTTTCAGCCAACTCTTGCTATGGAAAGACCTCAACAAAAATGGACGCACTGACCCAGGAGAGCTATCGAGCCTGAAGCAACAATCAATGGTCGCAATCAGTCTGGACTACAGTCACTCCGTAAAATTCGAAGATCGAAACGGAAACAAGTCATTATTCGATAGCCACATCACACTATCGGACGGACAACATCTTAAAATATATGACGTCTATTTTTCAGGTGCCTTAGAAAAAAAGGCAGGACAAAATCTCGCGTCCTTAGTCAAAATTGAGGATATTGAGTTTAAATGATCGTCGGCAAAACGCTGAGGCTGGTCGACAATATCTACCAGCGGCAGTTGACGCGACCGGTACCCTGGGGGATAAAGTTCTGCATCTTGATCTCCAATTGACACGCCCCTGTCGCATCAATCCAGACGCCCAATTGTTCAGGGACCGCAGGCCCATTAGGTGCGCGGACTAGCCCACTCGAGAAGTCGAAGTCGGTTGATTTAAAGCCCTCAAGACCAGCGGTTTCCATCCAAGTTTTTCGAATAACATCCTGCTTCTCTGGCGGTATATTTCCAATAAATGTCCGGGTTTCAGGAATAAATTTTCCATTCGCTGAAGTGGCTGCCTCTACTGATTGTCCATCCGGTGTAGACGTTAAAGTGGAGTCTTTAGATTTCGATGATGCCCGGGTTCGTTCAACCGCACGCTCTCGTCTCATAAAAAAGACTAAGGCTACGAATACTATCACCAAAATAATGAGCCACTTTCTATCCATTTTGACTACCCTGTCTTAAGTATGAAATATTTGGAAACCAATATCATGGCAGCGGCAAAACCTTCAGTGAAGGTGTAGTGAGCATAATATTGGAAAAAGATATCGATGATGTCGCTACACCGACGGATGAGCCGTCGTTAGCAAGGTATCCAGCGATAGCTTTAACGTCGTATGTGTCACCACCATCGGGCCTCCAGGCCACGCAAAGAGCCACGCCATAGATACCTGATTCTTGCGGTTTTGCACCTATAGGGGGGACATATTGAATCCTCGTGTTACGTGCTGATCTGATTTCAACCCAAGGCAGTTCATCATTTGCGCAGGGATAAAAACGCCCACAGTTCTGCTTAAGTCTCGCAGCCAACTTACTGAGCACCTGTTCCGATCGCCCCTTGAACCAGGCGTTTGACCGAGTGCGACACTTCGTCTCGTAGCTGCTCTCAGCGGTCGCGGTCAATCGAACGATAAATTTTGTGAAAGGATACGTCGGGTAAGGATCCACGGCCGGCGGGATTGCCGCCGGTACAGGTGGAAAAGAGTCAAACTCCTGAGCCCCTCTCGTCTCGAATTTTATGTCTGTCAGTAACTGTTGAACTAATTTTGTGGACTCTAAGTAGGCGCTTGTACTCTCTACGCCTGATGTCACCGTTCGCATACTCGCTACGCCTATAACCACAACGGTCATGGAAACTGCCAAACCAATCACCATCTCCATTAGGGACATGCCGGAGACTCGGAATCCATCCAAATAAAAAGGAATATTCCGTCGTTTCAAGGAGGAAACCCCCTTCGCGGGGAGCCATACAAAAATCCCCCATGCCGCATTGCCAGCGTTCCAGACCCTGACTCAACGGTCGTCATCCAATAAAGTTGATAATTAAATTGAAAAGCACGCGCGGGAATTGTGGCATCCACAAAATCAGCACAGTTGACCGTTGAGTTATTAATAAGATTGACGAGCCTCGCTTCAACTGCGGCGAATGTCGGATCAGCAGACGCAATATGCTGTGCTGGCATACTTGTGTCAGCCTTGGCAAGCCGTATGCAAAACTTCAGCACACCAGCTGGAGCGGTATTCGGCAGGTCCTGACTGCATTGAGTCCAAGCCGCTAGCATTTTATTTTTGGCGTCTCCATTTCTTATTGTAGCGGGCATTGGCGCAAGGTTTGATGGGGTAGCAAGCTCGACAAGCAGATTATCAGCTTCAACGACAGAGGCCGCAAAGCTACTTGCCATTGACTGGCGGAAACTATTACAGGGAGTTCCGGCAGCTCGAAAAAAATTCGCCAAACGGACCTCCAGGAACGCCTCCAATGCTTCAATCGGTCCGAGCGCATTAGCCCGTGCTGCAACTAATTTTGCATTTGCAGATGAGCTGGACGTTAGTTGGAGTCCGCCCACAATCAGACCGCCAAGGAGAGCGACTGCGATCAATGACTGCAACAACGAAAACCCCGCATTGTCAAGCCGCGGCAGTCTAAGTCTAAGGATTGTTCGCCTGTATCGCATGAAAAAGACAACCTCACATGTCTCATGAAAAAATAGTACCACTAGTTTCCATGAAAGATTTTAGCCTTGGCCTACATAAACTTCCAGCAATTATCCAAGCTGGATTACGCAAACTCGCGCAGTCGAACCTTTTCAACCCCGCTCCAAACCAAGGATCGTGAGATCTCTTGTGGCACTCCGCAGGAGGATCGAAAGGATCTTATCCTTGTGCGGCAGCGTTGATGACTCGACGGAACTGACAAGCTCGCCACGCAGTTT
>JBILMN010000190.1:0-5537 GCA_044375465.1 Oligoflexales bacterium | reverse complement strand
AAGAACCGGCACGGTGGTGATGGGTGGTGATGTGATGATTTCTCCGGTCACGATATCTCATGGAGAACTCAGTATTAGTGTTGGTGGAACGGGTGGTGGCGGCAAGAAAAAAGGTGGTTCAGTCGTCAATCTCGGCGGTGCCAATGTGTCTAAGCTGATTGAAGGTATGAACTCGATGGGGATGAAACCATCGGATCTGATCGGTGTGATGCAAGCGCTGCAGTCGGCCGGGGCTTTGCAGGGTGAACTTCGATTTATGTAACTGAAAGTCATTATGTGATTGAGAGGAGGTCTTGACATGGACGTCAAAGCCACTGCGATGAACTCTGTAGCACAGGCGACGATGTCAAAAGCCGATGAGTTGTCGGCGCGGACGGAACGAGCCAAGGATATTGCGCAGGTCAAAAAACTTGCTCGGGATTTTGAATCAATTTTTCTTGAGCAAATGTTTAAGTCGATGCGATCTTCAGTGCAGAAGTCAGGGCTCATTGATGGAGGAAACGCTGAAGAGATTTATACTTCGATGCTAGACAGTGAGTATGCCAAGCAAATGGCATCTCAGGGCAATTCCGGTTTGTCGCAAATGATTGAGCGACAACTATTGCAAACAATGGGAGTTAAATCAGAGGCTTCAGCCATCTCTGCGCGAAAATCTGCTGTTCACAACTATGAAAAGGTTGGGGCGGCGCCATTGCGGCCCGAGCGAAAAGAGGTCACAATAAAGCCAGGCGGTTCGCCGGGCGCGGCGGACGACTTATAATTTAGGGAGGAACGCACCATGACGATTAAAAATGTCTCATCGTCTCCTGTCGGCGGCTCAGCGATTAAACAGTCCAAGGATTCAGATAAATCCAAGTCGGCTGTGGTTGCCGAGTTAGGCAATCCGTCCAGTATTGCTCAGGCTTCTGCGATTGCAAGCAACGCTAACAAAAATTACGGCGTTGAATTGAGCGAAAAAGGTAAGTCGCGAGCGGCGGAGCAAAAAAAGGCTTTTGATATTGCTAAGAATACGCCCGATATTCGCGAGGATCGGGTGGCTGAATTAAAAGCTAAAATTCAGGCCGGGACCTACGAAATCGATTCAGGAAAAATCGCTGATGGCATGCTGCGTGAGGCGATCATGGAACACCTCGCCACAAGCAAGGATAACTGATTGGCTCATGTCCCGTAGAAACTCACGGGCATAAGGGATGACAGTCGGCAACTCAAGGATGGAGGCGCAGGATGTTGAGTTCGTCACGTTTTAACTATTTGATCGAAATGACTCAGAAGATCATTGCATCGGTGACGTCTATGCGATTGGCGTATGAGTCGTTTCCGGCATTGGTAGCAGAAGAGCATAAAATGATTCTGTCGCACACATATACAGTGCGGCTTGAGGAAATATGCGCTGCGAAGACAGAACTTGCTGAGAGGATCACCGCAGCATTTGAGGAGCTTCAGCAGCTTTGTCAGCAAGTTTTCAATATATGGGGCGACGCCGAGTGTGAGGGTGTAGCCGCTTATCCCGGTGATTTGAGTCACTGTATCGGCATGCTTGAGGGAATCCTGCAGTCTGTTCGCGAGCGACATACCGAGCTGGCGGCAAACGTCTTAGCCTTGCAAATTGACCGTTTTAAGGATGAATTTGGACGCTTCCAAGAGTCCGCCAGAGTTGTTAAGCCGGCGCTAGAGTTAAACAGGTCCGCGTTAAACGGCGTTGTTCGCAGCTATCAGGACAGTACAAGAGTTCTCGTTGAGTTGTGCGAGCAAGCACAGGCCACTTACTCGCCGCAAGGAACGCAAAACAAGTCATCAACCGGAACATCCACCATTTATGTGAGGGCGTGACCCAATGGGTTCTGGGCTTTTTCATACCTTGAATATCGGCGAGCAGGCGCTCTACACGACCAGGCAAGGCGTTGACACGGCGTCTCACAACATCGCCAACGCAAATGTGGAGGGGTACAGTCGCCAGCGAATCAATGTTCGTGCGCGGGAGCCTCAGTGGATGCATGGTGTCGTCGTTGGTTCTGGCGCTTACATCAAGGATATCACGCGTAGTCATAACCAATTTGTTGAAAAACAGATTAACCGAGCGCAGCAAGTAAGCGGCGAGGCGAGCGGCCGTTTTGACGCGTTGAAGACCCTTGAGTCCATTTTTAGTCCAGAATTAGCGTCTGGCGTTTCAGATGAGGTCACAAATTTTTTTAATGCCATGCAAGATCTAAGTTTAAGTCCTGACGACATCGCTATACGCACATCCCTGCGCGAGAATGCCAAGAATGTGTTAGGTGCATTTAAGCGTGTGGATAGTGAAATTCGGCAACGTCGTCTGGATTTAAACGATATCGTCGTGCAGGAGTGCTCGGAGATCAATAGTCGCTTGCAAGGCATTTCTAAATTGAATCTTCAAATTCAGGAGATCGAAGTCACACCTGGCGCTTTTGCCAACGACCTTCGCGATCAGCGCGATCTTTTAATGCGCGAACTGACCGAAAAGGTCCAGATCAATTATTATGAGGACGAGTTCGGAAATTTCTGCGTTCGGGGTCCAGAGGACATTATTCTGGTTGATCGCGGGTATGTTGGCGAGTTCAATGTGGTTGCCAATACTAAAAATGATGGGTTTGCTGATTTATTGATTACAGATCCCGATGGCGGGCACCAACGGAATGTGACGCGTAAACTGGACGGAGGACGCCTCAAGGGCTTGGTTGATGTCCGCGATAATATTTGTTCCGATCTCATCAACAAAAATAATGAGATGGCGACGACGTTTGTCAGTCGCATCAATGACGTACACAAAAAGGGATATGGGATTCGAGGCTTTGAAGAGTCAACCGGTCGTGATTTTTTCAAGCCGGTTTCCAATATTGCGACTGCCGCAAGAGATTTGGATATCGCAGATGATATTGCAGATTCAATTGACGCGATTTCACTTGCTGGGACCCCGTTGGCAGGTGGCGACAATATCATTGCCAATGAGCTGCTATCGCTGAAACATGAGAGAATGATGGACGATGGGCGAACCAATCTCGTGGAATACTACGCGAACTACGTTGGAAACCTTGGCATCGAGATCAATCGTGCTAATCATGTGAAAGAGGCTAATGATCTGGTGGTGAATGATCTTCATAGCCAGCGGGAGGCTGTGTCTGGGGTGTCATTGGATGAAGAAGCTGTGAGTTTGATGAAATGGCAGTCTAATTTTACAGCATCTTCAAAGGTTATAACGACCGTAGATGAAATGCTGGACACTGTACTGAATCTTAAACGGTGATGGAGCGATCATTCAATGAGAGTCGCGGAAAATCAACGGTATCGACAGGTTAATGAGCAGGTGGGGCGCGCCAAGAACGCGAACGCCAAATCTCTTGACGACTTGTCGACGCAAAAAACGATTCGTGAGATTTCCGATAATCCAGTTGGTATGACTCGAGCACTGCGTTACAGAGACCAAATCAGCTCTTTTGAGCAGCATGTCAAAAACATGGATCTGACCAAAGGATACATGGACACCACCGAGCAGGCACTTGTGAATCTCACAGATAATCTGATTCGGGCGAAAGAATTGAGCGTGGCGATGGCCAGTGATACATATAATGCTGAAAGCCGCGATGCAGCCGCTCGCGAAATTCGAGAAATTATTGATGAGGTGGTCTTGGTTGGTAACACCAACTACAATGGTCGATTCGTGTTCGGAGGTTTCAGGAACCAAACCCCTCCCCTTACAGAGGACGGTAATTTTATCGGCGATGATGGTAAGATTTTCGTTGAAGTATCCCCCGGCGCATTCCGTCCAATCAATATTCCGGCTCGTAATCTGTTTATGCCGTCTGATGAGGAACGCGAGAGCGGTCATTTTAACTTGGTTCAAGCCCTTCAGAATCTCTATGAAGGTTTGATGGCAAATGAAAAGTCCATGATTCAAAGAAGCATGTCGGAGCTTGAATTTCATACTGAGAAAGTAACGAGTTATCAGGCGAGTATTGGTGGGATGTGGAACGCGATCAATAATACCCAAACACGGATTGGCAAAGAAGTGGATGCATCTAAAGCAACTCTGAGTGAAATTGAAGACGCGGACGCATTCAAAGTAATGGGTGATTTCAAGAAAACAGAGGCGACCCTTCAGAGTACGCTTCTTGCGTCGAATAAGGTTTTACAGCCGTCACTGCTGAATTTTATGCAGTGATCGCTCGTCTGAGATAAGTGTGCGATGGTTTTGTTAAGCCCCGCCAGGGAGGGCGATACCAAGGAGGGTATTGGGGTGTTAGTGCTAACGAGAAAAGAGCGGGAAGAGATAGCGATCGGCGATGACATTACGGTAGTGGTCATGCAGATCAAGGGCAAACAGGTTCGGCTTGGTATCAAGGCCAGTCCCAACATTACGGTGCATCGCGGGGAGGTTTATCAACGGATCCTTGAAGAGAACCGGGCAGCGTCCGCTCCTGACGCAACAGCCGTGAAGGAGGCCGGTTTGATGCTTTCGAATCCATCAAAGCCTCGCCCGTCAGGGGTTCGAAGGGTTGTAAGGCCTGCAAAGCCAGAAGATGACAATGATTGATAAGAATTTAATCAGGCTTATCCCAAAATACTTGCTTTATGTTGAATGTCTGATTTAGACTTAAGGGAGCTAAAAGGGACATTAAGGCGTTTTGTGTGTGGCGCGGGAATCAGACAGGCAGTGGTCTGATGATCGCGATGTGGCTAGGTACCCGTCAATTGATTTGGCGGTTGTTTAGCGGTCATTTGAGTCTTATCTGAGGCGAAAAGGAGTCGTGTCTTGATGAAAGTAAAGACGACAAGGTTCGGCGAAATAGATGTTCCAGAAGGCGATGTCATTCATCTCCCGTCCGGACTGATTGGCTTTCCTGAGCTTAAGCAGTACGTGCTTCTCGATCACGACAAAGATTCCCCCTTTAAATGGTTCCAGTCCATTGAAGATGGAGCCATTGCGTTTGTTTTGATCGACCCATTGTTGTTTAATCCCGAGTACGTCGCTGAAGTAACAGACGCGGAACTTGCGGAGTTGGATGTACAGGGCGAAGAAGATTTGGTGATCTCTGTTATCGTTACGGTTCCGAGCAATCCTCAGAATATGACCGCAAACCTCAAGGCGCCCTTGATTTTTAATTTGAAAAATCGTCGGGGTAAGCAAGTGATTTTGAACACAAGCACCTACACAACCCGTCATAACATTATGGAAGAAGTCCGTAAGCGTACTGCGGGAGAAGAATCGGCCTCGGTTCAAGAAGCTGTGCAGAAGGCAAAAGCCGATCAGGCAGCTCAGGCCGATGCCAGCTCTGGAAGCTCGAAGAAAGGGTAATGCGTCATCTCGGTCTTAAACGTTTAGGGTGGGCTATGAATGCCCGCCCTTTTTTTATTGGGAGTTCAACTGGGCGGGTGCGAATGAGATATAAGGGAACTGATGTTCATGAAGCTTCTTCTTGATGGTCAAAATGTCGACTCACTAAGCTGGGAACTCTCTGGTGAAGGTGGTTTCTTTCACGGTTGCCGCGCTATGACCACGATGCAGGTCATCGGCCGCAGAA
>JBILMN010000004.1:0-55646 GCA_044375465.1 Oligoflexales bacterium | reverse complement strand
TTGGGATGTCGCTACGTCATCACGCTGGGCACCAGTGAGGTGGAGGCGGGAACCTATAATTTAAAAGACATGGCTGACGGAATTGAACAAAAATCGTTGCCGCGTCAAGACATCTTGGCGCATCTCGGGCCGTTGCTGCGTCAGTCTTGAAATGATGTGGATGGATTTATTGACGATCCTAATTTAAAGGGAATGTTTGCATGCGGCGTTATATCATTGGTGGCTTGGTATTGATCTCGGGGATTTTGGGGCATCCATCCATCAGTGCCCTCAGGGCTCAAGAGGCTCATTCAGGCGCGAGCTCTCAGGCGGCTGAAGTTTCAGTGAAGATCCGTTTTTTGCAAAAAGGTGGTGCGGGACCTCTGCGTAAGGTTGAGATTCGGTTGGGAGACAGAAAGTTTTTTTCCGATCCTGACGGGTGGGCGGTGGTCGATATTCCTGCAAATGCAGACGAGTTGGTCTTTGTTCGCGCTGGGTTTCAGACATCATCGTTGCCGGCTCAAGAGGTCAGAGGTTTAAGCGCTTTGGAGGTGTTCCTTTATCCCGCGCTTGGAGCTGATGACGAGGTGATTGTTCGCGGGCGTCGCCGTCCAGCGATCAGCAAAAAAGTGATTTCATCCGAAGAAGCGGCTCGTGTCGCGCCGGGTGGTGACCCGGGGCAGGTGACCAAACTCATGCCTGGTGTGACGACCCAACCTGGCCAGTCTGAGGTCACGATCCGAGGTAGTAAGCCCGCTGACAGTGCCTACTATCTTGATGACATCAAGGTGCCTTTTATTTACCACGCTATTGGTAATTTATCAGTGCTTCCTGCTTCGGTGGTTGATGAGGTCGAGTTTAGTGCTGGCGGATTTGGACCTGAATACGGCGATGCGACTGGTGGTGTTGTTGTTTTGCGCTCAAAAAATGAAATTCCAGAGCGACCAAAAACGCGATTTACTTTGAATATGCCCCTTTACAGTTCGATCTATCACGAGCGTCCGTTGTCTGAAACGTCGGGGCTTTTGGTTGGAACCAGACGAAGCTATCTTGAATTGATTTTACCCAAGGTTTTGCCCAAAGATTCTGGTGTGACCGTCGTGCCCTATTTCCGCGATTATCAAGGTATTTATCTTGTAAAGACGGACCATGGTTATGACAAACTGAGCCTTTTGGCATCGGCCGATGGTTTGCGGGCCACTGCTCCCGGAGATCTCAGTACGGATGAATCAGGATCCAGTCGGTTTTTTGTTCAGACTTACTTTGGCGCTGTCGCCTATGAGCGACAGCGAAATCTTGAGGGTGGATGGTCCGTGACGACCACTCCGCAAAGCGTCTATACAGACAACAAGTTTGAGGTCAGTGATCTAAAGTTTCGCGTGCGGGCACAGACGTTTCGCATCCCGATTGAAGCCACCAAAAGAATCAGCCGCGATGAGCGTTTTTATGTTGGTGCCGATGCGTCCTATGTTCCTTATGTCGTGACCTACTACGGTCCGCGATTTGATCCTGATGATCCTTTTTACGACGTGGAAGAGGCTCCGAGGGATCAATATGACATCAAGGGTACGACCTATGATGTTTCATCGTGGATCGCACGTGACTTCAAACTTCCCAACAATGGCATCATCACGCCTGGCGCTCGAGCCTTCTATTTCAGTGAGATCAAGCGGGTGGGTTTGGATCCGCGTTTTCAGTATCGGCAGGATGTGGGTCGCGGTCACACCATCAAGGGTGCCATTGGCCAGTATTCGCAATTTCCCCGCAATGGGGAACCCTCCAAAAAATTTGGGAATCCACGACTTCATTTTCCGCATGCAAGGCATTATATTCTTGGTCTTGAGACTCAATGGGATGAACGATGGTCCACGGATATACAACTTTTCTATAAAGACGTCTTGTCGGTCATCCGCTCTGATGCAGTGACGAATTACAATAATAAGGGACGTCTCCAAAGCTATGGGGCCGAGGCTTTTTTACGCCGCGCTCTGACGGAACGCTGGTTTGGCTGGCTGTCCTATACCTGGTCCAAGACGCGCGAACGCAAAGATAGCGAAACTCCGTGGTATCCTGGTGACAATGACCAGACTCACGTGGTCAATCTTGCTGGAAGCTACCGCATGAGTGCTACATGGGATGTGGGTGGACGTCTAGGGTATCACACTGGAGATACTTACACCAGTAAGCTAGGCGACGCCGTTTACAACGCAAACCTCGAGAAATATCAGTCGAGAGCTGCGAATGCCATCAACGCGGCTCGGCTTCCAGATTACAATGAGCTGTCGATATTCAGTTCCCATGATGGTTTGTTTGATCGGTGGAAATCAACAGTGCGATGGGGTGTCGAGTATTTTTGGTTCAAGCGACAAGCCTATGGGGTCCAGCCAAACTACGATTACTCCAAAGAGGAATATTTTAAGGGAGTGCCCCCGATACCTTATCTTGAGTGGCGCGGGGAGTTCTGATGAGCTTTGCGCCCATCACGCCCGAGTGGCATCAGTCGGGTCAGTATTGGTTTGACTTGATGCGTGAATATGCGCGCGATGAAATCTATGCGAGCCTGCTGATGCCAGCTCCTGGCACAGTAATGTCCGATGATGGTGCGATGTTTTTGGCTTGGGCCGTGGCCTTACGAGGTAGTGGACATGTCTCTCCCAATCCATTGGTGGGAGCTGTGCTGCTTGACCGTCAAGGAGGGTTTTTATCTGCCGGAGCCCATCTTAAGATTGGTGGTCATCATGCTGAGATCGGTGCGATCAGGCGAGTGACAGATCCTGCCCAGCTCCACGGAACGACCTTGTTTGTGACACTGGAACCTTGCGCGCACGAAGGTCGAACTCCTGCTTGCGCTAAGACCATCGCCGCTTCGCCGATTGCTAGAGTGGTCTATGGGATGACAGATCCCAACCCCCTTGTGAATGGACAGGGAGCAGACATCCTGCTGCGATCCGGTAAGATCGTTCAAAAACTTGATCATTGGCGTTTTTGGTGTCGCTGGTTGGCTCGTGTGTTTGTCTGCAATCAGGAGCGTCAGGAAGTCTTCACGGCAATGAAAGTCGCCAGCACGCCGACTGGAGTGATCGCTGGCGATCGGACGAAAAGATTATGGATTACCGGCGAGCGTGCGCGGCAAATGGGCCATTTTTTGCGTCTTGAATATGACGCGATCGTTGTTGGTGACCAAACAGTTCTGCTCGACAATCCCTCCCTGACCATCCGTCACCCACACGTCAAAGGCAGAACCCCATTAAGGATTGTGCTCGATCCAAAAGGTCTCGTTGTGGCGCGCATGGAGCATCTAGCTCTGTTTCAGGAGTCCCAGGAACACACTGTGATGGTTGTACCAGAGGGGTCTTCTATTTTCGAAAGGACAGGGGCCTCCAAGATCAGAGTGTTGGAGCTTGGTCTTGATGAGAAGGGGCATTTCTTGTGGCGGGATCTTAAGTCGCATCTTTGGGACTTGGGCTGTCGGAGTCTTTTGATTGAGGGCGGAGGTGGACTATACCGTAGTGCGATGGCAGCCGGTGCAGTGGATATCTTCCATTGGTTTATTGGTGCTGATGGTCCGGAAAATGGCTTGAAGTGGAATATACCAGAACCCCTAAGACTGATGCATGCCAATAAATTGGGGGTCGATCTTGGTGGGGACACTCTTGTGGAATGGTTGCGATCAGATGCTGGCATGGATGGTCACGTAAACAATCGGAGTCAAAGTGAGTCATAATGATGTCATTTTGCTGTCATTTTGCTGTATCCTGGGAGCATTGATCGAATGCATTCATTGAGCTTTAATGTCGTAGTCATGGAACATGCATGGGGGGCAATATGAGAGAGCGTCCGTCTTTTGAGGAAATCTACATGCGTCTTGCGATCACCCTTGCCGAACGATCGACCTGTAAGCGTCTTCAGGTGGGGACGGTGATCACCAGTACAGATTTTAGAAAGGTCCTTGCCGTGGGCTACAACGGTAATGCCAGTGGTCTACACAACGGTTGTGACCGCGACGAGGTCGGCAATTGTGGTTGCCTGCATAGCGAAGAAAACGCTGTGATCAATTGCGATAGTCCACGCAGTACCGAAAAAATCGTTTTTGTGACTCATTTACCATGCGCCATGTGCGCTAAACGATTGATCAATCTGGGGCACGTGAAGCGCGTGATTTATGCCCATGATTACCGGAAGCGCGATTCAGTGGATCTTTTTGCACAAGTGGGTGTCGCGGTCGATCAAATTAAATTTTCGGCGTTGACGGCGGGAACGATCTCGTGAGTCGTACCCACAGCCACAGCAGACGCCATGATCACGATCATCATCATGATCATCATCATCATCATGACCATCTTCATCACGGTGCATCATCGCGTAATATTGCCATTGCTTTCATGCTGAACGCGAGTTTTGCCGTGATCGAGCTGGTGGGCGGCTGGTGGACCAATAGCGTAGCGATCCAAGCCGACGCGATTCATGATTTTGGAGATTCACTCATGCTGGCCTCCGCATTGGTTTTGCAAAGCCTGTCGCATGCGGGCGCGCGGGGACGATTTAATTTTGGATTTCGGCGTTTGTCGTTACTTTCGGCGCTCGCGACAAGCACGATTTTACTTGTTGGTTCAATATTTATTGTGACCCGTGCTGTCTCTCGCTTGTGGGAACCGTCAACCCCACATCTTGACGGGATGCTGGGTTTGGCTGTTCTTGGTGTGTTGGTCAACGGGATTGCAGCCTACCGTATGAGTCATGGCGTCACTCAAAACGAGCGTTCTCTATCGTGGCACATGATCGAAGATCTTCTGGGGTGGATTGCCGTGCTGATCTCGGCTTTAGTGATGCGATTTATTGAGGTGCCTTGGCTCGATCCGGTCTTAAGTTTACTGATCGCAGGCGTGGTGTTAGTCGGCGCAGCTCGAAATTTCTGGGGCAGTGGACAGTATTTTTTACAAGCGGCTCCAGATCTTGACTTTGGCGCCATCAAGGCGGAAATGTCTTGTTTGCCTGGAATCAAAACTCTTCATGGTCTAAAAGTATGGTCATTGGATGGATTTCATCATGTCGCATCGATCCATGCCGGGGTCTCCTCTAACCTCCCGTCGCAAAGCAGACGAGACCTTAAAAAATCCTTGCGTCAAATTCTAGCCAACCACGGAGAATTTGAGGTCACCATTGAGTGGGACGAAGACTAGGCCCACGTCGGACGCAAGAAAAGTCTCTTTTTAGTTGCGAGCTTCAGTGAGATCTTCATACTAAAGGTCTTCGCCGGATCTGTGATAGGCACCTGAAAGCATTGGAGGCTCTCATGATTAAAACCGCAGGGATTTGTGGGTTATTGATTTGTGCAAGTAGTGCTTTGGCTGTTCCCAGCGCTTATACTGAAAAAATGGCTGTGAATATCGCTGTGAAGATTCTTAAAGACGAATATGGACGTATGACCATGGTGTCGCGCGAGGAAACCGCGATCAAAAATAAGATGGCAGCTCCATTTGTGACGCGCGAATATCCGCAGTACGTCGTTGAGCATCAGCCCGTTCAGGCTGCTAGGGTGATCGAACTTGAAGGTACGGACCGCAACGCGATCAATCGATGGATTAAAGAACACCATGTTGCCCCGTTGGCGGTGACGCTGGAAGAGGGTCAAAAGGATGAAGTCCGCACCATTGTGAATAGTGGCCAGCCCGCCAACAGAATTGACTTGGTATTTATGGGCGATGGTTATACGGAAAATGAACGGGAGAAATTTTTTGCGGATATCACTCGTCTCGTGAATGACATGTTTATCGGAAAGACATTCACATCATTTCTACCCATTTTCAATGTGCACGCTGTATTTCGAGCGAGTCAAAAATCCGGGATTGGTCGAGGTAGTCCTATCGATACCGCCTACGGTTTGTATCGCGAGGGTGAAACGCTACGTGCCATTTTTCCAAGCAAGCAGTCTGCCATTCGCGAAAGTTGCAGGCAGGCCCCTGGATGTGATTACCCGGTCGTGATCGCCAATGATCCCTATTACGGTGGACTTGGTGGCGAGTTTGCAATCTCCACCAGTTCCGTCACCAGTGGCACCGTTGTGCTGCGCCACGAGTTGGGCCATAACTTCGGCCGGGTCGGCGAAGAGTATGATGGCGGCGGTTATTTTGGGGCAAATTACAGCTCAAGCTACAAGGATCCTGAATGGGCTCATTGGGCGACGGATCGAAGTGCCCTGCGCGCTGAACCGATGGTGGCTCGCTATATTGATTGGCCGTGGCACAAGCTTGATAAGGGTCCTTTTACCGTAAACATGAATAGTGATGGTAAGTATAAGCAAATGACCATGCGCTTGAGTGCCTCTGGCATTGAAACTCCGGACACGATGACGATTCAATTGGATGGCCAAAGCATTCCTTTTGAAAGCCCAAATCGACTGGATCGTTCATTTATCAACGTGACCATGGCAGGATTGTCGTCAGGCCGACATACCATGACTGTTGGGGAGAACGTTCAAGATCATAATAATTGGCTCTCTTCGCTCACCGTGCATGAATATGCTGAAGACTTTCATGACAGCATGGATTTTGTTGGAGCGTTCCCAAATTTTGACAAATTTTTGAACCTTGATGGCTACCGTCCAACGAATGAAAGCTGCCTCATGCGGGATATGACCCATGAGTTTTTCTGTCCAGTTTGCCAGGAGAATCATTGGGCTCATTTCTTTGCCACCATCGGTCTGATTGATGAGGCCAAGGCCTCCGTTACGGGTAACACCATCAGTGCTGAGGTTGCGACTTTGGCCCTGGGGCAGTTTCGAAACGGCGGTACGCGGGCTCCTGGGGAGCACATTGAGATCATTTGGACATTGGATGGCCAGGAGTTAACCCAGTTTCGCGATCATCACAAAATCAATTTTCAGTTCCAAAACAGGCCTAAATCTCTGAATGTTGACGTGCGCTTTGTCACTTCAGAGATTCGCACGGGGCACATTACAGATCACCGATCATTATCCATATAAATCATCGGCGTATGGCCGCGGTTAACTTTAATTTGGGAGAATCAGTTTATGATAAGAACTACAGGTGTATTGCGTCAATTAACCTTTGGGTCTTTCATGCTGTCGTGCACCGCTTTGGCATCGGAAACGCGCGTTGACACCTTGCAAAACATTGCTGGTATTCAAGATGAGTCGGATATATTCCGATATGCAGGCATTGCCGGTCGGTATAGCCTTGCTTTGATAGAGCTTGGAACAACCACAAACAGTCGCGCTTGGGGAGCTGCTGTCGCTCCCGTCAATGATCATTGGCATCTTGGTGCTGCGATCAATCGTCACGATTGGCAGTCTTCGTACTATACAAGTGACTCATCACTCTCCGTGCAGACTCGTTTTATGAATGTCGCAACCTCATCGTCATCAAGTGGTGCCAGCGGTATTTTTGCCAAGGGTGATCGGTCGGTGGAGTTTTTTGGTGCCATGAATCTGAGCGCTGAACGAAGCATCGGTTTTCGGCTGTCGAGTGCCAAGGAACGTCTAAAACAAACGACCACTGCGCCGACAGCCGTGTCGGAACAATTAGCTGATAGCCTCGAAGCGTCTTTGGGCTATTCCATCCAATCGGCATTTCTTCTCGATGTCGGCCTAACGATCGGTATCACCGATCACTTCAAATACCAAGGCACTAACGATGGGGTTGACCTCAAGTCAAGCATGCAAAGAATTGATGCAAGATTTATTTCTGCGCCGCAGGGGTCTGGCTACTTTGCCAATGGTTCGCTCGCTAATCGCAGTGCCAAAGCGACCGTAACGTCCGCAAACGTTGGTAAAAGTGGCAAATTCGCAGATCAGGTGCTGGGACTTGGTGGCGGCTACGTTTACAGCAAAAGTGAAAGCGCCGCAAAAATTTTTGCAGGCCTCAATCTATTCAAGACCTCTAGTAAAGGACCGACGGCCACACGCTCGGACCAAGCATTTTCATCGTCAATCACGACGTCCACAGAGTCTGTAAAAATAGACGCTCAGTGGCTTGAAGCGGCTTTAAGTGGAGAAAGTAAGTTTTACGAGAATATTGGTGCCATGTTTGGGACAAATTACACCGTGTTAGGTTCATTCACCGAAGATGACAAGATCAATAAGACGAAGATCGAAGCCGAAATCAGCTCTCCATCTGAGGCAAATCTGTGGAGTCTTGGCCTATTCTGGGCGACGGAACATGCCCGTGTTGATGCGACAATCGCCAAGACATTCTTACACAATGGCCCTCATTTTATCGCAGGAAACGAAACGAGCCCCATGCTTGGTAAGATCGCTGCGACGTTTAATTTCTGAAGCCTGATCATCCATTACAACACAACGCTGGAATGGGTCTGCGTTACAGGTCTACATGAGGTCAATCTTAATGAGGGCCTCGCTGTTGATAGCGAGTGTCCTCGTCTTATCCACGATCGATTGTAGGACCTTACAAGGGGAATCCATTCTTGTCGAACCAGGTGCGAATTAATGTCATGACCTGCTCGGCGATCGGTTTGCTCTCAAATAAAAGCTCGTGATAGCCGCCGTGAATCCAATGAAAATCGACCTTGGTTTTGCCCAGTTGATTGACCGCGGTGACCCAACGTGGCAGCGCGTCGGGATCGACCACCAGTTCCTCCGTGCCGCAGAGTACGAGAACTGGAATGTCGAGCTTGGCGAGATTTTCGGGCTGCAGTACGAACTGTGTCGCCTGATAGCTCGCTTTGACCCATTCAAATGTGGGGCTCGGTACGGGGTAAGGGGAGTTTTGGATCACTTCATAGCGTTCAGCTGAGTGGGTGAGAACGTTCCTCTCAAACGGTGGCTTCCAGTACCTGGCTCCACCGGTATTGATGTGGCCAAGAAAGCAACCAGTCAATAACGCCGATGTGTAGTACGCCAGTGGCGCGGGCATTGGTTTATTGGGCATGCCAAGAAGGGGCGAGCTAAGCACGAGACACCGGGGTTTTATCAGGCCTCGCATGATCGCTTGTAGAGATATCAAACCGCCCATGCTGTGACAGATTAAGTTATAGGGTTTATTGCCAACCGACGCATCGATCACTGCCTTCATATCTCGAGCATAGGTTTCGTAGTCATGGATCCAGGCTCTTGCTCCGCCAGAGGCTCCCTGACCCCGATGATCAAAGGTCATGAAGGCTGAGTCTACGCCGATTTTGAGCTCAGAGGGAAGCGCGTGGTATTTCTCGATCCACTCGGAGCGGCCGTTGGCAAAAACCAGAAAGCGATTTGCTTGGGCGGCGTTTTCGCTTGTGGCATAGCGAAGGTCCAGGGAATTTGATGGGTCGCGAATGATATTTGTCAGCATTTTTGGGGCTCCAACCTGAGCTGTGATCCTACCAGCTTCTGCAATTTTACGTCAAACGCCTCTTCTTGCTCCAGCCATTGGTGAAGCTCGCGAGGATAGTTGGTGCAGTGACCGTCGACACCCATGGTTCGCAACATGGCCCACCAAGACTCCCTGGCAACATCTTCGCCGACCATGGGCGCCCAAGTGAAAACCTTCCATCCGCGCGACCGGCATTGATCCATAAAGTTTTCTGAGATTTGACCCATCCTCGGATGAACAATATGTGAACTGGTCATTTGCATAAAATTGACGATCGCGAGATGCGAAAAAAACGGCCACGGCAAGTCATCATCTCCTGTTAAACAGGCCCTTTGTACGTCAGGACAATGGTCACGCATATAGATCAAGGGTTCAGGGAAGAAGCAGGAGACAATAATTTTATCCCGTAAAGGGTGATTACCAATGATTTTTTGGACCGCTGCAGCTGCTGCAGGATTGTTGCCTTTAATTTCGATATTCAGCTCAATACGGCCAAGAAAACGCTCAACCACTTCATCCAAAAAAGGCACGGCATCTCCATGGATTTGCCGCAATCCCCTAAATTCCGCACGATGGAGTTTTGAACAGAAAAGGTTTTTTCCTGTCGCATGCATTAAATGGTCATCGTGGTTGATGACAGCATGACCGTCCCGCGTCAGCATCACGTCAAGTTCAATGCGATGGGCGCCCGATTCCACGCTTTTTTCGTAGGCGGTAAAACTATTTTCAAAAGCTTCTTTGTTGTTGCCGCGGTGGGCGATCACGAGCATCAATCATTGTCCTCGGGTTACAGGTAAAAATTGCCCAACGCGACGCGAAAAAGGGCAGATTTTTGCCATCGTGCGAGGGGGTGTCAGTCATTATACAATGGATTTACCGGAGTCGGTTGTGCTTTTTGTTTCGCGTCTCCAAAAATCAATGAAAGGATGTCGCGCATGAAATCATCAAAATTACTGGTATTCTTTGCAGGGCTTTGTATTGCGGCTTCTGAGTCTTATGCCGCTCCCATGAAAAAAGGTCCAGCCATGGGCGCATTCAATCAGTCTGGCAGTACAAAATCTACAGGGCGGGATTGGCTTATCAGTTTGCCTGTGGTGGCTGAGCGCCCGCAAATGCGTCTTCATGTTGAGTATAATGCTGATCGCAGTATTGGATTGGCTTTGGAAGCAGCTGCTATTTCCACCACTGAGGAATTGTTGGATGATGAGATCACCACGACAGGGAACTCGCTAGCCATCAACGGCGTGCAAGGGTCTCTTTTGATGAGCCGTTATTCAGACGAGGCAAATATGGGTGGTTTTTTCTGGTCTATTGGCGCCGGATACAGGAAGTGGAATGCAGAGTGGAAGAAAAAGCCTGATGACCGTGAAAGCCAGCGGACAAGCCTGGTCGACCAAGATGGTTTTCTGCATCACCGCGTTGAGGGCAAAGGTGTGACCGGGCATCTGAGGGCTGGGTACCGTTACGTTGCCAATGAATGGCCCCTGGCCATTGGTGCCCACGTTGGACTGCGGCACATGAATTCTCAGGTGAAAGATGTCAAAATCGACGAAACGGAGCAGAAAAAGTTGGGTCTCACTTATTCGGAGCTCAACGATAAGGAGCGCAAAGAGCTGCGTCATCGCATGATGACAACGCCTGACTTTACAGTGGACTTTGGTGTGGTGTTCTAACCGACACGGTTCGTCTACAATTTTTTTCATGGATCCCACCGGACAGATGACAGTCCAGGTGGGTTTTTTTGTGGGGCATCCTCTATGGTGCAGCGTAGTATTGGACCTTGATTTGTGAGCCCGTGGTCGGCAGGTGTCCGACATCAAATCTAATCGCGTTGTTACCGCTATTATAGCTCCAGGATGTGGTTTGTACTCCATTGATAAACACTTTGATGGACGAAGCGTAGGGGGCTTTCGTCAATACGATTTGCGAGGATTGCGCTGTGATATCCTGGCCGATGCTCGCAAGTGATGCCGACCAATTGGTTTCGCAGATACTTTGGATGATGCCGCCAGTCTTCTTTGCTGCGTTGATGTATTGGGTGCCTTCCTCTAATGGCTGCGAGTGCGCCGATGTACACATGCGCCCATCTGTATTTCTCGTGCCAGTGATCGTCGAAACCGAGAAATTTCCCGCGCCCTTGAGGCTGCGTGTGTCTTGGATGAAGTCATCTGAGGTGTATCTGTATGAGGTTAATCCTGCTTGCACAAAATTTTGTCCGGTGTAGGAATCTGTCATGCCAAGACCGATGCCATCGTCCTCCTCATCACTGACAACAATAACAGCCAGGAATGCATCAAGGCGAATGAGTCCTTCATTTTGACCGGATAAAGATTTTTGAATGGCCATTTTGCCGGCGGTCAGACCATGCTCAAATGACGATCCATTGATGCCAACGTTTGCATAACTCAGAAATTTCGCCTGAATATCGGGGGTTGTTGGCGTGAGAACCTTGGATCCCAATGCTCCCACGAGCGATCCGCGCAGGTGGGAGCTTGCTTGTCCATCCAAGGTTGGGCAATAACGTTGACCAACGGGGACACTGCCGGGGTTTTGGTTGTCACAAACATCGGTGGTGGTGACGCCCATGCGAAAATCAGTATTGGACTGAGTCAGTCTTGCCACAAAGCTTGAAAAATTTTGCCCGAGGTAGGTCTGCTCTTCGCGCATCGATCCAGAAGAGTCGACAATCCACAAGATGTCCACCTTTGAATTTGTTTGAAACGTGCTCACGTCGCTCACCAACGCGAGGCCGGCATACGGCTCTGTGCCGGGATTGGTAGGGTTATCGATCGACGGATCTCCGGGGCGCCAGGAACCGAACCGGTCCCCACCCTGACTTCCAGAGGTGCCGTCTGCAGGGTTGCTGGGATCTCGCGCCGGAGCGGAGTCCCCGTAAACACTGGCGTCGGTGATTTGATCCCCCGATGAGGCCTCTTGAGATTGTTCTGTAAATGCGGGATCTTGTGGACCACAGGCGCTCATCATGAGGCCGGACAGGTAAAACGACCAGGTCAGATGACGGCCCCGACTCCTCCGTGCCAACACGGAAATATGCTGATTCATAGCATCGTCTCCTCTAAGTGTAGATCTCGGACAAAAATCACTCATTCTGTGAAATACTTGAAATCTCGGACGGTTATCTTCACCGTGTTTCACTCTTCCTTGATGAAGGGGGTCTTCGTCAGGCGATGGGGGCGGAGTTTATGATTATCAAATTCTTAAATAAATACATGGTATTAAGATCGTGTTTTGGATAGAATCTCGTGTTCATCGCTTGTCAAAGAAGCGTAGGCCTCGTTGTCATGATGCCGTTTGCGGAGCGGAAAACACTGAACATGCGTATCGCCATTGATGCCAGAATGATTCGAACAGGCAGCATGCACGGCATTGCCAGGTATGTTTATGAACTGATTCGCGGGCTATCTGTGATCGACGAGCAGAATCAGTATGAAATTTTGGTCAATCGCGATAGCCCGCTTCTTGATGAAGCCTGGCCGGGTCACATGAAGTTTTTGGAGATCAAGGCGTCTTGGATCAGTTTTCGTGAGCAGTTTGAAATTCCTTCCGTCCTCAAAGCAAAAAAAATAGATTTGTTTCATGCGCCTTCATTTGTGGCGCCACTGATGACGCCATGCAAAATGATCATGACCATTCATGACCTGAATCACCTGGTGCTTCCGCAATTTTATACGCCATTACACCAACTGTATTACCGCGTTTTTGTCAAAAGCTGTATCGACCGTTCTACTTCGATTTTGACCGTGAGCCATTTTTCAAAGAACGAGATTGTGCGAACTCTGGGACTTGATCCTGCAAAAATTTTCGTTACCTACAATGGTGTGAGTGATGTGTACCGCGCCGTTCGTGATCCGGCTGACTTGGCCTATGTGCGCGAGATTTATGAATTGCCTGATGACTTTATTCTTTGTGTTTCAAACAACAAGCCCCACAAAAATGTGCATCAATTGGTGCGCGCTTACTGCCAGTCCAATGTCGAAGTACCGCTGGTGTTGGCGACGCCCGTGGATACTGCTCTTCTGCGTCTTGCTGAGTCATTCAACAAAAAGCATTTGATCTATTTCTCCAAGTTTATTGCGGAGGAGCATCTGCCGGCGATCTACTCCATGACGCGGCTGTTTGTCTATCCGTCGACCTACGAGGGGTTTGGATTGCCGCCTCTCGAAGCGATGTGCTGCGGTGCTCCTGTCGTGGTGGCACGGTCATCATCGCTCCCTGAAGTGGTCGGCGACCTGGCGATTTTCGCAAACCCCTATGACTATCTCGATATTGCGCGAGCACTTGAGCAGGGAGTTGAGTCCGCGGGCATAAATCCCGTGACTTCAGATAAGATTGAATCTCACAGATCCAAGTTCTCTTGGCGAACGATGACAGAGCAGACATTGGCGATCTATCGCGATTGTTTGGGCCTTGCGACTGCGACCACCCCCCATTTACCTTCTCAATTATCAAATGCATCGCAGATTGGGGGGCCCTCTTGAGGATTGGCATCAATGGCCGGTTTCTTGTGGCAAAGCGTACGGGCGTGCAGCGGGCCGCCTATAACCTCGTGAAGACTTTGATTGAGATCGATCGCGAAAACGAATACGTGATTTTTACCGGCAAAGAACAAATCGGGGCCCCTGAGTGGAATTATCCAAATGTCACGGTAGTGGCTGATCATTTGCGAACCAATGAGAGTTTCCGGAATCATGTGTGGGAACAGATACGGCTGCCAAGACTGGCAAAAGAATACAGGATCGATATTTTGCATTCCCCGGCAAACGTCGCGCCGCTTTTTTACAAAGGCCGCTCGATCATTCACATTCATGATCTTTGTTTTGTGGTGAATCCCCAATGGTACAGCTTCGCGTTTCGCACGGTTTATAACTTGATTATTCCGATGCTCGCCCGTCGCGCCACGAAAGTGATCACAAATAGCAACAACTCTAAAAATGACCTCCTGCAATATTTTAATTTGCCAGCCGAACGGGTGAGCCTTGTTTATTGGGCTGTTGATGACACGTTCTCGCTACCAGCCACAAGCGTGGAGACGGTGACATCGATTCGCGAAGATGATTTTATTCTCTATGTCGGGTCGCTTGAACCTCGCAAAAACATCAATGTGCTGATCGAGTCCTATGAAAAACTCCGGCATGACTACCCGGCCATTAAGACCAAACTGATTTTGATCGGTGGTGAAAGTCCCTTGTTCGCATCCGTCCAGTTGAAGGCGCGTCAGTACCGGGATGATGTTATATTTAAGGGGTTTGTCACTGACGCGGAACTGGGAGAGTATTACCGTCGCGCCAGTTTGGTTGCCTACCCGAGTCTGTACGAGGGGTTTGGCTTACCCCCGCTGGAGGCGATGGCTTCAGGGGCGCCGGTGGTCACAAGTTCTACCAGTAGTATTCCTGAGGTGGTGGGGCATGCCGCCATTTTGGTGAATCCCCGTGATCGTGATCAATTGACGCGCGCGATGCACCGGGTCTTAACTGATGTGCGTCTGCGCGATTCGATGATCAAAGCCGGTACGGCCCAGGTGTTGCGATTTAACTGGTATCGGGTGGCTCGCGGTGTTCTTGCGGTGTATCATGAGGTGCACCAGCGCCGCGAAGATCAGCCGCTGACCGTGCATTCATTTATTCCTGCAGGGACCTGGTCCGGGCTGCGTAAAATTGAGGCGTTGAAGACGGTGCGACTTGATGAGAAAAGAATGCGGGATTTAATGACTCCAAAGGGGGAAACGGGACAATGAGTATCAGGCGTCAACGGATTAAGGAGATTCTAAAATCTGGTCGTGAAGGTCAGTCAGTCACCATTTGTGGCTGGGTCCGCTCCCGGCGCGAGTCAAAAACTTTTGCGTTTTTGGTTTTAAATGACGGATCCTGTCAAGCGACGTTGCAATGTATCATCGATCAGGGCATCGACGGATTTGACCTTCTGGGGCGTTGTCAGACAGGGGCATCCGTTTGTATTGAGGGTGAACTTAAAGCAAGTCAGGGCAAGGGACAATCGTGGGAGGTTCACGCCAAGCGGTTAACGCTTTTTGGGGAAGCGAATCCGGAAACGTACCCCCTTCAGAAAAAAGGTCATACTCTCGAGTTTCTTCGTGAAATCGGTCACCTTCGCGGCCGCACAAATACCTTTGGTGCGGTTTGGCGTTTGCGCAACGCGTTAGCCCATGGGGTTCATGAGTTTTTTCAATCGCGGGGTTTCATTTGGGCTCACACGCCAATCATCACCGCCAATGACGGTGAGGGCGCTGGTGAAATGTTCACTGTGTCGACACTGGATTTTGATGCGCTGCCACGCACTGAAAAAGGCAAGGTGGATTGGTCAAAGGATTTTTTTGGTAAGCATGCGCATTTGACCGTAACGGGCCAGCTTCAAGGAGAGTTCTTGGCTTTATCGCACGGAGATATTTATACCTTTGGTCCAACGTTCAGGGCCGAAAATTCAAACACAACACGGCATTTGTCTGAGTTTTGGATGATTGAACCTGAAATGGCCTTTGCCGATCTTGAAGACGATATGGCCTTAGCAGAAGATTTCGTGAGATTTCTCTGTGGATGGGCTGTGAATCGATGTCCTGATGAGCTCGCGTTCCTCAGTGAAATGTACAAAGGTATGACTCCGGACGACATCGAAAAATTAGGCGGCTCAAAATTCGCACGGATGACCTACACCGACGCCATCAAGGAATTGGAGTCGGCATCTGTTAAGTTTGATTTTCCGGTGAAATGGGGCATTGACCTGCAGTCCGAACACGAAAGGTATCTGACGGATCATGTATTCAAAGGACCCGTAATTGTGACCGACTATCCAAAAGAATTTAAGGCTTTCTATATGCGGCTTAATGATGACGGCAAGACAGTGGCAGCGATGGATGTGCTGGTGCCGAGAATTGGCGAAATCATTGGAGGTAGCCAGCGGGAGGATCGTATGGATCTCCTCGAGTCCAGAATTCGTGAGCTGGGGCTACCGATGGATGACCTGCAATGGTACCTTGATCTGCGTCGTTTTGGCTCCGTGCCCCATGCGGGATTCGGCCTTGGTTTTGAGCGTATTATCCAATACTTGTCTGGGATGGCTAATATCCGGGATGTGATTCCTTGCCCAAGAGCCCCCCAAACGATTGCATTTTAAGGTTGATGAGGGCACCTTTTGGGTGCCCTTTTTTTTTCGTCAAACCCTTGAATCTCGTGGGTTCCTTGTTGACCAGAGGGGGTCACTTATATATAGTGCCCCCTCTCTAAGGACCAGCAGCTGGGTTTTGCGCCTTGCCGGTTGTGTGAAAGTCCAATGATTCAAGCGCGCTACCGGTATCTGGAGTTACGGATATTTATGAAAACTGTAAGTGTAAAACCTGCTGATGTTAAGAAGCAGTGGACCATCGTTGATGCGTCCGGCAAGACTCTTGGTCGTTTGGCGACTGAAGTAGCCCGTGTCCTTCGCGGCAAGCACAAAGCTGACTTTGCTCCCCATATTGATGGTGGCGATTATGTTGTCGTCGTCAATGCTGGCAAAGTAAAAATGAGCGGTGTCAAAGCGACGGACAAGTTCTATTTCCATCACACCGGATACATTGGTGGTATTAAGGCGATCGCAGCGCGGGACCTCCTCGCTACGAAGCCTGATCGTGTGATCGCGTCCGCGATTAAAGGCATGCTCCCCAAGTCGAAGCTTGGCCGTAAGATCGCCGGCAACCTGCATGTGTACGCTGGGGCCGAGCATCCGCACAAAGCTCAAAACCCTGTCGCAATGCCGACTCGCTAAGGAGAATCTGATTCATGGCAACCAAGTCAAAAGCAATTCACGCCGTAGGCAAGCGCAAGACAGCAATCGCTCGCGTCTGGATGAAGCAAGGCAAGGGCAATATTGTGATCAACAAGCGTACGATGGATGAGTATTTCCTTCGTCCGACCTCAAAAATGATCGTTCAACAAGCTCTTGAGCTTGCTGGTGCAACGGATGCATACGACATCACGGTCAACGTGATTGGCGGTGGCCTTACCGGACAAGCTGGTGCGATTCGTCATGCTTTGAGCCGTGCGTTGTCGGCAATTGATCCTGATAAGCGTAAAGTCCTTAAGGACGCTGGTCTGATCACCCGTGATGCGCGTAAGAAAGAGCGTAAGAAGTACGGTTTGGCTTCTGCTCGTCGCCGCTTCCAGTTCTCAAAACGCTAATCAAGTTTCGATGGTGGTTCTGCCATCGTCATCAAAAAAAACCGCGGGGTTTATACCCTGCGGTTTTTTTTGCAGCAGAGTTGGACTTGGGTAAGCCGTCCATCAAAGACGGCTTCGAAATAAATCCAAGGGGTGGATCGTTTGCTCGCGCCTGCGCCTTCTGCGCCCCATGGACAAAAGTTGGAACATCCAGGGGGTCTTGCGCTTCTGTTGCGCAAACTCGCTAGATTTCAGCTTGCGCTGTATTCTTTTTTGGAGCCATCCGAGTTGTTTTAACGCGCTGGAGCCGGCCTCAGATTCGAACCAGGCGTCTCTTTCAAGTTGAAACTGGGTCTGGAACACTGGTTCAGGGTATTCCCCGACTCTAAATGTCATGAGTTGTCTCTCAAAACATTTCATGAGTCCTTGGCATGATTCAATGGATCGCGGATTCATGGGTAAGACTTTCAGAATGTCCAGCCTTTGTGTGACGAAACAGGACGTCAGGAGTTGCGCCGTGACCATGTAAAAATCCTCAAAATCGCAGTCATCAAAATCGAGCAATAGCACCCCATGCCTGTAATCGCCGCAGATGATTTGAAGTTTTGCTCTGGCCAGCATGCCTTTGTCGTCGTTTTCAATGATCCAATCCCCAGCATGAACGATCAATGATCTGGCTTTGACTCGCGCGTCTCGGGATATGGTCAAACGGCAAAAATCGCTCGATTTTCCAAAGAATACATGGTGTTCTTCCTCCCATGCGCCAGACTCCAGACACCGCCATTTCGATCCGATTAAAGAAATAGGGTCGTTCGATGGTAGAATATGAACAGGGAGTTTTTGAAAAAACTTTGATTGCATGAATTTTCCAAAAGTTTGAGAACTCTTACATTAGCGATGATAGCACGAAGACGGAGGGGCTAATAATGTTTGGACAAGATAAGGGTGCCGGTGCACCTGTTCGAAAAGCTTCGAGTGCCTCTTCCAAAGATGGCGGCGTTACCATTTTGACAGCAGGCTGCCATTTTGCCGGAAAGCTCTATTGTCGCGGGGCCACAAGAATCGGTGGAACGATTGAGGGCGAGGTGATTGCGGAGGGGCTGTTGATCGTCGAGGAAGACGCCGTCATCAACGCATCGGTGAAAGCCGAAGAGATCGTTGTCCACGGTCGGGTTGAAGGTCATATCAATGTACATCGTAAAATCGAAATGTGTTCGACCGCTGATGTTCAGGCTGATGTTGCGACGCCGAACCTCGTCATCCACGAGGGTGCGCTTTACAATGGGCGAACATCCATGAAGAGAGCCGTTGCCGCGGGTGAAGCTGGAACCAGAGACGGTAAAGGTGGCAAGGAGCCAAAAATTGGTCGCGTCCATGGTCAAAAAGCGGATATTGAAGGCCCAAGCGCAGACGGCATTGCGGCGAGAACTTCTGACGTCTCATTTGCTTAAGGTTTGCGAGTTTCATGGCATCCGAAGTCCTCATGGATAAAGTTAAACCGGATCCGGTCGCATGGGATCCGGTTTATTTTTCCGTCGCCAGGAAGCCAAGTGCCGTCGCGGTCATTATTTTTAATGCTGATCAGGGAAATCCCAAAGTTTTATTGATCAGGCGAAGCACGCGTTTAAGTTCTCATAAGGGGCAGATCGGTTTTCCAGGCGGGCGTCTTGAGGCGGGAGATGTTTCCCCGCGGGATACGGCACTGCGTGAGACTTTTGAGGAAGTGGGGCTTGATCCTGCGCGTGTTCGCGTGATCGGAGGCGTGGACCCGGTGCCGTCTCTTGATGGTTCTCTTGTCTATCCGATTATTGGAACGACAGACGTGGCTGTGGATGATCTGATTGCGAATCCGGCTGAGGTGTCCGAAGTTTTTCTGGTTCCTGCGAAGCTTTTGATGGTCAATCAGCGACAAAAGTTCAAATTTAATTTATTCGGATGCTGGCGCCATAGTTTTTTGTATGACTGTGGCACACTCTCAGTCTGGGGTTTATCGGCAGAGATTTTATCGAAGGTTGAACTGCGGCCAGTATGATGTGTTTTTGATATGATTTAAAGGGGTCAATGATGCGTTTTTGGCAAGTGACAGTGACGTTGTTCTTTCTGAGTTCATGTACTCAGGAGGCACAAAATAAGATCTCCCGCTCCATCCAAAACTGGACGGGTACTAACGGCGTCGTTGATGTCGTCAGTGAGGGAAAAGTGATCTATCGTTGGATCCAAGTTGATAAATTATCGACCGCGATGTCATCAGATGGCTCAAAAGAAGCTCGTTCTTATCGATTTGGATATGGGGTTATGGACCTCAACCAAAATTTCATCGCCGATGATCAAGAAAAAAAGGTTTATTTTGAGGTTGGTGAATACTCAACCTACGTATTTTATGAGAGCCCTTTTCCGTCAAAATAATTGCCGACAATGAGCAGGCCGGGAATTTTTTGGTTAGAATGACTTATTGTGTCAATGATTGATTTAATGGTCGATTTAATGATCGATTCATTTGATCGTTCGTTTCTTTAATGCACGGTCAGCGATTTGGTAGTGGGCTTGCCATGGAATATCATGTCCGATGCCGTCAATATCATCAAAGAAAACCCTGGTCTGCATGGTGCGTAATTGATCGCTGAAAGCATCGGCCTGCGATCGCGGTGCCACGTCGTCTGATTTGGCGTGGTAGATGATCACTAATTTTGGCAAACCATTGTTGTCCCAGGCGATTGACCGTCGTTCGAGAGCTGCATCTCCTTCCGATGATTTTGCCGCTGCAATGGCTGCCGCAATGCCTTCGTTTTTGGTCGATCGTTCCACAACCTCGAGATCGTAGAAACCATTTCCAAGCATCAGCCACGATAATCGTGGTTGAGATTTGGCGAGGAATGCGGCGGTGATGGATCCTGTCCCATAGCCCCAAATTCCTGCCAGCCTGTCTTGTGATCCACTCGCCTGAATCGCTGCGGTCGCCGCGGCAAGAGACTGTGGACCTGCAAATTCACGAGCCCCCGTGGAGCTGCCAAATCCAGGTCGGTTGACCGCAATCACGTTTAGTGTGTTGGCCAATAAGACTTGAGCTTGCCAGGTCTGGCAGAAATCTTTTGGATCAAAGCCTGCCGTTTCATCATGGATTAGAGCAACAAATGGTGCGTCACTATGGCCGTTGCATCGCATCCATTCGGCTTTGTATGATTTTTCCTTATATTTGTAATCGGCCATGCCGGTGGAAAATTTTGCGGGGACATTGGGGAGTTTGACCGTCCCAGCGGAGGTGGGATCAATCATCGTCGAAGAGTTTTCAGTCAGTGTTGGGCGGGTTGCACATGCCGGTAGAACTGAGATTGCGGTGACGATTGTGGCGACCGTGGCGACCGTGGCAACTGTCACGCCTGTAACACCTGTAACACCTGCGATTAATTTCACAACTGGATTGAGCTTGGCAAATCGAACGATCATGACCTTCTTCCTTTTTAAAAATGAACTCTCGTAATTTTTTAATTGACCAGTCGGCCAACTATCGTTACCGTTGTATCTAAGTCGTCAATAATAGCATATTTTTCGGCAAGCTCAGGGAGGGCTTATGAGCAGAATCCTAGGATTGGGAATCAGTGGGATAGGTCTATTGGCTGTTATGTTATCCAGTCAGCTGACTTATGCAGGCTCGAAGGTGATTTACGGTGAGGATGATCGCCGGGATCTCTATGACAGTCGTAACGATCCGCGATTTGTTGAGTTGGCCAAGTCCACTGCTATCGTTGTGAAACGCACTGATTTGGAGCTGGATGGCCCATCAAAGTCCTACCATTTGCCGATGGATACCTTTGGTTCGATGCAAAATCTCTGCGCTTCAGAGCCTTTTTTTGATCAGCCGTCTCCGGGATTTTGCT
The DNA here is from genome assembly GCA_044375465.1 of Oligoflexales bacterium. Lineage (GTDB taxonomy): Bacteria > Bdellovibrionota_B > Oligoflexia > Oligoflexales > RGVZ01 > CAMDKS01. Next base: position 34,298 of record JBILMN010000004.1, on the reverse strand, counting down.
CTGGATTTTTGGTTGGTGCTGATCTGTTTGTGACAGCAGGACATTGTATTCGTTCGGCAGATCTCTGCAGTGGAACGTCTTTTGTCTTCAATTTTGGTTACGACCATCAGGGTCGTGATTTGAATGCGATTGAGGAGGATGACGTTTATCATTGTCAGTCGATCGTTGCGCAAAAATTAGAGGGTGGAACCGGTCGGGATTATGCTGTTGTTAAACTGGATCGCCCCGTGGTGGGGCGTGAGCCGGTGAAGCTGCGTCGCTCCGGGGTCGTGAGACCTGGAGAGGGCGTGACTGTGATTGGGCATCCATCCGGTCTTCCGACCAAAATAACGTCAGGTGCTAAAGTTCGTGTTAATGCGGCTGACGCACCCTATTTTGTCGCTAATTTGGACACCTACGGTGGCAATAGCGGATCGGCTGTGTTCAATACTGCCACTGGTGAGGTGGAGGGTATTTTAGTGCGTGGTGAGACAGATTTTGTCTACCAAGGGGGCTGTGCTGTGTCTAATCATTGTGCTGAGGGCGCCTGCCGGGGCGAAGATGTATCGAAGGCGTCCACGTTCATTCAGTACATTCCAGCCAATTAAAGTGTGCGGCCCAAAGCCGCCACTTTTGATGGAAAGGGCCGATTCCATGGAAGGAATCGGCCTTTTTTATCATCACTCCATGTGTGACTAAAATTTTAGCGTGATAAACTACAGAAGCAGCCTACCGATGAGTAGGTTTGTGTTTGAAGCTTTGCTTGAATCCCTCTGGTTGTTAGGGGATTATGGGCTCCGTCTGAATCGGTTGCGTGCAAAAACTGCATCTCTTATGGGGAGATTTGATCGATGGCTGTTGATGTAAAAATGCCAAATGTTGGGGAGTCCGTCCAAGAAGGTGTCATTCACAAATGGCGCTTTAAGTCCGGTGATTTTGTCAATCGCGATGATGTCCTTGTTGAACTGGAGACGGACAAGGCAACGGTTGAAGTGGTTGCGGAGTCGGCTGGAGCCATCGAAATTCTTAAAAAGCAGGGCGAAACCGTGGCCATTGGCGAGATCATGGCACGCATTGACAACACGGTCGCGGCGCCAGCGAGCAGCGCTTCGAAATCGGCCGCTGCTCCTACTGCTTCGGCAGGCTCAGCCCCATCGGTTCCTCCAGTGCCTTCGTCTGCAGCTGCTACAGCCTCTGTAGCTTCGATTCCGGCGCATGCGGCCACGGCCCAACCACTCAGTCCTGCGGTGCGACGAATGACCGAGGAGCATCACATTAATCCAGCCAGCGTTGCCGGATCAGGTAAAGACGGACGCGTTACGAAAGGCGATGTGATTGCTCACATGGAGTCTGGTGGCAAATCCGCGGCACCAGCTTCATCTGCTTCTGGACCGGTAAAGCCTCATGTGTCCTCAGGTCTCCGCACGGAACGTCGAGAACCGATGTCGCTTCTTCGCCGCCGCATTGCTGAACGACTCGTTCATGCCCAGGAAACAGCGGCGATTCTCACGACCTTCAATGAGATTGACATGAGTCAAGTCATAAAAATTCGAAATGAATACAAAGATAAGTTCAAAGACAAGTACGGCGTTGGTCTCGGGTTTATGAGTTTCTTTATCAAGGCCGCCGTAGAGGCGCTCAAGACCTTCCCCGCGGTCAATGGCTGGATTGAGGGCGAAGATATTGTTTATCACGATTACTATGATATCGGTGTTGCCGTATCTTCAAATCGCGGCCTGGTAGTCCCCGTCATCAAGGACGCTGATAAGATGTCTGCAGCGGAGCTTGAAATGGCGGTTGCCGATTACGGCAAACGCGCGAGGGACGGTAAGCTAACCGTAGACGAAATGACGGGTGGTACCTTTACCGTTTCCAATGGTGGAGTTTTCGGATCGTTGATGTCGACACCGATTTTGAATCCGCCGCAGAGCGCAATTCTCGGCATGCACAAGATTCAGGAACGTCCGGTTGTCGTTAATGGAGAGATTGTGATCCGCCCAATGATGTATGTTGCGCTGTCTTATGATCACCGCATCATTGATGGTCGAGAGTCCGTCGGGTTCCTGGTGAAAATCAAGGAATGTGTTGAGGATCCAGCACGCATTCTTGTGGGGGTTTGATTCATGGCACAATTCGATGTGATTTTTATCGGTGGTGGGCCAGCGGGATACACGGGGGCGATTCGCGCCGGCCAACTTGGATTAAACGTGGCATGCGTTGAATTCCGCGGAACTCTGGGTGGCACTTGTTTGAATGTTGGCTGTATTCCCTCAAAAGCATTGCTCCAGAGCAGCGAATACTTTCACCATGCCAAACACAAGTCAGCTGAGCATGGCATTAAGTACCAAAAAGTCGAATTTGATGTGGCGCAGATGATGAAGCGCAAAGAAGGCATCGTCAGTGGTCTGACCAAAGGCATTGAGGGATTACTGAAGAAAAATAAAGTGACTTACATCAAAGGTAAAGGCACATTTTTAAATGCTTCAACCTTAAAGGTGGCAACGCTTGATGGCGGTGTGGAGGAACATACTGCCAAGTCGTTCGTGATCAGCACGGGGTCAACTCCTATTGAGCTTCGAGCCATCGCGCCATTTGACGGAAAGAATATTGTTAGCTCAACGGAGGCTCTGGCCTTCGATAAAGTGCCCGAACATCTGGTTGTGATTGGTGCGGGTGTTATCGGTCTTGAAATGGGAAGTGTGTGGCTCAGGCTTGGCTCCAAGGTCACAGTGATTGAGGCACTGGATCGGGTCTTGCCGCCAATGGATCATGCGGTTTCCGCGGAAATGAAGAAGATTCTCGAAAAACAGGGAATGGAGTTTCATCTCGGTACAAAACTGACTAAAGCTGAAGTATCTGGCAAAAAAGTTAAAGTTACGGCTGATAAAGATGGTCAAACGGTATCCATCGAGTGTGACAAGGTTCTGGTCGCCGTGGGGCGTCGTGCATTCACCGAAGGCTTGGGACTTGAAAACATTGGGCTGGCCCCGCGTAAAGATGGAAAGATCGATGTGAATGGCCATTATCAGACGTCGGTGCCAAACGTCTATGCGGTGGGTGACGTGATTGATGGGCCAATGCTGGCACACAAGGCTGACGAGGAAGGCGTTGCGGTGGCGGAGTTGATCGCGGGTAAACCAGGCCACGTCAATTATGAAGCGATCCCTAATGTGGTATACACATGGCCTGAGATCGCTTCTGTCGGGATGACCGAGGAAGAGGCGAAAGCCAAAGGTTTGAATTACAAGACTGGTAAAGTGCCATTTTTGGCCAATGGTCGTGCCCGTGCTTTTGGCGATACTGATGGTTTTGTTAAAATCATCGCGGATGCGAAAACAGACCGTATCATTGGTGGTCACATCATTGGTCCGAATGCGTCAGAGCTTATTGCAGAACTTGTGATTGGTGTGGAATTTTCGGCGAGCGCCGAGGACATCGGCCGATCAAGCCACGCCCATCCGACTCTTGCTGAAGTTATGAAAGAAGCGGCTCTAGCCGTCGACAAACGGTCACTGAATTTTTAAAATTTCTTTTTCAAGGATCATAGCCCATGAGCTCCAACAAATTCTCCTACGCAACGGCGACCAACGTGAGCTATCTGGAGGAACAATACGAAAAATTTCGCATTGATCCAATGACCGTAGAAGATAGCTGGCGGAAATTTTTTGAGGGTTATGAATTCGCGATGACTAAAGGCGCGGGAGTTTCCGATAGCTCGGATAGTGCCGGTGGCGGTGATCAGGAGGCGGCGAAGGTTGAAGCCTATATCAACGCCTATCGTGTTTTAGGGCACCTGAGCGCCCACCTGAACCCACTCGCACCAAAACCAGCACTGAGAGCCGATATGGCGCCTGCCAACCACGGTCTCAACGACGTCAACAAATCCCGGAAATTCGTGTCGGCTAATTTACCCAGTAACGCCCCAATGACATTTGATGAGATCACTCAAATGATGCAGGAGACATATTGCGGCAAGATCGGAGCCGAGTTCCGTGATAATGACAATATTGAGTTCGTGAAGTGGATTCAAAGGAAGATGGAGTCTTGCCGCAACCGCCCCAATATTACCAAAGAGCAAAAGCTTCAGATTCTCGACGCGTTGGTCAAGGCGGAAGGTTTTGAGGGATTTCTTCAGGCCCGATTCCTCGGTCAAAAACGATTTTCGCTCGAAGGGGCGGAGAGTTTTATGCCGCTGCTCGAAACACTCACAGCCGTTGGATCAGCGCACGGGATTGATGAGGTCATTCTAGGGATGGCGCATCGTGGGCGACTTGGAACCTTATGTAATTTTATCGGTAAAACATACGAAACGATGCTGAAGAAATTTGAAGGTAGTGAGTTCAATCCCTACCAAATTGACGGCGACGTAAAGTATCACCTTGGATTTGCGGGAGAGAGAGAATTTTCTGGGAAAAAAGTAAAGCTCTACCTTTCGCCAAATCCTAGTCATCTTGAAATTGTCAACCCCGTGGTTGAGGGTTTTGCGCGTGCCCGTCAGCGCCTCACTGGTGACAAGGATCGCAAAAAAGTATTACCACTTTTGATCCATGGTGATGCCGCCTTTATGGGGCAGGGCCTTGTCGCGGAGACGCTTAATTTAGCCGAGCTTTCGGGGTATACGACGGGTGGCACGATTCATGTGATTATCAATAACCAGGTGGGCTTCACCACCGATCCAGAAGACAGCAGATCCTGCACGTATGCATCGGGTATTGCCAAGATTCTCAAGGCTCCGGTACTTCATGTGAACGCAGATGATCCGGAGGCTGTGATCTGGACCGCTCAACTGGCGGCGGAATACCGGCAGAAATTCCAAAAAGATTTTGTGATCGATTTGATCGGTTATCGCCGTCATGGGCACAATGAGACCGACGAACCGGGTTTCACCCAGCCCGCCATGTACAAGGTGATTGCAAAACATCCATCGGTTCTGACTCAGTATGGTGAGAGGCTTGTGGCAGAAGGGGTTCTGACTGTCGATGAATTAAAAAAACGTCAGACGGATTTCCGCTCACGACTGCAGGATGCTTATGATCTTTTGAAATCTGGTGATACCAAAGGTGAGAAATTCAAAGATCATTACCCGAAAGCCTACGATGATATTTTTCATCCGGTTCGTGGTGATGAGTTAGCGATGGAAAAATCCGTTAAGACAGCGGTCTCGGCCAAGATCCTGGGCGACATTGGCAAGAAGATGGTCGCAGTCCCTTCGGGATTCCAGGTTCATCCCAAGTTGGCAAAACTCCTTGAGCAACGTTCGAAGATGGTAGACAAGGACGGACCAGGTGTCGACTGGCCCATGGCGGAACTGCTGGCCTTTGCTTCCTTGGCAAAAGAAGGGCACCACGTGAGACTCTCAGGACAGGATTGTCAACGTGGGACGTTCTCAAGTCGGCAAGCAGTCTTGCGCGATTTTGAAACCGGAAAACCCCATTACAGCATGAATCAGATTGATCCAGCTCAAGCTCCCGTCGAGATTTTGAATAGCCCACTGTCTGAGTTGGGCGTGATGGGTTTTGAATTTGGATATACCATTGCTGATCCTAGTTCGCTGGTGCTGTGGGAGGGGCAATTTGGTGATTTTGTGAATGGTGCACAGATTGTGATTGATCAGTTTTTGGTCGCCAGTGAGGCAAAGTGGGGTCAGACATCGGGTCTTGTTTTGCTGCTGCCCCATGGCTATGAAGGCATGGGACCAGAACATTCGTCGGGTCGCCCCGAACGATTCTTGCAGCTTTGTGGTAACGCCAATATTCAGGTGGCCATTCCGACAACCGCGGCGCAGTACTTCCATATTTTGCGCCGGCAGATTTGCCGCGATTTCCGTAAACCTTTGGTGATCATGTCGCCAAAATCATTGCTACGCCATGCGAAGGTGGTGAGCCCTCTTGAGGATTTCGAGAAGGGACAGTTTGAGGAGGTCATGGATGATGTGCGCATTAAAGACCCTAAATCCGTAAAGCGCATTGTTTTCTGCACCGGGAAGCTTTTCTATGAGATGCTTGAAGCCACATCAACGGCTCCTGAGGGTGATGTCGCGCTAGTACGAATTGAGCAGCTTTATCCCTTTCCCGCCAAGAAGATTGCTGCTGTGGTCAGTCGCTACAAAAATGCCAAAGAGGCTATTTGGGCGCAGGAAGAACCGAAAAATATGGGTGCATGGACATTTGTTCGTTCCTATCTTGAGGATCTTCTGCCAGAAGCAGTGCCACTCAAATATATTGGTCGTCGTGATAGTGGAACAACTGCCGAAGGCGCCACAAAAGCTCATACCACAGAGCAGGCCCGGATTATCAATGAAGCTGTCAATCCCTCAGCCAGTTCTGTGACGGTGAGTGTGACGCCCGCGAAAACCAGTGCAAAGAAGTGATCATATCGATGAGTCAGATGAAGCAATTTTTAGTGTTAGTGACGGTCACGATGACCATCAGTAGTGTCTGGGCCTGTGTCACCAATAGCGAGGGTCGAAAATCGTTTAATCTGATTGGTGATAGTCAAATGGCATCCATGGGTGAGTCAGCTTATGGTGAAGTCATCGCCAAAGCGAAGTCAGAAGGCCACTTGCTTGCCAAAGGAACGCAACGCTACGAAATGGTAGAGCGCATTGGCCGGCGTATCGCCGCTGTGAGTGGTGCTGATTTTAAGTGGGAATTTAACGTCATTGATGAACCAAAGACGGTGAATGCCTTTTGCCTGCCAGGCGGAAAGATTGCCGTGTATACGGGGATTCTTCCTGTGGCCAAGACAGAGGCCGCTTTGGCGGTCGTCATGGGCCATGAGGTTGCACATGCAACGATGCGCCATGGAGCAGAGCGTATGAGCCAGCAACTTGCGGTGGCTGGGTTAGCCTCAGCAGCTGAGATTTCGCTGCGAGATAACAAGCACCGAAGTTTGTGGATGGGGGCGTTGGCTTTGGGTGCGAATTTTGGTGTGATTTTGCCCTATAGTCGTGGTCATGAGAGTGAAGCTGATGCCGTTGGGTTGAAGTATGCCGCCCGCGCTGGTTATGATCCCTCGGTGGCACCTGGGTTGTGGGACCGTATGAGTGCGTCTGGCAAATCTCCGCCTGAGTTTATGTCGACTCACCCAGATCCCTCGCATCGTTCCAAGGCTCTTGCCGCCATGCAAGACAAGGTTCGCCCTCTTTACGAACAAAGCGATCGTCAGGAGGACCGCCCTATCCCTTAAGAGACTGAGGCGTTTGCATTGGTTCTTGATATCAAATCGACATTTTCAGACTTTAGTAGCTAAAAAGACCATTTTCTTAGCGCGGCCTTTTTTAATAAAAGACCATTAAATTCAAATGGTTAGATCTTGATTTTGGTCTATCATCAGGCCTCGAGTACTCTGCAGGGGCCAAAGTATTTTGGAGTCGAGGTCACTTTACTTAAAAGTGTTTCGGAATCAAGGTCGCTTCCCTCAATGGAGGTAAACCCGTTTCAGTTCGTCAAAATGCTTTTGCTGGAATTTACCACGGCGACTGCACATGAGATTCGTGATGTCGAGCTGGTAGTTGATCATGACTTCGGCTTCGCGATCATAAAATTCAATATAACAATCTGGAAGGCCTAGCACGTGTCCGTACTCATGGCGAATGGTCCAGCGGGAAGAATATTCGTTTATATGACGATTACCGTCCATTGTGATCTCGCTACCGGCTAGTTCGTTCACATGGGGAGTGGCCCCTTCCTTGAAAACGATATGGGTCATTGAATCGTCACCGTTTGGCTGAAAGCTCAGATTCAAAGCCCAGCCACCCCAACGGAACTCATCTTGGATATTGTCGCTAAGCCATGCAGAAACCGCAGGTGCTTGGGGATCGCGGAATGGAATGACCATCTTGTTGGGTTGCTGGGAGGTCCATGTGACATCATTACGGAAAGCATCGATTCTAAAAAAACTATCCCACATGTCTTGGGCAAGGATCACGTACTGTTGATGATATTCAAGCACTTTATGCGACTGCACTGCAGTGTTAAAATCAGCTTCGCATGTGGACTTGATGGACGTCGCGTTGACACATTCCATCACTAGCCATGTGCGAAGATCATTTCTTTTAGCTTCGGTGAGCGTGTCAAATACGTTTAGTTTTTCGGCTAAGTCAGGCTCCTGCTGAAGATAGTAGTAGCCACGAACATCATAAATAGATTCCCTCGCGTACATATCAAGATAGGGTTCTTGCAGTAGCCATCGCGATGCACGTTGGTAGTAGTGGTCCACACTACGGATTTCGCGGAGAAACTGTTCATCAGAAACCCCTAAATCAGTTGTGAAGGACTTTTGGTTTATCAGCACGTCGTAAACAACAGACGAAAGCGTCTCTTTAAGTCCTTCCCATCCATCAGCGATCATAGTGCGATTGCTGATTCTTGGGCTGGTTATAGGGATCCCTTGCTGGGTCTCTGGTGTGGATAATTCGAGCTTGTTTTGACTGTCGCGCCGTGAATTGATGAAGGTGAGCCAGTCGAGATTGCGTTTTCCGACGTTTAAAATAACTCTCAGCGGGTCGCTCCCATCATCACTTGTCGGAATCATTAGGTTTTTGTTTTCTATGAGCCTCTCGTACTCGGGGCCGGTCATTTCAAGATCTCCAAGAGACAAATGAGCCGGAAGGCGCGACTTGTGCTGAGCTCTTTGTGCCATGGCGTTAGTTGTCAATAGAAGAAGCAGGATCGACATATAGAGTCTGAGATTGCAATTCATCATAAAATGTCCCTTCGCAAAGAGTCGGTCAAGGTGTTTGGTGTTGTGATTATCGGCCGGATTGCCATTTTTTGGCAACAGATTTAGACACAATGCTCAGAGTTGCGGCCTCAGAGGGTCCCATGGAAGTGAATTTAACCCCCATTGATTTGAGCGCGTCCAGGGATTCACGCTCATCGATTAGCGCCGATTCGTTCAGTTTTTTGAGGAGGGCCTCGGTGTGTTTTGCGATTAAAGATTGGTCGTTGGCTGCGATCTGGTTCCAGATTTTTTTGTCAATGAGGATGGAGCCGGTCGCATAACTAATGGGATCAGTGACGACATGGCTAGCTTTGGTGTACCACTGCAGAGCGACAAGGGCTATTGCGGGCGCATAAGCGAATTCGATCCGGCCGTCTGAAAATGCCTTGAAAGAATCCTGGACGGGCACCTCAACGGGGACCCCTTTAAGTTCTTCAATGACGCTGCGCCCGAGTTTGTCGCCGGGCCACAGCCATATTTTTGAAGATTTAATATCTGCCACTGTATTTACCGGTTTTTTGCCGCACAGAAAGACAAAACCAACTTCATAGAAGCCAAGGTTGTGAAATCCTGCTGCAGCCGCCGCCTTGCTCCAAGTAGCAGAATTCTTGGCGACAAATCCTCGCGCCTTTTGGCGATCGGCACCAAATTGAAATGGGATTTCGCCGCCTCTTGTGCCCGGAGCAATCTGATCCATGATCTGACCTGCAAACATGGCTCCCTGAAGCTTTCCAGCCTTGATGGCAGATAGCACCTCCGGGTCTGTTCCAGCGCTTCCTCCCCATTTCAATTTGAATCGCACCCGTTGGCTGGTAGAGGCCTCGACGAATTTTGAAAAATCTATGAGTGCTGCTGCCGCTGGTGTCCCATCTGGAATGATCGTTGCAATTTCAACCGTCTGCGTGGAAGCTGCCGCTGTTTTTGTCATAATCACAGAAAGTAGTAAACAGAGTGCTAAACATTGATACATGAAGTCCTCCCTTGATGGCTAACATTTGATGGTGCGTGTTGGTTGGTTAAAGATGAATCATTAATTTGGATATGATTGCGATGTTGATTGCGGTAATGATTGACAGACCCATCGCTCGGGATCGCCAAGGTACCATATATTTCCATGCCGTGTCGGGATGCTTTCCGCTCTCGCCATGAGATTTGTGAGAGAGCGCGGCCAATTTGGCAGTGAGTTTTTATCTTTGAGCCATAGATAACGGATGTCTCTCGCGACAAGAAATGGCTTAGCGCAATCATGATCAGGATCAATTCCGGCCTGCTCCATGAGTGTGCGTGTTACGGGCGCTGTCGCATCAAAAAATACAGAGGGCCCATAAAAATTCCAAATACTATCAGAGATCATTTGTCCCTGATCATAGGCTGCTAGTGGGCCCATCATTTTTATTTTATGGGCTGCGATGACTCGAAGGTCATCATTGAAAGCAGCAGGGCTCCGCGTCAAAGCTGATTGATAGCTTGGTGTGTCTTGCCCCCAAGCGGCAATGACTCTGGCAATCGTGACCTCGATTTCACCACCCCAAAAAATTGGGATCAACAACGTCAATGCCACACATCTTTTCTGGATTCTCGTTGCGGCGACCACGGCAAGAACGGTAACCAGTCCGATCGCTGGTATGCCAACCACAAAACGGTGTCCGATGCCGGATCCGTAAAAAAATCCCCAGAACAGCACATACACTCCATAAAACAAAGTGAGCTTTGGCCATTGCAATAGGTCTCTGGTTTGCCTTTGATGACTAAACATCGATGATCTAGTCATGATAGCGATGACGATAAGTCCAGCTATGACAAGCAAAGCACCGAACAGCCGGAGGGGTGACTTGACGATGACGAGCGGGATATTTTTGAGAAACTGTGAAGTAGTCTCAGGACTTTCAAGAATCACACGCCAATATTGAGCTAAACCATCACTCCAGATATGACTGGTCCACAAAGATGTTTGCGCTGGATGGAGCGGATTGCCGAAAACTAAATAATTTTTCAGCAAAAAAGGCACTGCAGCGAGCAACCCAACAAAACCACCGCAGCAGAGTGACCATACGGATTTGAGTTTTTGGGTGCCCCACGCTGACCAAATAGCTATCGGCAAGAGGGCGACGGCGCAATGAATCCAGGTAATCTTCAGCGCGAGACATGCACCCATGAGCATTCCGAACAAAAACCATGATGGCGCGGTTTCTGGTTTTCCTTTGTTCGAAACACAGATCCACAGCAATAAAAATACAGCCATCATCAGAACAAAATCCGGCTTGGCGCTCGAAAGCCCCTCGTGATCCCCGGAGCTAAATAACACCATCAGCATTAATGCTATTGAGATCAGCCATCTTTGGTTTTGATTCTTGCTGTGCATCTCTGCAAAACAGAGCCTGCCAGCGACGCTAGCGATAAAAACACTTGTGAAACAGTTTTGGAAACCCTGCTGAAAGGAGTCATCACGCCACAACGCTCGGGGCAAAAGGCCCAGAAACTCGTAGCACCCTGTAAAGAACACGTGATCGATAGCGATGGGGCCTTTGAGGGTGCCAAGAAGATCGACCCATTTTGCCACTACGAGATGGTAGGTCCATTGATCATAGCGATAGAGGGGCAGCCCCACCCAAACCCACTCTAGATAAAGAATCATTAACATCGCTAACAGCATGGCCCAATCATGCCACTTTTGATCCGGAGAACGCTCGCCCCAACTTGCTTTTATCTGTATCGTCACATTTGTGATGGCGACCGTTGATCCAAGAATGATGATGGACCAAACAAGCCATGTGATCCATGCCCACGGTAGCCACGTCCTAAGGCTCAGCAGAACTCCGCATAAAATGAGGGCTAAAAAAGTACACAAGAGTTCCTCATGGATGCTCTGGTGGCTTGCCACGCCAGGACTCTTCCAACGACTCATCTGTTGACTCATCTGTTGACTGATCCACTGACCAAGTCCAAAAAATCCACAGACCGCCAAAATGGCAGCGAGCAAAGCTGTGTGTGACGTCATCAATACAGACATAGGGTCGTAGTTTATCGGATCAGCACCGGTGCGTCTTGCATTAACTGGCCGCGCCAGTTGGCACTATCTTTGATATGGAATTAGGGGTAATATTATATTATGAAAGGATAAAATAGGGGTAAATAAAGTGCGTAGAAAATACCTATCTAATTTAAATAATTGGATAAATGATGAAAATCGAAAACCTCTGGTCCTCCGAGGGGCGCGCCAGGTCGGGAAGTCCACTCTCGTACGCCTCTTTGCCGCTGAACGTGGACTTCGCCTCCTTGAAATAAATTTGGAGCGCAACAAAGGGCTCAACCGAATTTTTGCTTCGCTTCATATGAAAAATATCATTTCGGCCCTCGAAGATGTCTTTGGAAGATCCATCGATCCTAAGAGGGACCTTCTATTTCTCGATGAGATCCAAGCAACTCCGCAGGCTCTGGCAGCGCTTCGTTATTTTTACGAGGATCTATCTGAATTGCCCGTCATTGGCGCTGGATCATTGCTTGAATTCGCGTTTCTCGAAGAAAAATTTTCGGTACCTGTCGGGCGTATCGATTATCTGCATATTTTTCCCCTCATTTTTACGGAGTTTTTGGAGGCACTTGGGGAGAGCCATCTCGCACAAAAAATCGCGAATTTCCGAATGACCGATGAGGACATCGGATTGTGGAACGGATTACTCCACGAAAAATTAATGGGTCTATTGCGTGAGTATCAGATGGTGGGAGGCATGCCCGAGGCTGTGCAGGCGTTTATTAACAAGTCCTCACCCAAAAAAATCCAAAAAATCCAACAATCCATTCTTGCGACCTACCAAGATGATTTTGCCAAGTATGCTCGTCAATCGGACTGGCAGCGGCTCCTACAAACTTTTCAACGGGTGCCGGGCATTGTGGGGCAAAAAGTTAAGTACACAGAAATAGATAAAAGCGACAAGGCAGCGAATATTAAACGGTGCATAGATCTATTGAATCACGCGAGGCTTATCGAAGCGGTTCATCATTCAGACTGTTCGGGATTGCCTCTTGCGTCCATGAAAGATCCGTCCATCTTCAAACTGTATTTTTTAGACGTAGGTCTTCTCAACGCGATGCAGAAGTCGCCTTGGTCTCTTGATCCTCGTACATGGGAAACGCGCTTTCAGGGCGTTCAAAGCGAACAATTTGTAGCCCAACAAATACTGGGTTCCGAGGAAAGCCAGACCAGGCCTGAACTCCATTATTGGCTACGTGACGGTCAAAAAGGCAATGCAGAGGTCGATTTTGTCATCCAAATGGGCGACTATATGGCTCCCGTCGAGGTAAAGTCTTCAAAAGCGGGCCACCTCAAATCCATTCAACAATTCGTGGCGCGCAAAAAGTCCCCTATCGCTGTTCGTTTTAATACTGGATTGCCCAGAAAAGAATCTGTTGCACAGAATATTCTCAGCACGGATGGCATGACACATATAAGGTATATATTGGTCACGCTACCACTTTATTTAGCTGAGTGTTTGTCAAGAATTGAAGAACATTTGCAGTCATAAGGCTAGGCGGAAAATCGATGCCGATACTTTTACATTTCGTGTTTACACCCTAGCCCCGGCCGGCACTGAGACCGCCCGCGCTTAGACATCATCAATCTCTCCCGTCGATTACCGCCTTGTGGGCGGACCCGATAAAGCGATTCTGAGTCTTGCAAGCGCCTCGGCAATCCTCAAAACCCTTGGTGATCGGTTCATCGGCCACCATTCTCGCACCACAGGCGCAAATATCCGGAGCGACCCCCACGGTCCGGTCCGGCTATGGTTTGCCAATTGGCGGTGGGTCGGAGCCGTTGGGTTCATCATGAGCGGACCAAGCCTACTTGAACTAGCTAAATTCAAAAATATTCGCGGTTTTGCCAAGGGGGCCGGTTTGATATAGAAATGTGTAAACCTTTTTGGAGCAACGACGATGTTTAAAAGTCTTTTTGTGCCATTTGTTTTCTTCAGCAGTTCCGCCTTTGCAGAGTCTGAATACTCACTTACATGTAGTATGAGTGGCAGCACGGCCAATGTATATGTATGCAATTCAGGCAGCTCGGCCGAGGGAAGTAACGAATATGTTAATGTAAAAGCTTGTCGTGGGCGTGATTGTGACAGTGACTATGATTTGATGTACATTTACGCAACCCCCGGTGACTGTGATTTAGTTGGTAATATCGATTTCGGTGATTCCAAAGATTTTTGCGTTGCTAGCTTTAGGAATTAGAGGCCCTTGCTGGTAGCGTGCAAATTGGTTTATTCTTTGACCCAATTGATTTCCTACCCCAAAGTTCCGGGGAAATCTCAATTCCTGCCATTGCCTCTGATCAGTCAGGCCAGAGATTTCACATGCGGGGCCGCATCCATGGAGTCGATTGTTGCAGATCTGTTGCAGATCTCGGAGTCCGTCACATGGTTATAGACCCGCTGTGGGAAGGCCTGCTGGCATCAAGATTTAATCTCGATCCCAGAAATGATGCCGGAACACGAATCAGCAAGATGATTGAATTGATCAGTCGTCTGAATGACGAAAAAGAAGACCATAAAACTTTCTCAACTTCCGCTCACGATCACAGTTGATTCCGTTCCACAGATTCATTGGTTTCAATTTTCGAATTAGAAGTTCAATTGATCTGCCGGAACTGACAGATTATATGGCGCTTGGTTGTGGTAGAACGTTTACCTTAAATGCGAAATTTAACGAAACAGACTGGACGGCAATCAAATATCGAGATCTTAATCGTTTTTATCTGTGATCGTTCTTCCGCTTGCTTCCTCTATTCCGGTACTCTACCCGTGAGCTCTCCCGTCGATTGAAGCCGTGTGGGCCAGTTAACGAAAGTTTAAAATAAGTCACTTTCATGTTTTGCCATAAATTCAAGTCTTCGGGCTGCAGCTGCGTTGATGAGTCCCTCTTCGTCTTCAGCTGGGGGGGTGTCAGAAGTCGCTATGGCAACTTGTCGGCTCATTCTCGATGAATGATACCGATTCAAAGCCTCTTTGATCATCGACCAGTCATCGCGGTTAAATCGTTTGGTCAGTCCATGCTGAGCCCACAGGGCCATAGGCATCAATGACGCGGGTTTTTGTTTAAAAATCTCGAGAAATCGTCTGCGACTTTCGTCCAGACTGCCGCCCGCGACCGAAGGTTTCTCAGCAGATTCGACGGCCTTCATCGCATCACAAGCCCAAGTCGGGTATGATGGCCTTTGGGCGCCTTCGCAAGCAAATTGAGACAACGCATCGGCTATCGGTGCAAAGGTCAGGGTTACGGGCTTGCCGCGTTGCAATGCAATCAGTGATTTGAGGCTATGAGAGGCGATGAAAGCGATATCGATAACCTCCTGCTGGTGCTGATGATTTCGTAATCCATTCTGAAGTGTCACAAGATCTGTGCTCCACGTTACACCAGATTTTTTTAAGAAATCTCTGGCGCGGCTGATGGCGAGCGTATGATGGTCAATGGCCGATTGTCGTGGATTTGAGTCAGTTTGTTCATGATTGAGAAAAGATTCAGTCTCTCCCACGGTCGTCGCGTAGGCGTTATAGCCCTTGGCCAGTGCTGCAAGTATTTTCGTGTTTTCAGGTGCGGCCAGGAGGCTTGCTTCGAGCATTTGAAATCCGCTAGGCGCACCGATTTTGAATGATCCATAACTTTGCTCTCTTTGCATTGCGAGCTCAGCATGCGGCGCCAGAGCGGCTGTGCCATGGGCTGTGAGGCTAGATAGCGACACGCATCCAGATGACCAAAACACTGCTAAGGACAAAGTCATCAACTTTAAAAAAACGGTCATGCTTTAACCTGCTTTCCGGCGAGTCTCCGTGGATTTTCGCGGCAACGTCATAATAAAGCAAGTTTTTTCACAGGTAGGATCGTAATCGAGCTCACCGTTATGTTGCGTAACGATGGCGCGTGCGGTGCTAAGTCCGAGTCCCTGCCCTTGACCGACGTCTTTTGTTGTAAAAAACGGTTGCATGAGCTTTTCCTGAATTGCTGGGGAGATGCCAGATCCGCTATCAATGAATTTAATTTGAACCATCTGTTCGCTGCAGTCGACGACGATATTGATCCATCGGTCAGTCATATTTTCGGTTGCTTCATATGCGTTGAGCAGCAACGCCAAAATCGCCTGACTGAGATGAGCCGGTCGGCCATTGATGATGATTGGCCCTGATCCGATGGAGATTAAAAGATCAGTTCCGGCCTCGCGAAAGCGCGAGATGACCAGTGCGGTTGTATCGCGTAAAAGGTCTTGCAAGTCAAAATCTTCCGGAGTTGAGTCCTCCCAATTTGAACTATAGTGTCGCAACGCTTTCACGATGGTTTGAATCCTCTTACTGTGTTCCAGTGCGATGGTCGCTAGTTTGATGGTGTGCTCTTTTGATGGTTCAGCACGTTCAAATTCACTCAAAATGAGGTGTAGATTTCCCATTGTGACAGTCAGGGGATTGTTGATCTCATGGGCAAGCCCTGATCCAAGCTCGCCGATCGCCGTCATTTTAGACTTGTGTGCCATTTTTAATGCCGAGTCTTCCAATAGTTTTTTTGCTTCGACTAATTCACTATTGAGATAATTGAGGGCTTTATGCTCCTCAAGCAGGCGTCTTTGGCTAGCTAGATTTTCTTTTCGGAGGAAATGAAACGACAACGTCGTGAAGATACCGCTCAGAACAAGGTCTAAAATCTGACTGAACAGGGGCGGCATCGGGTAATTGGTGGTTCCAAAAAGATTTCCAGCCAACATGATGCACAAAGATACTCCAACGATCACAAAATAGGGTCCAAATCGTGCCAGAAAGTGCTGGTCCTCATAAAAAAGCACCATCGCAGCAATTAATGTAAACATGTGGTAGTGCGCAAAAACAGTTTGACCATAGATCAATTGGCTGCCCACAATCATGACAAAAAAAGCTGAGAGACCGATAGATCTGATGACTCGATGCTGCTGGCGTTGGAATACGAGACTTCCTATGATCCAAACCGTGAGGGTCAAAGATTCTAATATAAAATTGGCCGTGGCACCTTGTACCAAGTTGATCATTGCTAGAGTCGCAAGGCATGCCATCGCGGGGAACCGAATACGATTGACAAGGCGTATCCGCGTGGCGGTCTCCTCGTCCTCGTGCCCCTGAATCCCAGCATTGACGCAGTGGTTCCACAGTCGTTCAAATTGTTGTCGCAATTGAATCAAAATATCCCCTGAGTTGGCGGGCCTTCGAGAGCCCATATCCGGGATTCGGCTGTGAATTGGTCAATCCTTAAGCCGCTGGCTTTGGAACGAATTCCAAGAGTCCCGCAAGTATTACGGAATATCAGCAATTTATCTGCTGCGCGTCCCTTCGATATCGGGCCAGCGGTCATGGTCCGACTTCTATGAAGAAGGTCTTGCGAAAAGAAAAGGCCAGGGTTTTGCGGTTTCTAATTCAAAAGCCAGTTCTAGAAGTTGGCGTTCCTCGCCTGTTGGCGCAGAGAGCTGCATGCCAATCGGTGCGCCGCTAGTTGATTGGCCCATAGGAAGCGAAATAGCGGTATTTCCGATGACGTTGGCGAGGGGGGTGTAGCCCACGTATTCTTGTAAACGTGATAGCAGCGTATCAAAAGGCACACCCGGATTAAGATAACCTAGTTCAGGCGCCGTGCGTGCAAGGACCGGAGACAAAATGACATCGTAACGCCATGTCTTAAACAGTGGTTGATTGGCGGCGTTGCGCAAATATCGGATGGCTTTCAGAGCAGCCCATGTGCGGTCTCTGAAATTCTTGGATAATCCACGGGTCAAACCATCGAGCTTTTTGCGGTCAAAATTACCGGAGAGCATTGCCTTCCCAAAAACGTCAACCATGAATGCCAAAAAACTCCAGTAGAGTGTGAAGTCTTGGGCAAATCGGTCTTCTGACTGAAAAGTAGTTTCCTCAACATAATGGCCAAGTTCAGACAATAACTTTGCCGTGGATTCTAAGGTGAGACGAGTTTGTGGACAGGCTTTAGTGAGTATGGAGTCGTAGACGAAACCGATCCGCAGTCTTTTTTTTGAGGGTCCTTCGACCAGTCCAATCGGTTTGAGGCCTTTTGGTTGAAAATAACGTTCCGCATCGTGATAAAAATTGGCGGTATCCCGCACCGTTCTGGTCAGGACGCCGTCAGAGATGATATCAATCGGCATAGCTTTGGATTTCTTTTGGTAAATGAGGCGCCCTCGCGATGGTTTTAGTCCGACAAGCCCGCACAGTGCCGCGGGAATGCGAATGGATCCTCCCCCATCGTTACCATGGGCAATAGGTACAACACCCGCCGCCACAAGCGCTGCCGATCCCCCAGAGCTCCCTCCCGCTGAAAGGTCTAAATTCCACGGATTTCTGGTTGGCGCTGAACCATCATCGAATTCCGTCGAACAGCCAAATCCAAAGGGTGGCGTCGTTGATTTTCCGATAAAGTGAAGACCACATGCTTGCAATTGATGAACAAGATCATCGGTGACGGCGGATGGTTGTGGTGATGTTGCGTTGGAGCCAAACCTGGTGGGCAGCCCCTCCAAATGAAGATTATCCTTCAAAAAAGCTGGTGTGTTTAGTCGCTGGTGTGCCACAGACCGCCTCTTTGCAGCCAAAAGATTCTTTGCGCGGCTTTTGACCCGTTCAAAGTCATCAATAACCACGGCGTTTAGGATCGCACGACTCGCCTGTGCCCGTTTGATCGCTGCGTCAATGGCTTCGTCCAATGCGATATCCCCGCGATGGATCATTTCAGTGATGCTGGTCGCGTCTGAAGTGCCAAGGACATCATTTACAAAAGCAGAATAGTGGCGAGACATTAAATGCTCCAGTTCTTGAAATAAATCCTGTTCTTACCTTAGCATACTCGCGAGCCATGGTAATGCTGTGTGAATAACCTGATTCCTAACCTGCATTCGCCCCACCTTGGCAGTGGATGGCCTCGATGCCTGTCAGCGAGAGGCGATGGCGTTTTGTCACCATGTTTGATGCTCTGTTTGAGGACGCCTTATCGCTCCGACGTGATGTTGACATCGCGTGGGGCTGTTATTTCGAGACGGAAGAGTGCGCACTTATGGCCCAACTTTTATTTGCTGCAGACCTAAGGCTAAATTTTGATCAAAAAAAAACGGAGAGGGAGGGATTCGAACCCTCGTTAGGGTATAAGCCTAAACACGCTTTCCAAGCGTGCGCCATCAACCACTCGGCCACCTCTCCAGATGGGGTTGGACGCAAAGTGATAGCCGATATGAGGCTTTCGGGTCAAGGTATTTAGGCGACGTGAGGACGCATTTGACGTGATTGCTTATGATTTGCTTATGATTTGCTTATGGTCTGCTTATTAATAATGCAAAATCTGCGGCTTTTACAACGTGGACTGGGGATCGACATCTATTTTGACGCGGATGTCGGTCGGAGGTTTTGCTGTGAGTGCGGCGAGCATGGCGCCCACTTGGCGGCAGTGCTGAAGTGATGGAGATAGGATCATGATGGTGCGTCGGATGCGACCTCTAATGATCTCGATAGGGGCCGGGGCTGGTCCCAGGACGCGCACCGATTTGAGTAGATCGGGTTGGTGTTCCATTTTGCTCAGGAGTTTAGTTTCGAGATCGTTGCACCAATGATCCAGCTTTCGTCCATCTGGACCATTGAATTCAAATATGATCAGCCGACCGAATGGGGGGTAGCCCATGGCATGGCGAAACGCCAGTTCTAGCTGGGCAAATGATGGAAAGTCTTGTTTGAGGGCGGTCTGCACCACGGGATGATGGCCGCGAAGACTCTGGACCATGACTTTCCCCGGTAGAGTGCCCCTCCCAGATCGGCCGGCGGCTTGCACAAGCAACTGAAACGTTCGTTCGCCGCCGCGGAAATCTGGGAGGCCTAACAGTTGATCGACTTCAAGGATGGCGATGAGCGTGACGTTTGGGAAATCATGACCTTTTGCGAGAATTTGCGTTCCTACAAGAATATCGATGGCGCCTTCGCGAAATTTGCCAAGAATTTCGGGTAGAGCGCGTGGATCTTGCACAGTGTCGGAATCGAGACGGGCGATACGCGCTTGGGGAATGAGTTTGTGCAGCGTTTCTTCTGCCTTCTGGCTTCCGTAACCGACTACGGCCCAGGTTTTTTCAGGGTTCTCCGCGATCACTTTTTGGATCGTTGTCGTGTAGTCGCAGTAGTGACATCGTAGGATTTTTTTCCTGCCATGAACACTCAGGCTGATACTGCATTGTGGGCAGCCAGCAGTTTTTTTGTCCTCGAGGGAGATGAGGTAATAGGCGTAGCCTCGGCGGTTAACAAGGACAATGCTTTGTTGGCCGCGCTGAAGATTTTGTTGCAGTGCGGCGATAACCTCGTCAGTAAAAGGTGACTCGTGCTCGCCCAGAGCTTCGCTTTGATCTCCTTTGAGATAGGATAAAGCTTTGAAAGCGTGCTTTCCCGGCAAAATCTCAACGTCAGGCAGAGGTTTGGTGCTGGCGCGTTCTGGCATTTCCAGAAGTCGGTACTTACCCATGCGGGCATTTTGCCATGTCTCCATGCTGGGAGTTGCAGATCCCAAGACGATGGTCGCATTTTCCATGCCAGCCCGGACAACGGCAACATCTCTCGCATGATATAAAAGTCGGTCTCCCTGTTTGTAACTGCCGTCATGCTCCTCATCGACGATGATGAGTTTGAGATTGGCGAATGGGCCAAAAATTGCCGAACGCGGGCCAATCAAAACAAGTGCTTCGCCACGCCGGACGCGGTCCAGCTCACGCCAGCGCTCATGGTCTTCCATGGCGGAATGGACCACGGCCACAAGACCGGGGAATCGCTCCTCAAAAATCCTTGTCATCTGCGGTGTCAAAGAGATTTCGGGCACAAGAACAAGAGTTTGAGGCTTCACTTCAGCGTTTGTTTGTGCGTCTGATATCGCAGCGCGGATAGCATGTAGAAAAACTTCGGTCTTGCCTGATCCGGTGACGCCGAAAAGTAAAAACGGTTTCCGCATGGTTGCATCGCGCTGGTTTAATCCCTCATCCAAGATGGCCTTAACAGCGTCGGCCTGTCTGGCGTTTAAGTCTTGGAATAAATTGTGTTTGATCTCTCCGATGTTGGTCGTATCGGATGACGTGGTCTCGGAATTTTGTGCAATTCTTGCTTTAATACTCTTGTCAGTGGCGAGCGCGATCCACTTTTTTCGCTGCCATTTTCTGATGATGGCCGCCGCCTCTTGCGAGTCGTTGGTTCGTTCGCGCAGTTTAAGCAAGAGTGATGTTTTACTTATGGTCTGCTTGCGTCCAAAGAGCTGTGCGGGTTGTAGTTCGTCGCTTGATGGGTCAAGTTTTGCGTCAGAGGTGAGTTCATAGGTCGCTTTAACGGTCTTTGTTTTACTTGCTGGAAGCATCGTCCTCAGAACTTCGCCGATGGGATACATATAGTATTGCGCGAGCCACTGGGCGAGACGAAGGAGCACCGGAGAATAAATCGGATCCTTGTCTAAAACCTCTCTAATGGCCTTGAGTTCGAAGATTTTATCTGGATCCGGTGCTCCTGGCGCAACCATCTTCTCGGCCAGGACAACGCCCACGGCTCTTGCCTGTTGTCCAAAAGGGACCAGGACGCGGACTCCAGGGGGGAGGGGCGTCTCGTGGACGTAGGAAAACGTCTGG
Organism: Oligoflexales bacterium; assembly: GCA_044375465.1. GTDB lineage: Bacteria > Bdellovibrionota_B > Oligoflexia > Oligoflexales > RGVZ01 > CAMDKS01. The sequence continues at coordinate 12,943 of JBILMN010000004.1, read as the reverse complement.
TGTAGCGGTGAGGGAACGGCGATGTGCAACTCGACAGTCATGGTTTCCTAATGTAACACCCTGTAATGACAAGGCAGTGATTTTAAGGTGCTGACACCTTCAGATTGACCGTGAAAATGCGGATTTTCAAGGCTTTTATCGCTTTATATGACTTTACAAGCCCGTGAAGTTTATGTAAGGTGCCGGTTCGATTTTTGGGCTGCCGTGGTGGCGGTCCTTTACTAACAAAGGTTTTTTTCCGGAGGTTTACAATGGAAAACGTGGAACGCCCACGCCGCAAGCGCCGTTTTGCAAGCCGCAAGAAGCGCACGCTCGACCCCAACCTGGTCATTGATTACAAGTATCCCGATGTTTTAAAACGCTTTATCACCGAACGTGGGAAGATTATTCCACGACGGATTTCCGGCGCCACATCGAAGCAGCAGCGGCAGATTGCATTGGCTGTGAAACAGGCCCGCTTCCTTGGTCTACTCCATTACTCAGTGTCGCACACTCCTGAGCGTGGATTTACTGGTGAAATGGCTGCTGCTACAGTGATGTTGGCTGGACGAGACTTTGGCGGACGCGGGCGATTTGACCGCGGCGAAGGTCGTGGTGACCGCGGCGAAGGTCGCTTTGCTGACCGCGGAGAGGGCCGTGCCGAAAGCAAAGGCGCGAGCGAGGAGGAGTAAGATATGTCTAAGCGTTGTGAAATCACAGGCAAAGGCGTTTTGGTTGGACATCGTGTGTCCCACTCGAACATCAAGACGAACCACAGATTCCTTCCGAACCTTCAGACCAAACGTTTCTGGTCTGATGAGCTTAAGAAGTTTGTTTCACTCAAGGTCAGCGCCGCTGCGATTCGTACGATCGACAAGCTCGGTCTTGACGCATACTGCCGTCGTGAAGGCGTGAAATTAGGCTAATCCTGAGGAGGAATACAATGGGTCGTGGTGATAGTCGTAAGACACCAAAAGTTCGTCAGCGTAAAGCCTGGCGTAAAGCAAAAGCCCGCCTCGCCGCGAAAATCGCTGGCGCAGGCAAGAAGGTAGCCGCTCCCAAGGTCGCAAGGCCCGCGGGTTCAACGGTCACCAAGAAGAAGGCTACGAAGGAGTGATCCCGAAGTTGTCTTCTGTGCAAAGAAAAGCAAAGAAAAGCACCCGGTCTCGGGTGCTTTTTTTATCTTTCGTAACCTGTTAACGTCACCCAGTCCTGGCAAACAATCGCGCCGAGGCCTTGCAGATCGGTGTTGCAGATAAATTATATGATGGGGTTTGCGGAGACGCCGTGACGCTGAAGTCAAGAAGTATCAGATCACTTGAGTAAAGGCCTCTTGCTGTGATTTGAAACGAGACACCAGGGGCTTCTTCTGAAATAAATTTATCTTGAAAAAGTAGATCATCGTAACCACGAGAGCCTACCATGGTCTTTTTGGTGAAGAATCCTTTGTGACCGTCGGCTGCCTGGGGAAAATAAATCACCGCAGCGCGTGGGTTATTCAGCAGGTGGAATTCAATGGAATAGCTCAAATCGGCAAAAACGAGATCACAGGGTGAGCCATCATTTTGAGCTTCTGAAAATTCTCCATGCATCGCAATTCCGGCCGCAGACGAATGTGATGCCTCAAACAGGAGCGCAACGGGTAACAACATTGTGGAAATGAATTTTTTGCATGGCATAAAGACCTCTCCTTCCCGGAAGTATTGCTCGTTGCGCTAGGCTCCCGTCGAACCAAAGCCTCCGGAACGCTGGCCTCCAGAGTTTAGGTCCGTCATTCTCTGAACGAGATTGAGGGTGATCTGAGCCACGCGGTCCCCTCTTTGGATGATAAATGGTTCGGTACCACTATTAAACAACAGAACGCAAATTTCATCGGGATAATCTGCATCGACCGTTCCGATGCCGTTGGTCAGCATGATGCCATACTTGAATGCCAGTCCCGATCGAGCACGAATTTGCAGTTCCGGAATCATACCTTCAGGCACTTGACTCCAATCGACGCGATCGATCCAAACTCCAGTAGGGACTTTGGCTCTGTGACCGGCCTGAATGATAAGCTCCGATGCCGCCCTAAGGTCCGCCGCCGCAGAGGCGGCAGTGGCATAGGACGGCATCATTTCCGGAGTTTGACATTTGAGAGTGATCATCTTTTGAACGACCTGCACGCTTAGGCGGTTGGTTTCTTACCCAGTGCTTCTTTGCGTGAAAGTTTGATTTTGCCCTGGCGGTCGATTTCAAGGACTTTTACCAGCATCTCTTCGCCTTCTTTGCAGACGTCCTCTGTGCGCTCAACACGCTTTTCATCAAGTTGGGAGATGTGACACAGGCCTTCGGTGCCTGGCTTGATCTCAACAAATGCGCCAAAATCCATGATCTTTTTGACCACGCCGAGGTAGATTGCTCCAATTTCTGGATCGCTTGTGACTGACCGGATCATTTTCTTAGCGGCTTCGGCGCTGGTCACGTCCATAGCAACAATGCTGATCATGCCATCATCAGTGACGTCGATTTTAACGCCAGTGTCGGCGACGATCTTCTTGATATTCTTACCACCGGGGCCAATGAGGTCACGCACGCGGTCTGGCTTGATCTTGACCTGGAAGATTCGTGGAGCGAACTCAGAGATTTCACCTGGAGCGCTGATAGCGGTATTCATTTTGCCGAGGATGTGCCGACGCCCAGCCTGAGCCTGCGTTAATGCCTGGCTTAGGATGTCGCGTGTCAGTCCACCAATTTTGATGTCCATCTGCAGAGCGGTAATGCCGTTTTGACCGCCGCACACTTTGAAATCCATATCGCCAAGGTGGTCTTCGTCTCCGAGAATATCGGAGAGAATCGCAAACTTGTCGCCTTCTTTGATGAGACCCATAGCGATACCTGCGACCGGTTCTTGGATCGGCACCCCAGCCTTGAGTAGCGCCATAGTGCCTGCGCAAACAGATGCCATTGAGGATGAACCGTTGGATTCGAGGATCTCAGAGACCAAGCGAATGGTGTAACCAAATTTACTCTTGTCTGGGATCACTTGAGCAAGGGCACGCTCTGCAAGCGCTCCGTGACCCACTTCGCGACGACCAGGAGCGCGGTTTGGTTTAACCTCACCAACGGAGTATCCCGGGAAGTTATAGTGCAGCATGAAGTTTTTGAAGGAGCCTGGAGCGACTAGATTATCGATCCGCTGCTCATCATCGGCTGCACCGAGGGTCACTGCCGCAAGTGACTGGGTCTCACCACGTGTGAACAATGCGGACCCGTGAGGACGTTTGAGCACGCCGGTTTCACAGGTGATGTTACGAATATCGGTGAGGCCGCGTCCGTCGATACGTTTGCGCGTGTCAAGAATCATGCCGCGCATGCATTTGAACTGAACATCTTCGAGAACTTTTTTGACAACTTTTGTAGTCGAGGCATCACCACTTGGGTTGACAGCTGTGAGGACGTCTTTTGTCAGGGTGTTCAAGGCAGTCTTCCGGTCAACCTTACTTGCAATGGTAAATGCCTTATTCACGAGCGGAGTGGCGATATCATGAACTTTTTTGACGAGGTCACTATCCCATGCCGGGGGATTTACGGCGCGCTTGGCCTTGCCGATCTCCTTCTGGACGGCTAACTGCATGGCAAAAACTGGTTCCATAAGTTTGTGGGCATGGGTGATGGCGTCGAGCATCTGCTCCTCGGACAGGAAATTGGCACCCGCTTCAACCATCAAAACAGCGCCCGGTTTCGCCGCGATATTCAAGTCGAGGTCGCCACCTTGGCCATCTTTGGGGTCAAGAATGTATTGCCCGTCTTTCATGCCAATCCGCAGAGCGGCTACAGGGCCGTCAAACGGAATGTCTGAGATCATGAGAGCGACTGAAGCACCCATGACCGCAAGAGGAGCAGGGTGATGCTCGGGATCATAAGACACAGTGGTGCAGGTGATCTGCACGTCGGCCAGGAAGTGCTCTGGGAACAATGGACGCAGAGGGCGATCGATCACGCGACTGGTGAGGACTTCGTGTTCCGTTGGCTTGGTTTCGCGTTTAAAGAAACCACCTGGAATACGCCCTGCGGCGTACATACGTTCAAAATAATCGACAGTCAGCGGAAAAAAGTCTTGGTCGGCTTTTGCTTCCTCAGCTGCGACAACGCACACCAGGACTTGGGTGTCACCGCATGAAACCATGACGGAATTCGCTTGCTTAGCATATTTGTTGAATTCGAATTTGATGGTCTTGCCAGCAATGGTGACTTCTCGGGTGAGTGGGGTAATTGACATAATGACGGGATCCTTTCTCTCTATTCTCTCTTTTTTCTTTATAATTCTTTGACCTTAACCTTTTCCCAAATTAAAAGCGGAGGCGCAATTTAAATCGCCTCCGCTTCTGCAGTTTTTTCGGATTTTGGTCTTACTTGCGGATGCCAAGCTCACCAATGAGCTTCTTGTAAGCGTCCACATCCTTGCGTTCCAGGTAGTTCAACATGCGACGACGCTGTCCGACGAGTTTGAGAAGGCCACGACGGCTGTGGTGGTCTTTTGTGTGCGACTGGAAGTGGCCACCAAGTTGGTTAATGCGAGCAGTGAGCAGAGCCACCTGAACCTGGGCAGATCCTGTGTCCTTCGTGCCCGTTGCGTGTTTCTTGAGGATGTCTTTCTTTTGTTCCGTTGTCAGTGCCATGATTTGGCTCCATTTCTATTAGCGAGTTGATTGATTCATCAGGCCACATCCACCAACTCCGCAGAAAGGCCAAGACACTCGTCAGGAAGGGCTGTGTTTAGCGAAGGTTGTGTGATGTTGCAAGCGAAATATCGAAAAAATAAGGAAAAAAGCCGATTTTCTGCAGGTCGCGAAACATGAGTGAAATCAGACGATTAGAATTTTTTACCTGATTTTATTAAAAAGCTTAAAATAACTTGACTTTCGGCCCAAAATTGACTACTTATTGCCCACTCGGCGGCATTTGGTTCGCCCGGTTTTTGGAGGTAGACACTATGACATTCAATATCGGCGATAAGGCTGTTTATCCTGCGCACGGCGTTGGAGTGATTTCAGGCATCGAGTCCAAAGAAGTTGCAGGCACAAGAATGGATTTTTATGTGGTCCAGATTATTTCGTCTGGAGCGCGACTTATGGTTCCAACCAATGCGACGAGCCGGATTGGCTTGCGTAATCTTTCTGATGAAGGCGCCTTGAGAAACGTTTATTCCATTCTTCGTACGCCCCGTCGCGTGTCGCAGCGTGCTTGGAACCGGCGGTTCCGTGAATTTAATGATAAGCTCCGCACAGGATCCATCAGCGATGTGGCAGAAGTCCTGCGTGATCTATCTTCACTCAAGCAAGATAAGCCGCTATCGTTTGGAGAGAAAAATATGTTAGAGAAGGCGCTTGGCATGGTTGTCTCCGAAATCAGTGCTGCTGAGGCTCGTGAGGAGTGTGAAGTGGCCGATGAAGTGAACAAGTTGCTCCTGCCTAGCTAAGGAGTTTTGATGTCTGTGACGATCACCAACGTCATGGCCGTGAGCCTTGATGGAATGATTGGAAGGCACGCCCTCGAAAGCGATAGCGAGCGGCGTGCTTATCGTTTTACGAACATGGACGATCGAGAGTTCGTTAGGGCTCAACTGTCGCAAGCCGACGCCGTGATCACGGGCGCCAATTCGTTGCGAGCCAGTGGTTCCACCTGGCGGGTTTTGAATGACAAGGGTGTCAATCCTGCTTGGGTCGTGTTCACGACCCGTGGACTTGATGAGGACCTTGAGTTTTGGAAGCAATCCGATGTCCGACGCGTTGTTGTGTCTCCCTTTCCGGTTCAGCAAGAGCTGTGCGCCGCGTCGGGGGTTGAAAATTGGGTGATGAGTGTCGATGACATTGGGTCCTTGAAGTCTCGTCTTGCGGGTGAGGGTTGGTCAAGAGTGCTGCTTTTTGGTGGTGGCGCTATCAACAAATTATTCTATGCAAACGGCCTTGTGGATTTCGCAAAAATCACGATTTGTCCCCTGATTATTGCGGGACTTAGTGCACCACGATTCGTGGACCTTGGGTTACCATCTCCGGTTCATCTCAGGGCCATCTCTTCCGATTTGCGAGGAGATCTAGTATTCTTATCCTATGAGGTCAAAAAATAGCGTCGCGTGTGCCAAGTGTTTGTGAAATGTGTGTGAGTGAACGCTTTCGCAAATCGCAATCGATCAACGCTAAATGGAGAGTGACATGGGATTAAGAATTCGTACTAACGTAACGTCTTTAACCGCGCAGAGACACTTTGGCGTTGCTGGGAAAGCGACAGCTCGGCAGGCAGAAAAACTAGCGTCGGGTTATCGTATTAACCACGGTGCCGATGATGCTGCGGGATTCGCGATCGCTGAGGTCTTGAAATCCGATGTTCGCGCGCTCAATCAAGCTCGTCGCAATGCGAACGATGCCGTGTCGCTCGTGCAAACCGCGGAAGGTGGTTTGGATGAAATTAATAACATAATGGTCCGCTTGCGCGAACTTTCTGTTCAGTCTGCGTCAGACACAATTGGTGTGCGTGAGCGTCGCTATCTTAATGAAGAATTCATGCAGCTGAAGGACGAAGTCGATCGTATTGCGCTTTCCACTGAATTTAACGGCACGAGGTTGCTTGCGGGGAACGCGGAGCTCCCTGAGGAGCTGCGAAAGGATCACAATTATTCACCGCTTGAAATTCAGGTTGGCAAGGATTATTTCTCCCATTCAGACAGTCTCGAATCGCCAAATCCGATCAACATTATTCGGATGAATATGGACAAGTTCAACGCGACGACCGAGGGTGAAGGCTCACTGAATCTGGGTAGCTCTCAAAATTCTGAGGGGACTCGGATTGATACAAAGCAGTCAGCCCAAAACTCCATCATGCAGATCAATAAAGCCATGGAGTCGATTGCCTCCTACCGTGGTACGTTGGGCGCGGTCCAAAACCGCCTGGAGTCCACTGACCGCAACATCGCAATTCAAGTTGAGAGCTTGTCGGCAGCGCGCAGCCGGATCAAGGATGCAGATTTTGCGGCTGAATCCGCAGAGTTCACTCAGCAAAACATTCTGCAGCAAGCAGGCGCATCGGTATTGACGCAAGCCAATCAGCTGCCGCAAATCGCTCTAAAGCTTCTCCAGGGCTAATATCCTTGCATTTTGACTTTGATCTTATTTGAGTCACCCCGAGGATTTAAAACGATCCTCGGGGTTTTTTTAACCCCCAGTAATTTTTGGATTTTTAAGTTTTTATTGGCGCCTCCTAAAGTCCTTACGTGGACGGTCCGACAAGACAAGAGTCGGAGGGTAGTTGTGAAAAAGCTTCTTATGACAATATTTTGCAGCATGGTTGTGGGTTCCGGTTGCTCTGCACCGTCGGAGCCATCGGGTCTGGCGAACAGTGGCGTCGAAAAAGCTCCAAAAAACGACAAGAGCAACGATGCTGTAAAATCTTCGAGCGCGGCCATTGATTATGGAGGAGCATTGGTGGGTGATTCTGCAATGCAAGCAACAGTAAAGAAATGCGTCGACACCGGCAAATACTATGACCGAAAAGCCCAAAAATGTACGGAACAGGGACTGGCGTTGGTTTCATGCCGCGATGATGCTGTTAAAAATCGTATGAAGCCCGATACAAAAAAACAGTACGAGGGACTGTTTACGGGTTCATTAGCTGGCTATCTATTGGATCAATGCCTTGATTGTTCGTCTCCTGTAGGAAATACCTTGTGTGAAGGTACAGCGACGCCTAAAGTATCGAGTCCTGGGATGAGACTCTACCTGGTGAAAGAAGACTCGGGTATGCTAAGCATCAAGACTGTTTATATCCCGAATTGACATGATCTGAAATGATGGGCCAGAAGTTTGGCGGCTAAATTCTGACGCGGGGAAAAAATTGCCCTGCGTTTTTCGTTTTGAACACGTCACTTTCTTGAACATGCTTTATGACAAAAAACAGCGCTGCTTCCATTAGATTCAATCATCTGCAAAGACTCTAGCATCATCGTCAAATGCTTGGCGAATGCTTTGGCATGATTGGTGCATGCTTTGAATTTTGGGGCAGTGGTCTGCCCATTGGGTGTCAAAAATCCACGGCCAGGGAGTGTGCGGTTATGTTGAAGGCGATCTATTCACCGATGTCTGGCGCGCTGGCGCAGGAAAAGGTCTTGGAGATCATTTCAAATAACCTTGCCAACGCCAACACGGTTGGCTTTAAAGGTGATCAGGTCACGTTTAAGCTTTTGGACCCGGAACCGGAAAAGAACTATAAATCACCGCTTCCGCCCGCAAATTATAAAGTTGATTTGAAGGATCTGTTCCCTTTACGCGGCAACGATATTGCCTATGTGGGAGTCGCCGGTATCCAGCGCGATGAGTCCCAAGGGCCGGTGATGCAGACCGGAAATCCAACGGATCTGATGATTGAGGGCGAGGGCATGTTCGCTGTGCATACTCAGGACGGGATTCGGTATACCCGTAGCGGGCAATTTTCGGTCAGTCCCGATGGGGTTCTGATGACGCCTGCCGGGCATCCTATTCTAGGTGAAAAAGGAGTGGTCACGGTCAAAGGTGGCAAGTTTGAGGTGAATCGTCTTGGTGAAGTTTATCAGAATAACAATTTGGTCGACCGTATTCCCATCCATAAGTTCAAAAACACGGATCAGCTAGAAAGGTCCGGAATGAACCTTTGGTATTACGGCGGGCCAGAAGACGGTAAGCAGGTTAATCTAGAGGCCATGCTGACACAGGGGGCGCTTGAGGGCTCAAATGTCAATGCCATGAAAAATCTGACTTCCATGATCATCGCTCATCGTTCCTATGAGGCGTATCAGAAAACGATCAGTAATTACGACAAAATGATGGACATCAGTAATAATCAACTGGGCACCGTGCGCGCATGAAAGATGATTGTGCCCGAGAGATTGTCTGAAAGAAATTAACAGAGAGATTAGTAAGGACATTAGTCAAAGACGTCAGCACAGAATTTTTGTCGGAGGACCAACCCATGATGCGATCATTGATGACAGCGGCGACCGGCATGGAAGCACAACAAACAAATATCGATACCATTGCCAACAACCTTGCCAACGTCAATACGACGGCATTCAAACGTTCAAAAGCCAATTTTCACGATCTACTTTATCAAACATTACGGGCACCGGGCCAAAGCGCCACCACAGGGACCGTGGTCCCGAGTGGTATTCAAATCGGTGCGGGTGCGAAATTGAGTTCTGTGGATAAACTGTTTACCGAGGGCAGTGCCATCGTTACCGAACGTAACCTGGACCTGGCGATCGAGGGTGATGGCTTCTTTCGCATTCAAAAAGATGATGGCTCCATTGCTTATACGCGCGATGGTCATTTTGACAAAGACAATGCCGGACGTCTGGTTACCGCGGACGGATTTCCCGTCGTTCCTGAAATCATCATCCCCCAGGGAGCCACTGACTTCCACGTCGGTTTGGATGGCGCCGTGACAGTCAAAGTCAATGGAGAAACGCAGGAAGTTGGTCAGGTACAGTTAGCGTCATTCATCAATCCTGCCGGTCTTGCGTCGCTTGGCCGCAATCTTTTTGGAGCGACCAGAGCTAGTGGTGAGCCCATTGTTGGTCCAGCCAATCAGAATGGCATCGGCCGTATTGCACAAAATCAGCTTGAGGCTTCCAATGTGAACATCGTTGAAGAAATGGTCAATATGATCACCGGTCAACGGGCCTATGAAATTAACTCCAAAGTCATCACTACAGGCGATCAAATGCTTCAAGCGACGAATCAAATCAGATAATAAGGGCGCGAGCAGCAAATGAATCCACTCATTAAAAGCGCATGGTTGCGATCTCTTCTTGCGATTTTGGCCCTCTATGAGATGGATGCCTTCGCACAGGATTCATTGATCCGTATAGACCTTAGACAGAAGGCGGTCGTGAGTGGAGCAAGGGTCTATTTGAGTGATATCGCGAAGTGTTCTGCGACGGAGCAACGTTGCCAAGAAAGTCGCGGCATTGATATTGCTTCAAGTCCTCTCGCGGGCAGGATTTCATATGTGTCGCGTTCGAGTGTTGAGGCGATTCTAGAGAAGGAATGGCCAGGAGTTCGCTTCGAAATTTCGGGTGCTGAATCCGTTAGGGTCGAGGCTGTTGCCGTCGATATCGCGCCGGATGATCTTATGAGGAGATTGCAAGATGAGATCGCCGGGCGCACCCAGGCGGTAGCGCCCGAGCTCAGGGTTAATGTCATTCGCGTACAGTCTATGGGTTTTGCGCACATCAGGCCAACGCAGATGAAGATAGAATTTCCTGATTTGTCCGCGATTTCTTTTGACCAGGTTGATTGGGTGTCAAAGAATTTGCCGGGAAGCCGTACCCTTCAAGTTCGCATTAGCAACCCCAAAGATCCTGATGACAAATCGCTGCTTCAGGCCACGGTGAGTTTCAACGTTGAGAGGTTGTTGCCGGTGCTGAAGCAAACAGTTGTTGCTGGTTCTGTCATTGAGTCTAGTCAGATTGTGATGGCATGGATTCCCATGCGCCGAGGCTTTCAGGATTTCGCTACTGATCCGAACCTGATTAGTGGGAAAAAGGCTCGGCAGTCTATCGCTAGCGGTGAAGTCATTCCCGTCCGATATCTGGATAGCCCGCTTGCAGTGATCAGAAATCAGCAGGTGACCATGATCGTGCGGCGCGGGGATCTTGAGATTGCGTCTCGAGCGACAACGGTGGATCAAGGCTCTGTGGGGCAGACCGTTGAGGTCGTCAATGCGGCGACAAAAAAGCGCATGAGAGCTCGTGTCATAGACGACAAAACTGTAGAAGCAGTGGCATTTTGAGGTGTTTTCATGAAGTATGGGATGCGAAATTTTGCGAGGAGCGCAGGTCTGTTACAGGCGTTTTTTTGCCTGTTATGGATGTATGGCTGTCAAACCAGTGGACCGCAATTCATCTCCCGGCGAGATGCAACTCCAGTTGTTGCGACCCAAAAAGTTGAGTCTCCAGCTACAGAACCATTAGCAGAGGAAAAGCCAAGAGACTTATTCATCCGCAAAAAAGAGCTTCGTATTCGACAAAAAGCTCCCGTCAATGAGACGGGATCTCTCACGGATTTGAATGATCCCCGCGCCTATTTGTTTGGCTTTGAACGCCCGATCGAGATTGGTCAATACATTGATGTGAAGGTCGCTTCAAATCGTGGGGATGCACCGGCCACTGGCGATTCATCGAATCCCTCGTCAACTGCTGCATCGGCGGCATCGCCGTCGGTATCCGGAGGGGATTCCAAAGCAGATCAGAAGTTGGTGGATGAGTCTGCATTGCTGAAGGCGCTGCCAAGTCTTGAGCCTGCTGGCAAAAATAAGCCCGTGCTGGTGAAGAATATCAAGATGCAGATACTCGAGCGCTTTGATAACGGCGACGCTTTAGTCATGTACAGACGTCGAAGCATGCGCGAAGGTCAGGGGTCCGAATTGGCCGTAACGGCTCGTATCAGTGCGGAATCTTTGGCGCGTCCTGACCAGGTTACAACCATGGACCTTGCCGACATCGATTGGCGCGAAAGCATTGATGGAGAGGTGGTTGAGCGCAAGAGCGCCAATTGGGAAGACGAATATAGTTTGCGTCTCAGTGGATTTGACGAGATGAAGAGTAAAGATGCTCTAGGTCTCGAGGAAAAACGTGAAATGCTGAAATCCGCTCGCGATAAGCTTGAAAATGAGATGAAAAGCTTCTCGCAAGAACGTATGAAAATGACCAAAGAGCGTGCGGCGTTGCTTGATGAGAAGGCCAAGGACCAAGCTAAAATTTCTGATCTCGAACAACAACGAGGAGAATTGCAGAAAAAAGTAGAGGATCTGAGCCCAAAGGATGAGGCACCATCTAGTGACAGTGCAGATGCAAATAACAAGTCAACCTCTGACTCTGCCGCCAGCAGCAAACCATCTGCGAAAGGTAAGGATACGAAAGCCGACACTCAGAAAGCTGGAGCTGCCGCCAAACCGTCTGAAAAGAATGCGGAAAAGACTCCTGAAAAACCGAAACCCGCCGCTAAAAAGCCAAATGATGCGGCCAAGAAAGGGTAATACCATGAAAATTTTTCCAAAGTTTATAAAAGCTGCATTGGTTTATTTGCTGTTCATGCCCATGGGGTTGCTGCCATCAGTCGCCAAAGGCCAAGAGGTGCGCATCAAGGATCTTGCGAATGTGCGTGGTGTTCGCACAAATCAGTTAATGGGTGTTGGTCTAGTTGTTGGGCTCAGTAAAACAGGAGATTCAGCCGCGTCGCTATCAACGAACAAAGCCACAGCGGCCATGTTGCAGCGTATGGGGCTCAAAGTGACTGAACAGCAGCTTACAGGAGGAACTGCTGCCTTGGTGATGGTCACAGCCGATCTTCCTGCGTTTGCGCGTAATGGAGATCACATGGATGTTCGCGTCTCGACATTGGGAGATGCGAAAGGACTTTCAGGTGGTATCCTGATGAGTACGGCGCTCAAAGCTCAGGACGGGCAAGTTTACGCGATGGCCCAAGGACCGGTGGTTGTGGGTCAGGCATCCGGGGCCGGGACTCAAGTTCAAACTGTTGCGGCTGTTCCAGGTGGATTGACTGTAGAACGGGAGTTCATTCCCGTGGTTGATCGGGATGGGTTGATCACATTAAGTCTGAAGCGTCCTGATTTTACGACCAACAGGAGAATGGTTGAGGCCATCAACAAGCACTTTAAGGGATTTTTTGCTACGTCCAAAGATCAGCATGCTGTTGATGTCGATATCCCGACTATTTTTGAGGGACGCACGGTGGACTTCATCGCGGAACTGGAATTGCTTAAAGTGGCGGTCGACCAGAAGGCCGTGGTATTGATCAATGAAAGAACGGGCACGGTGGTGATGGGTGGTGATGTGATGATTTCTCCGGTCACGATATCTCATGGAGAACTCAGTATTAGTGTTGGTGGAACGGGTGGTGGCGGCAAGAAAAAAGGTGGTTCAGTCGTCAATCTC
>JBILMN010000189.1:0-5562 GCA_044375465.1 Oligoflexales bacterium | reverse complement strand
ATTCCTTTTTTTCGGTTTTCTCGTTCCCAATCGACGGCGATCTGCTTTGTACAGTCTCGGACAAGCCAGGACAATAATTCCTGCGCATCTCTCGTTTCGCGTCGAATAGTCTCTTCCCCACGTTCGGTCACCACATAAGCGAATTTATCGCCAGTCTGTTCGACATGAGGTGTTCCATCATTCGTCGGCGAACGCGGAAGGCATATGTCTACGTTTAGCTTCATGGCTATGACCGCAAAAGCTTTGGTGTTCCATCATTCGTCGGCGAACGCGGAAGGCATATGTCTACGTTTAGCTTCATGGCTATGACCGCAAAAGCTTGAGTTACAATCAAAGCGATGAGTTTGTCCGTAGGGACATCCGTCATACTGCGCGTCAACACTTCGTCACGGGATTTTGCAAGAAGATCGCCCAACATCGATATGCGTGTTGCTTTCGTCATGAAATACTGTTGCTGAAGCTGCTCAAGTTCGATAGCTCTGTTGTTTGCTATTTCTGCTTGAAGTTCTTTAGACCAATTTATGAGCGTCTGTTTGGACACGCCAAGATCTTCAGCAATTTTTGCAAAGCTGTGACCTTGAGCGCGAAGCTCGACAAAATGCTGTTTGGTTTGAATGTCAGATTTACTCAAATATTGGCTTCCAAAGATGAGGGTGTCGCTTAAATTATAGCACATCTGATGGGCCGCTCCGCCTTCAATCATGTTCTTAAGGCAATGTCACCAAGTCTCACTTGAAATTCTGAATTGCTCATGGCCACTTAAGAGTGAGCGGCTTGATGAGAGAAACGGCCCTGATTTTTCAATCAGAGCCGAAATGAGGTTGGTGTTGCGGACCTATGTGTCTGTGGCCTGGAATCAATTTCTTATAATCGGCAACTTCGTTACCACCAATTTGTAATCATCTTTATGAGCATAGTAGATTTCCCCTTCATTGGCCCCTATCAATGTCGCTGCAAGATTCGGGAACTTCTTGTGCTTAAGCGTTGCAAGCACACTTCCTGTGTCGGGTTGAATGACCAGCAAAGTCATCTCTTTGGTATTCAAATTTAGCAAGCTCACATATAGCTCAACTCTTTTGAGGTCGGAAACTAACGATACATTGTTGCCGCTACTCTGAAAGGGGAGATCAGAAACTGTAGTTACAGCTCCGCTGTTAACATCAATTGAAGATAGCCGATTTCCATTTATAACCATCAGTTTTCCATTAATCAAAACCGCATTTGAAGAGCCGAGGCGCGTGAACGATTTTAGCGGCAATACCTTTAGAATTTTACCGCTGAGATCCGTTGCAACAAGCTGAACCACCGAATTGATCGACAAATCCATGAAATAAAGCTGATTGGCGACGCTATCAAAAACTGGACCAGAAGGGGATACGCCCAACAGATCCGAAGAACTGTACTGCCTAGAATCAATGACAGACGCGACGCCGGTTGTTTCGTCTTTACGTTCTACGAAAAAGCTTCTAGGAAACCCGGTAAAGTTTAGTTTTAAACAACGTGACGTATTGTCAGTCCATTGACCGTTACATATGCTCGTATTTAATTGTGTTGATTCAATGCTACTTTTGTCAATGTCGACCACACTTGAAGCATGAGTCTGATTCGCGTTTGGTAGAGTGTAGTACAGTTTTATTTTTTTCATGTCCGCCGTCATACTGGAGGACAGAAGACCGGAATGGACTCCATCAAGAGTTGCCAATATTTTCGAGTCACCAAGGCTATACTGGTAGGATTTAGCATTCGTGGTTTTGTCTTGTGGAGCTTTGGGATCATTGGTCGATGAATTTGGACCCTGGTTACCTGAACCGTTTATGTTCCCATTTGAGCCGACCGAATCAGGTTTTGGAGGCGTGTTCGTATCTGCCTTGTCGCTTTTGCCACATGCATAAACTCCAAGCGAAACGATCATACTAAGCAAAATTGTTAGCTTCATCACCGGCAACCTCCCAATTGAATTATATTCACGCCACATAGGCAGCCTCTGGAAAATAATGCAACGCACGTGCCACTATTGCTTATGCCAGAAGACATTGAAATCTATAAGAAATTGTCCCCTTGTGCAAGGGGGATGTGTTTAAACCAGCCTTGGTGTCGAAAGAATCAACACCGTGAGTCAATACGGGTGATTGCTGCTGGATCAAAGGCAGAAAGAATAAAGCGGCTTAGGGAAAATGGGAGGTAGTGGCAGCCTCAAGCAGCCCTCACCTTAAGAGGATAAGACAAACAACCGTACTTTTTCAATTAACTTCGTAAGCTTGCTACCCTTACAGTCACTGCCGCATGGTTCAGTAAATGGTAGGGCCTGTTGATAAAAGCACTTGAAATGAAAAGCGTTGCGAATCTTTCGAAAAAATCCGTTAGCCGTGGACAAAAACCAAAAATGCAAACTTCTGGCAAAATTGATCCGATTTCCGAGCCAAAATTTGAATAAAAGCATCTAAGGTAGACCCAGGCATGTCCCCAAGAGCCTTTATCAGTCTCTTCAGATTTTGCACGGACGCACTTAGGTACACTTGAATCTGCGTTTTCGCCAATCCGCGATACTTTGCTCTACGTAAACAGTGGTTCTCTTTTGCTTCGGCAAAAATACCCTCGACTTTCCAGCTACGCTCAAACCGCTTCTTGCGGAAATTGGGCGATTTCTGCCGCTTTCTTATCGCGTCATAGAAATCTTGAAAATCGGCGCGCTGAATTCGCATTGATCTACCCTTGAAACCTTGCGGGAAACATTGGGCCTGCAAAGGGCACGAGTGGCATCCGCGATTTTTTATTACATATCGTGTTAGACCATCGGTTGGTTTGTGCGGATAGAGAAAATTGCCGGCAATACATTGGTAGCGGTTGTTTTCGCGATCGTAGTTAAATCCAGCGGGTGGAGCGTACTTTCCATTTCCAAGTTTTTTGTCGCGTAATGGAATGTAAGCGGTGATTTTTCTGTCGCGCAATTCCTTATATATAGGGCCGTGGCCATGGGCCTAGGAAAAATAAAAACCAAAATCGCCCCCTTCCCGACATCTTATCCGCACATTTTCCAAAACGAAAATCCAGTATAAACCATCCACCCGAGCGCAGTCATTAAAAACCCCGTCCTTCCCTTATCACCTTTGCCTGGATTATACGTTACTGTCGGTGACAGACTGCCATGAGCCGGCACCTCCCCTAGCCGGCATTCAAAGCCAGCCCTTACACGTCGTATACATAATCAAGCTCGCCTGTTGATTGCCGCTTTGTGGGTGGACCCGTTGAAACGATCCCCAGTCTCGCGAGTACCTCCGCAATCTTCTCACCGTCGATGATCGCTTTATCCAAAATCATTCTCGCGCCGCAGGCGCACACCTCAGGGTCGACACCCACTGTTTTGCGCAACAGCTCAGCCCATGGGATCCAGTACTCTGCTGGTGCTCGACCAGTTGATGGTTTGCCGGTTGGCGTCGGGTCAGAGTCGTTAGGTTCATCAAAGGCCGGGCAGGTACGTTTCTTCGTCGGTCCCGGCACCACAAAGTCTCGCCAGGCATGATTTGGCGCGAAGACGCCGTGAAATCTCGTCAGATTAAACCAGGCGGGAGGAACAACTCCCGCAAGACGCTCAACAAAATCTTTTTGACTGAAAATTAGCGACTCCGTGCCGTCGTTCCACTTTCTCTTAAGCCGAAGCTCCACCTCACTTCGGTCCGGATCCTCAGGCGTCACGTAGCTCAAAAGCGACAAGTTCACGGAGGATCTCGCGCCGTAATGAAATAGCTGCCTCAGACCCGCGCGGTTTGTACCGTCAATGGTCACGGCCGCATGGAGGGAAAACCACCGGTATCGCACATTAAGCCAGCTCTGAATGGACATCATCTCCGGATCCGGATGCTGATAGAAAGGATTTGCCTGGAGTCGACCCTTACGTCGAAACGCCTTCGGAGCCCGTGGACGAAACGGCATCGGCACGCTTGAGTCTTCGCCCTCGGGCCAGGAAGCATCGCCGCCATCTACGACATAGCCCTTCTTCTCAAACAGTTTCGTCAGCCTTAAATAAATCATATCCAGCACATCAAACATCGATTCATGAGTGAATCCGCCCCGCTCAAAAAACTGAATCCCGCCCTTTGCTCTCGCAAACACGCCGTCCAGAAACATCATGTGAAGGTGCGGATTCGCCGCCAGGCTGGACCCAAAAAGCTGAATGAAAGTCACGGACCCGGCCGTCGGCAAATAGACTTGATCTTGACCTAACACCAGCGCGGCATGCCGCTCATAAAAAAATGAAATGCCGCCTACGACGACGGTGATCACGTCATTAAATAACTCCGGACTACGCAGAAGCCACGAACGCACCTGGTGCGGAAATGACAATACCCATTGACGAGCCCTGGCCTGTGGCCACACCTCGCACTCTAAACGGTGAGCCTTCTGCGTGGCTCGCCTGGCTCCACAGGACGGACAAAAGCCTCTGCCTTTACATGAAAATCCAACGACTAATTCCGCGGCGCACTCCCTGCAAAACAAGCGAACGAAGCCATGCTCCAAGATCCCGCACCGCTTGTATCTGTCGAATTCCGCGGTGACATGCGGCGAGATCGACTGATCGGCAATGGCATACTCCATCTCAATCTTAGGCCATGCCCTCGCCACGGATTGATACAGTACCGACTCCTCGGGACGGTGACGCGCGTAACTTGACATGACACCCCCTCCAATGAAAATTCATTGGAGGGAAGACATACTACGTAAGCACCCTCGTCAACCATTGACAGCGGGGTCACAGGAAGCGTGAAAGAACGAATAAGTGGAGGAGGATGCTTGGCGGCTCCCTAAACAATATCCCAAAATGGTTGAGACATCATCCAGGACATAAAGGCTCCGCCAGCCATCTTTCGCGCGATCTTGTCCCCCCGCTCACCGGCCAGCCGCAGGGCCAGCGGATCCTGATACATGGCATCCGGCCGGAAGGGGCAGCTTGTGAGGCGCGCTTGTTTTACCCCGAAAAAACTCCATACGACACCACGCTAAAAGTTGCCGTTGCTATCTGTACTACCAATTTAATCACGCTTGAACATTTAGGCCCACCTTTAGAAAATCTCCGCGACATGTTGTCGGCAAAAAGCCAGGAAATGTCGGTGCTGTTGTCCGGACTGCGCCGGCGGCGGGTGTGTTGCGCTCACTAGAGTTTTCGAATAGGCTCTAAATCACGGAAACTCAACGACGGCACGCTCCCAGGCCTTTTCAGAAGGAACTCCTAGATTTCGAAGTTCGGCCGCTCGGTCAGCGCGTGCGATAGCCTTATCGTCAAATGGATACTGCGACGTTATCCTTTCGTATTCATTCTTTTGCAAGCCAGCCCAATCAGGGTTGATGCTCGAAAGGATCTCAACGTGTTTTTCAAAGACTGCTCGTCTGGGGTCAATTCCTTTTTTTCGGTTTTCTCGTTCCCAATCGACGGCAATCTGTTTTGTACAGTCTCGGACAAGCCAGGACAATAATTCCTGCGCATCTCTCGTTTCGCGTCGAATAGTCTCTTCCCCACGTTCGGTCACCACATAAGCGAATTTATCGCCAGTCTGTTCGACATGAGGT
>JBILMN010000047.1:0-18473 GCA_044375465.1 Oligoflexales bacterium | reverse complement strand
TATGGTTCTAGCGCTAACTTCGTCACTGACTTTACAGCGCCCAATATAAGCTCTGTGTCACTCGGGAATGTGGTGAGTGATACCTATCTTAATTTATCAGATCATCAGGGATCCCTGGCGCTTGTCAACAGTGTCGTCGCCTCTGGACAAGATACTTTGAGTTATGCTGTTGCAAGCAGTCTTGCGAGCTGCAACGGAAGTTTGGCCTATAGCGCGACGATTCCTAAATCTGATGATGCTGCTATGAGTGCCGATGGATCCTGGAAAGTTTGCGTCAAAGCAAGTGACACAGCTGGAAACCCAGACAGCTATTTGGGCAGTTCGACTTTTACACGGGATGTGACCAAACCCACCTCGACGTTGACAACCAATGGGTCTGTGACCCCGGACAGCACGGCGGGTAGCACCACGATCATCGCTGGCTCTGCATCAGACGCAGCCACCGGCGTCGCGGCGGTTGTGATCTCGATCCAAGAAGGCAGCGGTCTTTGCTATGACGATGCGGCAATCGACTTCTCAGCGGCATGTCCACACTGGATTGCAGTTTCTGGCACCACAAATTGGAGTCAGTCCTTGGACGATAGTTCATTTCTAAAGGGCCAGCTATATACGGTTTCAACCCAAGCTACAGATGTCGCAGGGAACGTGCAATCATCTTATGGCTCCAATACGTTCACTTTCACAGCAGGCGAGGGATTAAACCTTTGGAATCGTGAGCTGACATACGATGGGTCTGGTGATGATGACCGCGCCCTTGCCGGAGTATCTGACGCATCCGGAAATCTCTACGTGGCTGGGTATCATACCAATGGCGACAAGAACTGGCTGATCAAGAAGTTTTCTAAACGAGGCGTGGAAGACACAACAAACTGGAACAAAGATGTCGGGGATAGCGGTGTGGATGAAATCGCTCGCTCCATAAACGTCGATTCAACCGGCAATGTTTATGTGGTCGGGTCGCGATTTAATGGCTCCGACCTGGACTGGATGATTAAGAAATATTCGTCTTCTGGTGTCGAGGATACCGCTAACTGGGACATGCTTATTGATTCAGGCTTTGGAGATGATGAGGCCCTTGGTGTCGTGACAGATTCCGCAGGCAATGTGTTCGTCGTCGGTTACGGGCGAAATCTGGCCGGCGCTGCGACGGGAGACGATCTTTGGATCAAAAAATTTACGGGGTCAGGCGTACTAGCTTGTGAACAAAAACTTGATGAGGGCGGTGCGAACCTATCCGACCGACTGACCGCCGTTGCCATCAACAACGCCACCGCAAAACTCTATGTTGCTGGCTACAAGACTGTGACTGGGCCCGATCAGCAATGGGTGGTTAAACGATTACGCACCTCAGACTGCTCCGTTGAATCAACAGCCACGGGAAATAGTGCGGGCGTTGGAGATTATGCCACAGCCGTGAGGGTTGACAACGCTGGTAACGTCATTGTGACTGGGGTTAATTCAGTATCCGGCCAAGATTGGTGGATCCGCAAGTACAGCGCAGCTCTCGCCTTGTCGGGAGAGTATAATCCGGCGGCAGGAGGGATCCAGAGGCCTCAGGGGCTTGCCATTGACTCAGCCAATCGAATTTATGTTGGTGGATTTAAGACGAATGCGAGTCAGGACTCGTGGGTCAGGCAGTTCAGTAGCTCTGTAACGGAAAACCTGCCTGCTTGGAACCAAATCTCAGATGGTGCAGGAGCTGCGGATCAAATCTCTGCTGTTCTGACAAGCACTGGAATCAATAATACAGATCAGATTTATGTGATCGGGTGGAGCACCAACAAGGTTTCAGGGGCCAGCGGGGCTGACTGGTGGATCCGGAAACTGGCGGGACCATAGCCAGATCCTTGAGCTCATATGAGAGCAGATCTGTGAACGGATCTGTGAACGGATCTGTGAACGGATCAACCCAAAGTCTCTATTTGATGGCCAGGGCCAAAATCTCATGGAGCTTCTGCCTGATTTTCATTGGATTGCCTATAAATTCCGCGGCGCCGAGCTTGATCGCCTCCCCCGGCATCCCAAAGACGGTTGAAGATGCTTCATCTTGGGCCATGGTGAAACTTCCTCCCTCCCGGATTTTTGACAAACCGATAGCTCCGTCTCGACCCATGCCGGTCAAAATAATTGCGACGCTCGGAATCTTGGTCTGTGCCAGGGATTCAAAGAGAAAGTCAACACTCGGACGATGCCCGCTGACGGGCTCTCCGCGATTGATCACAAGGCGCATGACGCCACCCGACTTGCGCAAACCAATATGATAGTCTCCTAGGGCCATATACAGATGCCCTGGCTTGACAACCTCGCCATCTTCCATTTTTGCCAAAACAAGTCCCGACCGAGCCGCAAGCCGCTTGGCAAAATCCGCCGCAAAATCCGGAACGATATGCTGCACAACAGCGACTGGGGGTGACGGTTGTGAAAGATTTTCTAAAATCTTGATTAAAACCTCGGTCCCACCAGTACTGGAGCCCAGAGCAACCATTTCGGCTGGTACCATCCCACGGTCTGATTTCTGACCGGACAATCCGGCATGATGCCGTACGATGCGCAGTAGCTCCGCTCCAACGCAAGGTTTTGCGATCACGTCCTTACAGCCTAAGCTGTGAGCGCGATTGGCGATTGTCTCGTCAGCAAAGGCTGATATAAGGACAAAACTGCCCGAGAATCCTCTTTTTCGCGCTTCGTCCATTAAATCCAGACCAGAGCGACCACAGGCGAGCATATAGTCTGCGATCACAAATGTTTCTTGAGTTGAACCTGCTAAAGAGTCGAGACCTTGCTCGAAGGTTAGAGCGACATCAACTCGTTTAAATGAGTCTTGAAGAGTCATTTTATAGAGGTCCGCGAGGTCTTCCTCATCCTCAATAATCACGAGATGTGTCATAGCATGAACCTCTTTTCTGATTTTTTTGGGGGACACTCGAGTTAACTCTATTTTAGCCTCTCTCGCCCGAGACGTGAATAACGCTCCACCAACCGGTAAAAATTTTGAGCGATCTGGAAGTTGTGTCTCAGACACGCCTGTAAACAAAAGACCAGATGATTTTAGATGTTTCTGGATGATCGCCATGATTTTTGATAATTGTGGCGGATCAAAATAGATGAGAATATTGCGTACGGATATGACATCGAACATCTGATCTCTGGGCGGTATAGCCAGGACGTTTGCAGATTGAAACGAGACACGCTCTAAAATCCCGTGATCAATCTGCAAAACGCCTTTGGCATCAAGTCGTCTCGCTACAAGCTCACGCCACGCCGGATCAATGTTCGCAAGTTTGACCCCATCATAGCGTCCGGCACGAGCTTTTTTCAGGCTTATGGGGTCAATGTCGATTCCTCGAAGAGAGTAGCGCAAGCCCGGGTATCTGCGGCGGAGTTCTTCTAGCACAAACGCATATGAGTAGACTTCTTCGCCGGTAGAACAGCCAATTGATAGTAGATTGATATCGACTGAGGGCGCTCCCTTGATCAGATCTTCAATTTTTTCGCGAAAAAGTTCAAACGTCGATGGCTCTCGAAACCATCCCGTGGTGTGAATCGTTAAAGCCGAAAGAAGGTAGGGTATTTCTTCGTCGTGGTCATTGATGTAGTTGAGGTATGCGCCGAGCGTTGCCGCTCCGACGTGCTCCATCCTCAGTTGAACATTCAAAAAAATGACTCCATGCCGTTCACCATCGAGATTCGTCCCCGTTAATTCGCGGGCCATCCCGACAATCACTTGCCGATCTTGATCGGTCAAATGAAAGAGACCTCGAACCTGTGATGTTTGCGCAGTGACTGTCACAAAAAAACCTCTTCCTTTACCCGTCCGTTCCAGTGTACTTCGAATTTGAAGGGTCGCGAGACTTCACTTTGTTGACAATGCGGGTCGCAAGCTCATGATTTGTCATATCGAGAACCTTCGTCGATGAGCCTCTGACAATCGCCGGATCACCGTGTCCAGACGCCAGAATTTCATTGCTGCTCGCCTCATCCGTAAGATGATTTGATTCGTCTCTTTCGTGAGCGACGCTCTCTCCAAACACGGTGATCGTTAGTAGATTGGTGACCCCCTTAACGCGGTCGCACTGCCGAAGCAGCAAGCCACCAAGGTGGGCATTATCTCGTGCGACCTGGCTGGTGGAGGTTGTTGCAACGTTCATTTGGGCCAGTGCCGCGCTTGTCTGGCGGATGCCTGCCTCCTGCTCTTTCGTTGCGATGTCAATCTGTGAAACTTTCTCTGAAATGTCACCGATCGAATGACTGATGCTTGCAAACATTTTTACTGCTGTCTTACACGTCGTCTCGCCTCCCTTGACCGACTCCGACGTACCCTCGACAATCCCGGCCACCTTCGAAACACTCTCATGCAAGAGACTACCGATTTCGGTGGCGGCCTTACCACTCATCGTCGCCAGATTCGCCACCTCATTGGCAACAACTGCGAAACCCTTGCCGTGGTGACCCGCTCGCGCCGCTTCAATAGATGCGTTGACAGATAGCAGCTGGGTCTTGAAGACGATGTCATTGATCAAATTGGTGCGACCTCTGATATCATCGATGATTTTGGTAATTTCAGTGAGTTTTGAGTTCGCTGCGGCGATCCTTGTCATGGACTCAGACAGCTCTGACATCACCCGGGATCCCTCATCTGAGCGACTGAGAATATCGTGTGCCAGGGTTGCGGCGGCATCCGTGTGCTGGCTTGTTTGTTTTAGCATGGCGGTCATTTCAGCCATGGAGCTAACGGACTCCTGGATCGCCGCGGCGCTCTCTGCTGTTGATGAGGCCATCGTTTGCGCTGACTCGGCGAGCCGATCACCGGTTGAGCGAAGTTCTCGATTTGACTTACTCAACTGATCATGGACCTTGCTCATGGACGTCATCAGCGAACGACTGGTCGAAGCACCGACAATCACAAGGGATAAAATGACAAAAACTGCCGTGAACAGAGCGTTTTGTGTCATCTGATTTAGGGCATCCTTTTGGGCTGTGGCGAGAGCTGATGATTTATCTCCGATTTCGTCAAGAATCTTTTCGATTTTAGCGAGCGCGTCCTCTTTGCTTGAGTCAATGAGAGTATCGAATTTATCAAGTTCGGATTCCGATGGTTTGCGACTTTTGAGGGTGTCTCCAAGACCTCGGACTGCGGCGTACAGAGATTCGAGATTTTCTGAAAGCTCCTTAATCTCACCGGTCAGCGCAAAGTGTTCTGTCTCTTCCTTCATTTCACGAAAGTTTTTATCATAATGGATTTTTTCATCTTCCAGTTCCTCCAGGCGCTTCGGGTCGAGCCCCTTGAAATCGGCCCCTAGGCTATCAACGAGCATATCCATGGCGCTCAGGTTAAAACTCACGGCAGTCATCTTTAGATGATTGACCGACCTTACGAGCTCCTCCATCCGCTGATTTTCTTGGATATTGTGGCGAACATCCTGAAGATTATGATGTAGGAAGTACATGCCGCCGCCTAAGGCGCAGGCAGCAACCAACATCATGGTTCTCAGACGGGCCTTGACACTGAAAGTTCTGTTCATAGTCATCATCCTTATCGATTAGCGTTCATTATTTAAATGTCATTGGTTGATGTCTCGTTGTTCAGCACTAAAAATCCTGCACTTACAATCATTAAAAACGCCGATACGTACCTCATTGAATACCTTATCCGGCCTCCTCTTTAATCATGAGTTTTGAGGAAGTGATTTCGTAAAGCTGTTGCTGCGACAACGCGGCCTTGAGGTCAATCAGTGTCACAAGCCGCTGCCTTAATTTTCCGATACCCTTGATAAAGCGCCGATCAGCGCCAGTTACGACGCCACTGGCGTCGTCAACATCCGATGGCAAGATGACGGAAACCTCTTTGATGCAGTCCACTGTGGCCGCCAAAGACCCATTGATCGCATCAAAAACCATCAGGAGTGGGCGTCCTGTGGGGGCTCTCTGGATATTGAATAACTTTGCTAGGTCAAGCACACCAACAATCTGACCACGCAGATTACAGACACCACGGAATGCTTGAATGGTATTGGGTAGTGGTTTGATGGGAAGCTCTTCGACGACCTCTCGCACCGAAAGGAGATGGGTGCCATAGAGCTCTTCGCCAATTTGAAAGACCACATATTTATGTTGATCAGAGTCATCAATTTGTGACTGATCGCTTGTTTGCGAGATTTGCAGATCGTGGTCGCTCATACCGTCTCCTATACAGCTCTCTTCTGAAAAGACTTTAAAAAGTGTGGTAAATGAATGATCATGGCGGGATCACCGCTTGCCAGAATCGTGGCTCCAG
The DNA here is from genome assembly GCA_044375465.1 of Oligoflexales bacterium. Classification (GTDB taxonomy): domain Bacteria; phylum Bdellovibrionota_B; class Oligoflexia; order Oligoflexales; family RGVZ01; genus CAMDKS01. Next base: position 12,199 of record JBILMN010000047.1, on the reverse strand, counting down.
AAAATCCAGGTATTTTATCGAGCCCGGAATCGACGGGTCTGACAACAATGGACTGTCGCCCCACTACGCGATCAAACGAGAGCGCCAGATGACTCTGATCATCGCTGGTCACTAGTGCCAATGTGTGACGCGATGGAAGGGTAGATAACTCAGCGGAACGGAGTGGAGCCTTCTGGGGAAGGTAATGAGCCATCGGCTCAATGGGAATGACTCGCCCTCGCAAGTTCATCATCTGAGACTGCGGTCCGGAATGCTCGATATGGGCATTCGTGAGATCCACGACCTCCCTCACATCCTGAATCGGTACCGCATATATCGCGTCATCATCTGACACAATGATGGCTTCCAACACGCTCAGCGTGCTGGGTAGGCTGATCATAAATGTTGTTCCCGATCCTTCAACGCTTTGGATATCGATACGTCCTTGTAGGGCCGCAACAGACGAACGCACCACATCCATGCCAACCCCACGCCCTGAGACATCCGTGATTTTTTCTGCCGTAGAAAATCCCGGCATAAAAATTAATTGATGAATCTCATCGTCCTTCAATTTTCGTCCTTCTGGGATTAGCCCTTTTTCCAAGGCCTTCTTCAATATTTTTTCTTTAGCAAGTCCACGCCCATCATCAGCAATTGTGATGACCACGTTTTGGGCGGTCTGAGTTGCGGAAATGGTGACATTTGCCACCAGTGGCTTTCCAGAGGTGCTGCGAGCCTCAGAAGTTTCAAGACCATGATCAACAGCGTTGCGAATGATGTGAACCAATGGATCTTTCATCTGCTCAAGCACAGTTTTATCCATTTCGACATCATACCCCTTCAAGACCACCGAGATTTGCTTATTTTGCGCCCGTGCCACGTCACGTGCGACCCTCTCCAGGCGACGAAAGAGCCCTTCAACAGGCTGCATGCGCAGATTCATGGATTCGTTTTGCAAATCCTGGATCACCTTTGAGGTTAAGACGACGGCCTCTGCGGCTTTTTGATTCGGTACCTGATTGGGTTCCAGGGCAGATGCCACGATTGAATGCTGAATGGATAGCTCACCGATCAAACGAATCATATTGTCGAGCTTGCGCAAACTCACACGGATGCTTTCGTCGCTAGCTCCGCCACCTTGTTGCTTCTGAATGACCAAAGCCTCACGGACAGCTTGCTTCGTGGTAGCTCCCTGTGCCACCAAAATCTGTCCAAGCTTCGCGTTTTGGACTTTGACAGCACTGTCTACCTGATCTTGGGTGACGTGCGCCTTCTCAATGAGGATATCGCCGAGATTTTGGCTTGCGGGTTTCGGATTTGGGGCTGTTTCATCCTCAAAAAAACCAAAGCCCTGATCTGCTTTGACGACAGATTGCTGGGACTTTTGCGCAATGGTGTTAAGCTTGGTTTGCAGAACGCTGTAGTCCAAATAAGCGCCTGGGTCAGATTTTATGGCTTCTACCCATTCAGTCAGCAAGGACTGACACTCCAAAAACACACTCAAAACTGCGGGCGTGAGAATTTGTAAATCTTTTTTTACTTCCGTGATGGTGTCTTCGATCACATGGACAAACTGACCAAATGACTCCAAGCCGACGCTGCGACTTGAGCCTTTAAGATTATGCGCCGCGCGAAACAAAGCGTTGACTTGAGAGTCATCTGGATTTGATTCCAGCGATAAACAAATCTGCTCCCAGGCCGCAAGCGTCTCGACCGCTTCATCCAAAAACGTGGATAAAAAATCCTGCTCCACCATAGGTTTGCCTCCATCGGTTGCAACCCATCGGCACCAATGAGGTTTTCATAAATGGGTGATTCTACGCAGCTCGTGGTATCTTCTATTTTAATTCATAAAAAACAGGTATTTACGATTAAATTAGGCGGTTTTGCCCAAAATGCGATCTGGGTTTGATGCTCATATCCCGTCAAATAGTGCTCTTGCGAGAATGCGTCGATGGGCGACTTTATTTAAAAGAATTAAAAGAATGGTCTATGAACGCTTCAAACGAAGCTCATAGACCCTGGGCCATAGTTTTCCGGTGACGTAAAGCCTGCGGCGGACTTTGTCCCACGCAAGGCCATTGGCGACGGCATCCATAGATAGATTTTTGGGAATGAGAGGCGTGAGATCCATCAAGCCATCGATGACGCCTGATTTTGGATCGATACGAACAACCGTTCCGGTCATCCAGACATTGGCAAAAATGCGACCATCCACCCATTCCAATTCGTTGATTTTCGGCTGAGGCGTTCCCATCAGCGTGACGTTGATTTTTCGTTTTATAGACAAATCCTGGGGCTTCATTTCAAATAACTCACTCGACCCATTTGAGGCCCAAAGAGACTTAGGACTTTGTGTCAGCCCCCAGCCTTCGCCCGTCCAAGGGGTCTTTGCTGCGAGCTTGAATGTCTTGTGGCCGTCGAACGTCCATTTCAGGAGAACCCCCTCTTGCCAGGTCAGCTGAAAGATCGTCGAGCCGAATCGCGTGATTCCCTCGCCAAAAATTGCCGGGTCAAGGGACGTGGCAGCCACCACCTCTCCGGTTTTGATGCGGACCCTGCGAATCTCGCTTTTACCGTATTGTCCGGTACTCTCCAGAAAATAACCGTCACCCCAAACCTCGAGGCCCTGGGTAAAGGCCAGTGGGTCATGGGGGTAGTCCGCCGTAATTTCAAAGGAAATCACCCTTGGTGGAGGTGTCTTTGGAGACGACTTCAAAGACAGCTCTCCAGCATCCACACGGCTTGTGGTGACCATCAGTGCCAGCGTCCAGACCGGCGTCCAGACCGGCGTCCAGACCGGCGTCCAGGCCGTGAAATACGTCCACATCAAGCGATTCATATGATAAACCCCGCGGATTTCAATGGGACACCCCTTCATGAATATGATACAGGCCTTTGGCGATCGATCGGGTTTATGGGCAGATCCCATGGACCAGCATGATAGAGGATACCGCATATGGCACTCACTCCAAAACAACGTTCATTTCTTCGTGGCAAAGCTCATCACCTCGATCCTGTAGTCATGATCGGTAAAGAGGGCATATCCGCTGCTGTGTTAAAGGCCACAGACAAAGCTCTCGAAGATCACGAGCTGATCAAAATTAAAGTCCCGGCCGCCGATCAAGATGAGTTTCATGCCACGGTTGATGAATTGATGGCGCAGACAAGAGCCGAAGTCGTGCAGAAAATTGGCCATCTGCTGGTGATCTTCCGCTGTGCCCAAAAACCAGGCCGGATCTCCAAGGCTCTTCAGGAAGCAGGATCTTCAAAGTGATCGCGCTCCATCCTCCATTGCCATTCGTGGCGGGTTCACACGGTGGATTCATTACCGAAATCTCCATGACATCAGCGCGCGTCAAGTGGGGCGATCACGCCACGCTCACAACTCCAGAATCTATCGTGATCATGACAGGAGACCTCAAGCCCCGCGAACTTTCCGTGGCATCTTTGAGTCATGATCTATTAACATTCCATGAAGCCTCACAACCCCAGGTCATGGATCTTTTGCATATTCTCCGTAAAAGCCAACACATCAATCTCTGCGCCGAGGTTGATGTAGAGCATTCGACCAGGTCCCATGGGTTTGACGCTGTGAATCTCCCGGTGGTGGCCCTACCCGAAATGCATTGGGACGACGTCCAGACGAGCGTGAAATTTTGTGGGCGATCGTTCACCGCGCCGATCTTGATCACCGGAATGACCGGTGGTGTGACACGCGCAGCCATGATCAATGAGCGCCTTGCGCGCGCCGCGGTTACACACAATTTACCGATGGGTGTCGGGTCGCAGCGCATGGCTCTTGAAAACCCAGCCTACGAAAGTATCTTTAAACTGAAGGACCGTTTTCCCTCTTTATTTTTGATCGGGAATCTTGGCATTGCCCAACTTCGTCATGATTCATACCTAAGCGACTGCAAGAGAGCGGTTGCTATGATCGGGGCCGACGCTCTTGCGATTCACGTCAATGTTTTACAGGAATTGATACAAGTGGAGGGCGATCGTGACTTCCGCGGACTGATTTCAAGAATCGGGGCTGTGGCAGCGGCCCTAAATGTACCAGTCATTGTCAAAGAGGTTGGGGCTGGTCTTGATGTCGTCACCGCGCAAAAACTTTGGAATGTTGGTATCAGATATTTTGATATCGGTGGCTCAGGCGGAACTTCGTGGGCCCATATCGAAGGCCTCAGGTCTTCAGACTCCATGATCAAACGACGTGGCGCCATATTCCGCGACTGGGGCATTCCCACCGCAAGAGCCCTCACCGATGTGCGCAAAGCGCTACCTGAAGCCGCTATTATCGCCACCGGAGGCATCCGCGATGGGCTTACGGTCCGAAAAGCAGTCTATACGGGCGCCAACATGGTGGGCATCGGCTTGCCTCTGATGCGTGCTGCCCTTGATTCCGCGGATGGACCTGAACAATTGCTGTCGTCGATCATCACAGAATACAAAATTGCCTGTTTGTGTTCGGGGTCTTAAGGTTGCCGTACCACGTTGCCGACTTCGCTACGGATGCCTTAAATCGCGCGTGTCTGCGATCTAAGGCTTTGTTTTTATTATTGAATTAAGCTAAAAAAAAGTCCTAAATTTATTCTCAAGACTGGCCGATGAGTCTAAGAGCTTGGGAGGGGGAACCTTTGCCGCTAACGATCCTTTCATTGATGAATGCGCTACTCGGGCATCGGGCCTTGATGAGGCTCACGGTTTTTATTTGTGCCCTGAATCTCGGTGGGTGTAGCAATAAGGGATCATCCACATCATCCGGAAAGAACGCCCCGGGAGGTCGAGTCGAAGTATCAGGGAGCACCTCAGATGACGATCCAACGGAGTTTAAGCAAGCCGACGAATCCGTTCAGATCGGTGGAGTCAATCTCACTGGCGACCAAAACCTGAGCTCTCAGTACGTGATTAAAGCGTATCTGATTACGGCAGGAGGGAAGGTTCAAATTTATAGTGATACGATAGCGACTAAGAGTTTCATATTTTCGGTCGAACGAGCTTCGAGTTATGTGATCGTTGAGGTCACAAATCCGTCAGGTGAAACCAAGTCTGCAGTACTCGCACCATCGTTTGCAGCAGTGACAGTGCGAGCCAATCTTGTCGTAAATCGAATTACGGATATTGTGGCTAAAATGCTGCTCATCACCCAAGATCTAGCGTCAAAAGGCGATGCTGACGCTGCGGCGTCGTTGTCTCAATACACCCTGTCTGTGTCCGATATGCTCATGTTAGCTGCCAGCACCATGCGCGTCATCGATAAACAAAAAAATGACGGCGTCGCTGCGGAGCCCATCAATCTCACGGTACTGACGCGAAGCCTGATTCAAGCGACCGTCGAGAAAGTCAATGGCCTTTCAGCTGAGTATTCGCCTACGGAATATGCGAAAAAAGTCGCCGCGGCCTCCTATACGAGTGTCTATGCGGCACAGTATTCGGAGACCACATCGCCTGAGGTTTTGGCGTACCGAACAAACAATGATTTGGGATCTTCAGCCGCCGCGTCAGCAGACATCGCTTATGCAGCCATCGTGAGCTTCCAAAACCCATTTGTGAACGTAGCCTATCGGGCTGCGGTCACGGGTTATCGCGGTGCAACGTCATCAAGTGCGGCCAGCTCGTCATCTACTGAAAGTACCATCGCGAGCACTTTTGAGACGCTCTACAGCGTCTGTCAAACGGTTACGACATGCACATCTGGAAGCTTTTCAGCGCCACTACCGCCTACCGATTCAAGTTCCTACGGTAGTGGCTCGACGGGTGGAACGACGAGTGGCCCGACGGGTGGTTCGACGGGTGGAACGACGAGTGGAACGACGGGTGGTTCGACGAGTGGTTCGACGAGTGGTTCGACGGGTGGAACGACGGGTGGTGGATCGCAACTCACCATTTCTAGCGTTACATCACTTACATCCACTCTACTGAGCGTCGCGTTTTCCGGAGGCGGATCTTCTGGATACACTGCTACCGCCTATACCGATGCCAACTGTTCTGTATCTTCGGGTACTCCCGCAAGCGGCAGTGGATCACCGCTGACCGTCCAGGTCCCGGCCGCCGGTACCTATTATTTTAAGGTTGAGGGAAGTGGTGAAGCCTCAGCATGCTTTGGCCCAGAGACAACAATGCCTGTCCCACCGTTGTAAGAAACCCATTTCTAATCACCAATCGATCCATTCTGCCAATCAATGGCGTGATGGCCCAGCATTACACAACGCCAGGTCATATCTACCGCGCCGCCTGCGACCACGCAGCAAGGCGCTCTTGATCCGTCGCTCCGGGCTGAGCTGCGATGGCGGCTACCGCAGCGGACGCTGCGCTTCCCGCGCCTGAACCGCTGGCACTGGCGGCACCAGCGATGGCGGCTAGAATGTTCGCCGCATCGGTCGCTGTCATGTTGGCTAAGAGGGAGGGGTCATAGCCTGAGGCGCTGTAGGTAAATTTGTTCAAGAGCATGACTCCATAAGCAGCCTGATAAAGGGTAAGTTGCAGCACTGCGCTTGTCGCGTATTTGTCTGCTGACGTTGCCAGGCGCTGATCAGGGGGTATGGTTAAGAGTGTCGAGACCCCCGACGACATATCGCTCAAGCTGGCATCATAGAGAGACCCTTTGGTGACCGGTGTGGGCAAAAAACTGCTCATAGTTTGTAATAAAGAGCTATTGCCACCGAAGTTAGCAGTCACAATATTAAATATGTCGAACCCCGACCGCGCCGCGTATGCCGCAGACAGAAGTGGATAACGCTGGTAGGTCTCAGGCTCCGCAGCGATGAGCTCGTTCAGTAACGTGATCGCGGTGTCGTAATCCTCACGATCGAGAGCGATTCTGGCATCTTCATCTTTGGTCCGCGGACTACATTTTGATTTTGCGTAGCCACCATCGCATTCAAATAAATTTTTTGTTCCGCACCCGAAAAGATTGACCAAAAATATTAAATTCAAGATCAGTTTCATGTCAGAACCCCATCGTAAAACCGAGAGCATAAACAGGCCTCGGGTCAATGCCGGGCTTCGCCCCTAACTCTCTGGTGTAATATGCCGCAGTCAGTCGTATGACCCAAGCATCAAGCTCCAATCCGTAAGATGGCCAACCGTCATAATAGCCGACTCCCAAACCAAGGTGGCGCCTGATGAGTAGTTTAGTGCCGACTCGCACTCGTTTGAACATTTCTTCTTGGTATGCCTTCTGAATGTCACGGTAATCCAAGCTGAGATGAATCGCATCTACAGCGTTATGCAGAGTGTAACCGAATCCAATGCTATAGCATTGCTTCAGTTCATTTAAATCTCCTTCACCTAGCAAAGCCGTGCCGCCGATATCGTCAACTTTCAGCGCCAGCCGATAATCAGCGTTCATGCCTTGAGCGAACAGCAGCAGGCCTGCGTCGTACCCCAATCCAGTGTTCATGGCTACAAGGGACTTCAACCCGGATTGTGACTGAAGATTTTTAATCGCCTCTTGATCCGTCAGCTCAATCGCCAGATCTGGTTCGCCTGCATAGAGATATTTTGCTGTCACGCCAAACGAGATGGCCTGCGTCGGGAGAAATGTCGCAGCACTGACACCCACTCCCTGGTAACTCTCAGCGCGAAAGCGTATGGCAGGTAGTCCTGTATCACCGAATTTCTTGGCCGCAATATCGAATTCGCCGCGGTTGAACGTGCTAAAACCAAACAGTCGGTTGATATAGGAAAAATTATTTAAAATACCTGCGTGGAGCGGCGTCTTCATCACCTGATCGATAAATTGCGCCGTGCTGGACTGACCCGACCCCGATGAATCGGATCCCCCTTTTTGAAGGCTTCTGGCGAAATCAACACTATCTTTTCCCACGAGCAGCGTGGTTTCGTTGCCCGCCCAACGATGAAATCCCGGACCATAGGGGATCAAGGCCGGATTACTGAACATCATGCCAGCCTGACTGGCTCTGGTCAGAGATGCCCCACCAGATGCCATGTCAAATGGGTCCTCATAGACCGGGGCGGAACCCTTGGCAAACACCCTGTCGATGATGGCCGCATTGGTGCATGCCGCCAGCCCAACGAGAGCCAGGTACCATCGCGCCGACCCGTGCCGTAAATGTTTGAATAGGAACGTCATATGTCGGATTGATCGGTTAAGATTTGATTTTTTTCAAAAACTTTAGTCGTCGTTATCGTGGCAGAATCCCAAGAAATCTATTTTTTAACTGCCAAGATCGCTGGTTACCCTGAACCTGGAACTTTGTTCCGAATTGGGAAATTGATTTAAAACATGTGATAATAATGCCTGGAGGTTCTATGACTGCCGCCATTCGCATCATCCGCTCACCACATCCTTCCATCGCCAACATTCAGGCAATTGAACATGAGGAACAGTTGATGGCAGTCGCACGTCGTGTCGTCGAAGCCAGTGGCAACCCGACTCCCGAGCGTGTGAATGCCTGTGCTGCAAAGTTTCGCGCTGTTCGCGATGATCATAATCCGCGCGCTGTGGAGCTGGTCGCTCAAAGCGTCTCCAGGCAAATGCGCACGGCAACGGGAAGCGCTGCCATGATCGCCCACGCAGAGTTGGATTTGGAACGTATTATGGAACTTCTGGAGGGGTGACATGGTAGACGATCTCAAAAATCGCGGCGACCGCATCCTCAAAAACATCATTTCCGGTATTACATCGACTTTGAGTTCAGACGAGGATGGGGCTGGACGTGATCTTGTCTCAGGGCTTTTGTCCAAGGCCGGAAGGAGTAAGGATGAGGTCATTCAAATACTCGGTCGCGAAATTGGCTTGGCGCTGGCCGCGGTGCTGGCAAAGCCCCTGGAACAGATGACCGAAAACAAGCGAGTTCGTATTACAGTCGAGCTTGTGCCCAAAGCAAAAAAACACCAAGCACCCCAGGCCAAGAAGAAGCATGCCAAATCCCAAGCCAACAAGTAGCACCCAACCAGAGATTGAATTGACAATAGAGTCTATGGCATTTGGTGGTAAAGGTGTGGCCCGACATGATGGTAAAGTTTTTTTTGTCGAGGACGCGGTTGAGGGCGATACCGCCCTGGCGACTGTTATCAGCCAATCAGATCGCTACAATGAGGCGCGCGTCACTCGGCTAGTCAAGCCATCTAGGCTTCGCGGACCATCACCCTGCGCCGTAAGCGATGTTTGTGGAGGCTGCCAATGGCAGGGCATTTCCTACGAGCAACAGATGACGTGGAAAAAGCAATTTATCGTCAACTCACTTAGACGTATTGGCAAGCTTGGCGAAACGATCCACGTGGAGACCATGCCGTCACCGCAATCGAATCACTATCGTAATCGTATCTTGGTCAGGGCGAGGATTTATCCAGATGGTCGCATGGCAGTCGGATATTTTCGTAGATCCAGTCGAGATTTTGTCCCGATCTCACGCTGCGAGATTGCCGTCACTCGTATCAATGATTTTATCGCAAAATTAGCTGTCGTCAATTTTAAGGACGCGATGACCAGGCATGGTGTCAAAGAGGAGGTCCGCTTCAGATTTGAGATTCAAGATCTTCCCGCCAGGCAAGATGAAGAAGCACATCTTTTGATTAGCGTTTATGACCCAGATGACTCTAAATTTCCGGCGTCAACCATTGTGGATCATTTTATGGGTATGACGCAGGTTTTTTGGGCCGGTTCCATCAGGGACCTGCCAGCGGCTCCGATTACCGCATTTGAGACCGATCTTGGTGTCACCTTCCATACATCGGCAGGGTTATTTCAGCAGGTCAATGTGCCGCACAATCACAATGTCCGGCGTCTTGTGAAGGAAGCGGTTGATGCTTTTGCTCCGCGCCGAATTCTCGACATATTTTGTGGCTCGGGAAATCTCTCACTACCTCTGGCTGATGGTCGACGTCACATTGATGGGGTCGAGTTTTCAAAAAGAGCTATCGATACAGCAACGCATAATGTCAAACTAGGCCATATCGAATCCGTACATTACTATGCCGGTGATACAGAAAAATTTCTCTGGCGGGCAGCGAAACAGGGTTTGATGTACGACATGGTCATCGCAGACCCGCCGAGGGAGGGTATGTATCAATGTCTGATTCCGCTACTCAAGCTTAAACCAAAACACATCCTTTACATCTCCTGTGATCCCACTACGTTGTCGCGAGACCTTAGTTCGTTATCCAAGCATGGCTTTGCGATCACCCGGTTTGTGGCGTTGGATTTTTTTCCAAACACCTACCACATCGAAAGCTTCGTCGTTCTCACGCGTAGGGATACGGGGTCTATGTAGTGTAAGCCATTGTTTTTAATAATTTATTTAATTTTTATCAGAAAAAACTCAACCTCCTCAAAAAACCGCCGACACACTGCGCAGGGAAGGTCAGAGGCCCCTGCGGGATGACCATGGCCCAAAGCGCAAAGGAGATATTCACATGTCCCAGATTACGATGCTCTCACTCGACGAGAAAACAATGGCCAGCGACCTTGACCGCGCCGGTTACAAGAAGATGGGAATCACCGTCAAGTCGGCCACCACCTATGACGAAATGATCAAACAACTTGGCGCACAAAATATTGATGTCATCGTTATGAATATGGACCATACCAAGGTTGATACGGTTGAAGCCGTCAAAAAAATAAAGCGTGTCAAGGATTGGTCGGATATCCCAGTGGTTCTCACGAGTGTGCAGTCGGCTCAAAAAATCAAACAATTAGCCCTGAAGTCTGGTGCGGAGATGTTTGTCGAGCAACCTCTTCCACGGGATTACTTTATCGAAAAAATCAAAAGTCTCTTGTCGCAGCAGACGCGCGGGCAGCAACGCGTCAGCGGTAGCGTGGGGATCTCTTTCAACTGGCGAGACAAAGACTACTCTTGTGATGTTGGAGATCTGAGCCCTACAGGAATTCTTCTTTTAACTGACCTTGGAATACCAACGGGCACACAGCTTGAAATGGAAATTACACTCGGAGCGAGCCACAAGACAGTTAAAGTCAAGGGCGAAGTGGTTCGGCATTTAGCGCCAGATAAACGCCGCAATGGGAGCGATGTAGGGGGTATTGGCATTCGGTTTTCACATTTCTCTGGTGATGGTCAGCAACGCATTGAGTCATGGGTCGCTAGAACCACGGACACAACAAACAAGTTAGCCTATTATCTTTGATGTGGCGTCACCCATGGCGCCAGTGTAGAGGTCGCTATGGGAAAGCTGATGCAAATACGCCTTGATGAGCTCATGGTGCGGCGTGGGCTTGCTGACGCACTGCCGCTAGCGCAGGCCATGATTATGGCCGGCGACGTTGTCGTCAACGAACAGCGCATCGACAAACCTGGGACTAAAGTTCCTGAGGACGCGGTCATTCGCTTGAAAGATGAGGGGCGGTTCGTCAGTCGCGGTGGTGACAAGCTCAACGCGGCGATTGACGATCTTGGACTTGCGGCGGCGTTTCAGGGCAGGATCGTACTGGACGTTGGTGCCAGCACGGGTGGATTTACGGACTGCGTCCTTTCTCGCGGTGCGCAACAGGTGATTGCTCTGGATGTCGGCACCGCGCAACTGGCATGGAAACTCCGCCAAGACCCTCGGGTGCAAAGTGTCGAACGAACAGATATCAAGATTTTCAGTCCCAGTGATCCGATGTCCATAGACTGGGTGATTGCGGATCTGAGCTTTACATCCCTGGCAAAACATATTCCTGAATTCAAGAAGGCTGCGCCGAAAGCAGCGGTTTTGCTCCTTATAAAACCGCAATTTGAACTACCACGGGACAAGATTCCTGCTGGCGGTATCGTTACAAATAACGACGACCGCATGGTGGCGCTAAATCTCGTCAAATCAGCTCTGATTAACGCCGGTTATGAGATTGGAGGGGTTGTCGACGCCAAGGTTTCAGGGCGCCACGGTAACCGGGAAATCTTCATTTACGGCATTCCCGTGGACCATTCAGGCCGCGTATAGATGGGCTTCAGAACGGATACAATAGTAGAAGTGAGCAGCATCGAGCGCATCGACCCAGATGGTGTCTTTGCGGTAATCATAGTGGGCGTCAATATGGCGAAGTTTTATCGCCTCAATGATGATGTCCTCTTCAATACCATAAACTTGACACAGGGCATCAAGGCTTAATTGCTTACCGCGATACTCATCCGGATTGTGGCCCATTTCGCGAAGCGCAAACTCAAAATCATCTCTGGTCACTTGTGGGGGCATACGCGATCTCCTCGTCATAGTGATAACGTGGGCTACACTATGATTCTCCCGCGAGTTGATG
>JBILMN010000188.1:0-5621 GCA_044375465.1 Oligoflexales bacterium | reverse complement strand
AGGCCATAGGAGCGTCGCTTGGCATCCTCGTCGTCGGTTGGTTGTTGTATGATGGAGTCTGTCGGACCCTGCAAAAAAACGATCGAGCGGTCGGCTTTTGCACCTTACTGATTGTCGCGGTGACTGCCTGGGTCACCTGTCACCTCTTCGCGCCACGGGCAGCATTTCTGATCACTGGGGCCATGATGGCTACAGCCATGACCGCTAATGTTTTCTTTTGGATCATTCCCGGTCAACGGGCGGTCATCAAATCAATGCGAGCTGGCGCGACACCAGATCCTATTCATGGACAGCGCGGCAAACAGCGCAGTGTCCACAACACCTATTTTACTCTGCCCGTGATTTTTGCGATGCTGTCGAATCATTTTCATATGATCTATAGCGCATCCCACCAATGGATTCTCCTGATCCTGATCATGCTGGCTGGAGCCATGATTCGCCACTACTTCGTCATGCGTCACAAAAATAGAAATGACTGGGGCTACGTTGTAGTGGCGAGCATCATCATGTTGGCCATAATGATTTATCTAGCCCCGGCACCTCGGAGTGAGGCAAATCTCACCCGACAGATCACTGACACTGAGGTCAAATCGATCATCGACTCGCGATGTGTCCCTTGCCACGCCGAAAAACCCACGATGATGGCTGCTGCTCCAAAAAATCTGCGACTTGAATCCCTCGAGAGCATCAATGCCAATGCTGCGGCCATCTATGAGCAGGTGGTCGTCCAAAAAATCATGCCCTTAGGCAACGTGACGGAAATCACAGCAGAAGAACGCCAGAAAATCAAAGACTGGTTTGAATCCCGTTGAGGGTTTTGGCCTTCTTCAGATACAATGACGCCATGTCCAAACATGAAGCGCCATTTTTTGAGATTCCCTATTATCACGACTACGTGTCGCCTGCTCTGGCAAGACACTTGCTGAGACAAGCTGCAAGCATACCTGGTGTTGAGGGACTACTGCATGTGGGAGCCTCTGGTGGTCTTGAAACCTCAGATGCACTGAACTTCATGATTAACATCTACAGGCAGATCAAAGGCGACCTGTCTGATGTTCTGAGGAGACGGAGCGCAGATCGTACTTTTATCGATGCGCGAGTGAAAGCCTGTTACGAGTATAATCAAAAGCTTGGTCGCCAGATTACCGATGAGGATTATCAAACCATCATTGGTCTTGAGGATGCAGAAGGCCGCATCGTGATCGGTCCACGCTCACCCAACTATTGTGTCCGCGGCGGAGCGCAAGTTGCACCCATTCCAGAATTTTTGCAGGGCCCCCACGTCACACTGTTTGGTCCGCCGGACTCCGCAAAGATGGCCATCAACGCCGTGAACGCCTATCATCGCAAGCTTGCGGGGGAACCGGCCATCGTCGAGCAGTTACTGGCAACCCAAACCGCAACCCCCAAATGGGGTGCTGACGATGAGGACTCCAAAACGCCTTTACGACAAGATTTGATTGACGCGGGCGTCAATCTCACAGGCTGCTTTCAAGGGACGTTATCACTGCAGGAAGGTCAGAAGTCCTATAGACTCGCCAACTCCCACAGATCACTTCCGATGAAGCGCTTTCCAGGGCTAGCCTTGCCTTCGACATTCATGTTTTATCAAAACAACCCCATACCGCTTCACCTCTATGATTTTGCGTTGCATGTTTTTGCCAACTGGCAGAACCCTTCATCTCTGACATTTTATGTGCCGAAATTGGAGAACGAGGAAGAGGCACGCTACATTCACCGCATGATCGCCGTGACCGAGTCACTGCTGCTGCAGCGATATCCAAACTACAAACTTGGCACAATCCGCGTCATGATTGTTTTAGAGAACCCACGAGCCATCCTGCGGACCCATGAAATCATGGATACCCTTTATCCCTATTTTGTTGGTGCGTCCCTTGGTTGGCATGATTATTTGGGATCTACCGCAAGGCTGTTTAAGGAAGATGGAAACTACAGAATTCCGGTCAAAGCCGACCCCAATATTGTCATCAAATATATCAAGGCCTCGCACGCCATGCTTGCTGAAGTGGTCGGCTCCCGGGGCGGCATAAAAGTCGGTGGGATGTACGGGATTTTACCGACTGATAACGACATCAAAAGCCCGTCATTTCAAATCACGCTGCGCGGATATTTCAAGGATGTCATCACCCAATTAAAACGAGACCTGACCGGGTTCTGGGTCGCGCATCCGGATTTTGTTCGACTGGGACTTGCGATCGTTGCGGCTTGGCAACAGTACAAAGATGGTCACGACGCACCATTATTCACTCTCACCAAAGAGATTTTTACAGACACGTACCGTAAAGATGTTGACGCGTTTATCCGAGGTGACGACATTCCAGGACTGGACCCGAAGGATCCCAACTACGTTCGCTCACTGTTAGTCGCCGATATCAAAGAGTCCGACTTTATCCCCAACAACCATCCGGATGAAATACGTTATAACGTCTTTCAATCGCTTCAATATCTTACCGACTGGCTGCGCGGCAATGGCTGCGTAGCTCTTCCAACGATCATTGACGGTGTGCCAGTACGCGTTATGGACGACCTTGCGACAGCTGAAAGATCGCGCTGGGAGGTCTGGCATGAGCTGCGACACGGCCGATTTAAGCTTGAGGATTTTTTGCGGATCGCTCACGAAGAGATGCGATTTATCCGCAAAGATCTCTCCGATCACAAAAAAATCGTTCAGGTCAAATGGGATGATGACACCGCAAAATGGTACCCTATCGCGTTTAAAATTATGATCATGCTGATGACTGATCCAGCTCCCGTCGAGTTTGCGACAGAATTATTGCTACCGTTTACCGTCGATACGATTCGCAACGCGAAAGACCCACTCGCAAAGGCCATGGAGATTGATCCCGAAAAGTTCAATCTGGCGCCCTACATCGAACGGTGGATTTACTACTTTGAGCGCTGTGGCTGCCAGCGCTTCGCAGACCAAATGGCACAGATACCTTTCATGGATACACAAGCCGCCCAGCACACCATCCTGGGCTTTTCACAGACGGAAATGATCGAAGCTGCGGCATTTCATGGTGATATCGGTGAATCGGCCAAAACCCTCGATCACATGGCCAAGGGTGAACAAAAGCTCGTCAGCAATGACCCATCATCTGCAAAGGAACGACTGACACGCGAGGCGCGGAGGTACCGAGAAAAGTTTGGTTTTAAATTTCTTGTGTCAGCTCAAGGAAAATCATCAGAAGGCCTCCTGGCCATACTGCAGCAGCGAATTGACAACACTTTGGAGCTAGAGCTCAAACATGCAAATCAAGCGCTCTGGGACATTACAGCTAAACGCATGAATGACAAGCCGTTAGACAACGTTCATACACAACTTCATGCCATCGCCAAACGCTATGACATCACGGGCGCGCAAATAGCCGTCACAGATAGCCACCGCATCAGTTCCGTTTGCATCGGGGACGCAAAACACGGTCAAAACCGCGTCACCCCGTCCACTTTGTTTGAAATCGCATCCCTCAGTAAACCCATCGCCACGGCATTTGCGATGGAATACTTTGCGTCCCAGGGCATCGGATTTGAGACACCCGTCAACACTCTTTTTGCCAAAACTAAATCTCAGTTTCGCCTGCGTTCAAGCACCAACCCGGCTTGGGGTGATCGGGTCACGCTCGCTCATTTGGTGAGTCACAGCGCCCTCAATCTGCACTACGTGAAAGGCTTTCCTGTCAATCAACCCATGCCACCGATTGGCGAGATTGTGTTCAATGGGCCAGCCCTTGGCTACGAATCTGTAAACGTGATCAACGAGCCGGGATTACAATTCTCCTATTCAGGCGGCGGTTTTCTCGTTCTGGAGTACCTGATCGAGTCTCTCGCAGAAACACCCATCCAAAAACTCATCGCTCCATTTTTCGAGGCGCTAGGTCTGACACACCTCACCATGCATCACACCAATAGACCAGATCGCGATTACGCCGATGGATATTTTGATCATGGTCAAGTCGTTCCGGGTGGACGGCTCATGTTCCCCGCCTTTGCGGCAGGAGCTCTTGGCACAGCACGTGATGTTTCAGGTTTTTTGACACACCTGCAGAAGGCCTTTCATAACCTCGATGGTTCCGGTGCGATCTCACATGACACCGCCGTTCGCATGCTCAAAGGCTCTGACAAGGGTTGCCGTGCGTTCATGGGGTGTGACATGGGCCTCGGAATATTCGTTGCCGAGATGGGGCCAAACCGCGTGGCAATCCATCAAGGCGCCAACGAGGGTTTCAGGGCTATTTTCATGCATGTTATGGATGGTCCCGATACGGGCAAGGGATTAACCATACTCTGCAATGCCGACAACCGCGGTATCCTGTTTATCGCGGAAGCCACGCGTCATCTACTCAACGCTCTGAATGTCCGCGGTGTTGACTTTAACGAGGTTACAGGCCGCTTCGACTCATCACATTTAAATCAGGAGCAGATTGTCAACCTGGGATACAAAGAGCTCATTTTCAAGGCTCTGCAGCCGACACTTCCAGAGCCGATCGCTAGATCCAGCCCTGAAAACCCGATGGCGCGTTACAACATACTCAACCAGGCAAAGATATTGTCCGTGAGCAACCAACGGTTTGCGCGCGCGGAAAATTTGCTATCCCCTCACGATCCTGAGTTTGATCCGACGTTGTTCGGCCAGCAGGGAAAGGTTATGGATAGCTGGGAGTCGGTAAGGCACAACGATCAAGCCTGCGACGTGTTAATTTTGGCCCCCAAAAAACCCGAAGCCGCTGCCTTTATCAGAATTTCCACCAAGTTTCATGACGGCAATCAGGCGGAATACGTCCGCATTGCCGGTCAACAGAACGACTCAGACCCTTGGACAGATATATTGCCCAAAATCGCCATGGACGGACACTCGGAGCGCAGGATTCGCCTCCCAAAGCCAACCACTGCGTTTCAGAAAATCAAAATTGAAATGTACCCGGACGGCGGACTGACCCGTGTTGCTCTCTATCCTGCGAATTTGCCGATCCATGACGCACAGACCTTTGTGCCACCAGAAGATTCGCGCCCAGAGAGATTCCCGGATATCATTCCAAAAACAAGAAAGCCGCTCACCGTTCCGTTCAAACCACTGACAGCGTCTGAAATCGCCCGCAACGTGCAACGAGCACAAAAAGCTGGACGTCCGATCGACTACGCCAGCGCGGCTTTTGGTGGTTCACTGGTGGCTGCCACCAACGAACACTACGGCCCCGCTGTGCAGGTGATCTCGCCTTTCCCGCCGATCCACATGTTCGATGGTCTTGAATCGGCCCGAAGCCGCAAACCTGGCCATTTCGAGGAGGTCATCATCCGTCTCGGCGCCGAAATTACCCTGGGAACGATCATCATGGACTTCAAATTTTTTGTGAACAACAACCCGAGATCCGTAACCATTTTTGCCAAACAAAATAACGACTGGGTCATCCTGCGTGAATCTCTTGATGTCAAAGCCTTTGCCGGGAATCAAATGGCCGTCCGCCTTAACAGCACTATAAGTACACAGGAACTGAAGTTTCGCACAACCCCTGATGGCGGCATCAACCGTATCCACGTATTAAATGATTAAATGGGGACACCCGGATTAAATGGGGACACCCGACTGTCCCCATTTAAATAAA
>JBILMN010000046.1:0-18575 GCA_044375465.1 Oligoflexales bacterium | reverse complement strand
CATAGCTCATGGAGAGGTCATTGAAGCGTATCCAGATGACAAGCCCTATCCTAGTCGCCTTGTGCTGCATAAGGTAGCCGATCGACCGATTCATGCGGTAGTGGCTGAGAATATCCATGAGCAAGAAATCATTGTGGTCACTGCTTACGAACCAAACCTATTGTTATGGGATTCAGATTTTCGAAAGAGGAAATTAAAATGAAGTGCGTTATTTGCAAACATGGTTCGACAGAGGCTGGCATGGCGTCGGTCACTCTTACGCGAGGAAAAACGGTTGTTGTTTTCAAGGAGGTTCCTGCACAAGTTTGCCCCAACTGCGGAGAATATTACCTTGAATCCGATGTCTCTAAAAAACTTATGGAGCGCGCTTCAACGGCGGTTGACTCAGGGACCGAAGTAGAGATTGTTCGGTTTGCTGCTTAGTTGGCACATATTGCGCTACTTACAGTCGTTTCGGTAGTGCGTACGATTCATAGGAAAAACAGCTTTAGATTTTTCTTCTATTCCGAAGAGGGCAATGAGCCTGCACATAGGTTCTCGATTATTTGCTTGGTTTTGAACAAAGCTGTACCCTCTCGAGCACTACAATCTTCCCATTAACTGATGTTTCCGACAGGAACCAAGGATTTATGTTCACAAGACTAAGTTTAGTCATCACGATAGCTACCCTTAGCACAGGACAGGTTTTTGCAGATGAGAAAAAAAACCACATCAGTTTAAATCTGAGCTTTCCAACGACACAGATAAAACTATACAGCTCTGGGCAGGCCTCATGCGATTGCCAGGTCATCACTTCATGCTCATTGTTAAAATCCAGCAGTTGCAATTGGTTTGCCGATTCTTTTACGCGCATGGTGCGCCACCCGTGCTCTGACATGCCATTGCTCTAATGCTTGCTTGCGGCGCTGTGTTGGTGTTTCGATAAAAGGTGACAATGTGTGTGACACAAATTGTGCCATTTCATTTGGGGCTTAATATTTCTCATTGAATATGGGCTGTTATGATTAAGGTTATCTGCGGCACCCCCGTCACCAGTGACGATATCCGGAACTAAACCAAGGATCGGCAAAAACTCAATGACGCGGTAACCCGTCGAGAAAGCTGAGTTCTCACTTAGCTTTGATTGAGACTTCGGCGAGGCAATGTCTCAGAGCTTCCCATTGGGGTGATCGAAGACATGCGCATCGTCGGCGAGTTGAAAGACTACAAGGGAGCCGTCATCAGCCGCGCTGATGTTTCGGAATTGGCGGATTTTACGGTAGATGCGGGGTCGGCTAAATTTAGATTTCTGCAGCAAGAGCAAAAGCTTTTACGCAAAGGTCTCTTTGCGGCGAGTGACGAGGGTGACTACAAACTGATTGCTAAATTTAACTTTAACGACAAGCAGGAAATCGTAACAAAAGCCGTTCGAATCACCAGCGCAGTGGCTCTCGCAGCCTTTGATGGCCCATTTGTATCGGGGTATCCAAGCCGTCTTCCGGACAGTATTTATTGCTTTAGTCCAGTAGTCTCGGTCGATGCAGCGCATCCGGATGGCGATGGTGTTTTTTTCTTGGGCGACGAAGTGACGCCCTTTAGTGTGCGTCTCATGGACTCGAGTTGCTCATCGCTTGACAAGACGGCTGATCCGGGACTTAGCCTAAGCCCAAATGATGCAATATCTAAGATCTCATCAGACGGAGTGGTTAAATGGTTCGCGTCGAAAGAGAAAAAGACTGCGGACAACAAGCACACGGACCATCTTATCTCTGGTTCGCTGGCAATCGGCGCCAACCAAACATTGACGTTGCTGAATCAGCTAAAGCTCAATATTCGCGAAAGGATCATCGGTATTGCATTGTCAGATCAATATAGCGATCGACCAGTCTCGACATGTGCTGTATCCCAGGCATTCCCTCGACCGAGCACTGAAAGTTCTGAGATGCTTCCAATCTATGTCTGGAAATTGATCGGTCGTGAAAACTGTATCGTGACTGACTATACATTTGGAGGCGTCAATCCTACGCCCGGTCCTGGGCCCAATCCTACGCCCGGTCCTGGGCCCAATCCTACGCCCGGTCCTGGGCCCAATCCTACGCCCGGTCCTGGGCCCAATCCTACGCCCGGTCCTGGGCCCAATCCTACGCCCGGTCCTGGGCCCAATATTGAGCCCGTGACCCTAACTCTCAGTGTTCCAGAGGGAGCGAATTACAGCGCTAAAAGTATCGTTGTTGATACCGGCAGCGCTCCAAATATCCTCCGACTCAACAGCAAAAGAGGCCCAGAGCCACGGGCGTTGATCGTGACCGTGACATTTGATTTTACGAACGAATGCCATAGTAGTGATGCCGCATGCCTTGCAGAAAGCAAGGGGACGGTCAGTAAAACGCTCATGGTCCCTGGAGTGTCGTGTGAAAATGATTTGAGTTCTTCAGCGTTTAGAGTCACGGGAAAATTTATGGTGGGGAGTCCGGCTGACCCGTTAAACGGAGTGCCAGCTTCTGGCGCGCTTAGGCCGTATGCAGGTAAGACTATCGAAATTGGTATTGGATGGAGTAAACTTAATTTAACTAGCACTTCCAGTCTACCTCGCGACGAACATAGGTTCGATTATGCGCTTGTCGATCAGAAAATTTGTGTCCATTCGTCAGATGCTGATGTTGGTGCGCTCGAACAGTCGATTACAAGTGCTCCGGCTAAATTGACTT
Source organism: Oligoflexales bacterium (assembly GCA_044375465.1). Taxonomy (GTDB): domain Bacteria; phylum Bdellovibrionota_B; class Oligoflexia; order Oligoflexales; family RGVZ01; genus CAMDKS01. The sequence continues at coordinate 15,888 of JBILMN010000046.1, read as the reverse complement.
ACCAATCCGGTAGCGGCAATGGCGTTTTTGTCCTTGGCTTGGGATCATCTCAGACTGAATTTCTTTGGGTTGAAATTTCTTTGAAATTCGATAATGCTAAACTTACACAAAACAACTCTTTGTCATTTGACAAAGTTATCTTTAATAGCGGCGCAATCAGACGCGTTAAAGGTGCAACAATGACTGACTTTGCAGAGATGAAGGGCACAGGGAATTAGACGGTCGGTAAACCTGCAGTCGAGAAACCTGATGAGCCACCTGTTGCCCGCTGCCTGCTGGAGATATTCTCACAAATGGTGCGCCTGTCATTAGAAGCGGTCAATGCGGCGCAGATGAGATTGCCGTCGGCTTGAGCGATAATCAATTGCTCTGCGCATAAATCATGGCGCTTTCGACGTCAGTCTCCAAAAAAGATCTAATTCATGAGGCGCTTCAACTTTACATTCAGTTCAAGAAGCGAAAAGAGATTCGAGAATTGAAGGGTAAAATCGTTTTTTTCGGCGCTTATGATTATAAGCGGTCGCGAGTGGACTGATGGTGCTTGTCGACACTTCGGTGCTGATAAACTATTTTAAGGGGGAATGACTCTCCTGGCGTCCGCCATCTTGACGCGTTGGCAGATGGTTGCTTGCGGCGCTGTGTTGGTGTTTCGATAAAAGGTGACAATTTGTGGGACACAAATTGTGCCACTTTATTTGATGCTTGAGCGTTCTTTACGATTTCTGTGACTGATTATCTTGCGAGAATTTATTGCGGCACATAAATGTCAATGCTCGCATCGCTAATATCCTCAGGGGCTGCAGTTTCCAGCTGCAGGTCTGGTAGGCGGGCGTCCTTGGCGCCTGTCCCGTCGACGACACTGCCTGCCGGCCATCGACCTTTGTAGAGATCCGTTCCACACTGTACGATCATGGCAGTGCATTCGGTACGGTTCAGGTTCGGGTCGATCACGTTGGCAAACATGCAGGTGCCTGATTTTTTATCAGGAGCGGTGTCTAGTTTGGCGACGGTATTGGCGAGTGACGGCGAGCAACCGATAGAGCAGGTGCAAAGGTCGAGCAAAGGCTTTGGAGCGTTGACCATGGTGTAGAGACGCCAGGCTGACGGATTGGTCGGAGTGGGTGAGGGCGGCGGTGTATTGTAGAGTTGCTGTAGGACGGCCAGGGATTTTAGTTTGCCTTCGCTGCTGACAATGAGGGCCTTGCGGGCCTCGTACATCAACCCGGGTTCATCAAACCAGTCCTGAGCCGGCTGGTCCACTTTACTGGTGGTGACGCGCACATCACAGCGGTCGTCCTTGCGGACTCCTTTGGCAAGAAATGTCACAATTTGGTCTTCGTTTTTACTGCCGCGAGTGCTTCCCAGTCCGCATTGACTCAATGTGTAAATGAGATCAGTGCGAAGCCTGTCAGAGTCTTGCAGCCCAATCACACGGATTTCGACGGTGACCACATCCGAGTCCGTTCCTGCGCGCAGGGCCGTGCGGCAAGACGAGGCTATGACTGCAGACAATGCCAGCAAAGACATTAGGGGTAGCAATTTCACAGAGGACTCCTCACTGGTTTTGATCCAGTCCCTCTAGCTCTTGATGGCTTAAAGGACGAATGGATCCGGGCAAAAATGGCAAACCGTTTGAGTATAGCAGACATCTCGTTGTGGGAAAGGGGATTCCTGCTGCCAGTGGGATGCATCAAACCCACGACATCTTCATCAAACTATTGACGATAAATCGGTGGCTTGGCAGAGTGTTGGGTCAAGATTCATGATTCATGATTCATGAAATAGACTCTGACCGCAACAGGGACAATGGGTGGTGGTATGGGATTTATTGAGACAAGAGGATTGTCCAAGTTTTACGGAACAAATGCCGCTGTGCGCGACATCTCGCTGAAGATTAACGAGGGTGAGATTGTCGGTTTGCTCGGATTGAACGGTGCCGGGAAGAGTACCATTTTAAAGATTCTCGGCACGTTTTTGCTGCCATCGTCCGGCGAGGCTTTTATGGCGGGGCTTTCAGTCGAGGAGGACGCCGATCAGGTGCGTGGTCTGATCGGTTATCTTCCTGATCGTCCACCGCTTTATGATGAGATGCGGGTGGTGCCCTATCTGAGATTTGTGGCCGCGCTGAAGAATGTTCCGGCGGACCGCGTGGATGAGCGCGTTCGCGTGGTTCTCGAAAAAACAAACCTACAGGAGGTCGCCTGGCAGGCTCTGGGCGAGTTGTCCCATGGGTTCAGGCAGCGGGTCGGTATCGCGCAGGCTATCATTCATGATCCCAAAATCATCATTCTTGATGAGCCCATCAATGGCCTTGATCCCGTGCAGATTGTTGAGATGCGGGATCTTATCGTGTCGCTTCGCGGCAGGCACACGGTGATTCTTTCCAGTCACATTCTTTCGGAAATCACGCGCACCTGCGACCGGATTTTAATTATTGACAAAGGTCGCCTGGTGGCTGAGGGCCGTGAGGCGGATCTTGAGCGCGCATTCACCAAGACGATGCGTGTCGTTGTCGAGGTGCTTGGTCAGCCGAGTTTGGAGGCCCTGCGCTCGATTGCGGGAGTTCGTTCAGTTGTATCCAATGGACAGGGAGCGGGCGGCGGGGTGCGGTTACTGTTTGAGTGTGATCACGAGGCTCGGTCGCAGATTGCAAAAAATTTGTTGGGCCAAGGCCTGGAGTTGCTTGAAATCAGACGCGAGGGTGATGGTCTTGAATCGTTATTTATGAATCTCGTTAAAGCAAGCGGTGATGCGGCCGCACAGGGGGCGTGACGTGCGGAAACTTTGGCAGATTACCATCAGGGAGTTGTCGGCTTTTTTTAGCACTTGGATGGGCTATATCATTGTGGCTGCAGCCCTGATGATCGATGGTTTACTTTTCAATTCATTTGCTGTGGGCAACGAACCGAAGTTGTCTGCAGAGGTGCTGGCGGATTTTTTTTATTTTGCCAGTGGCATGAGCATGGTCGCCGGGATTTTTTTAGCCATGCGACTCATGGCTGAGGAGCGACAAAGTGGTTCCATTGCCCTGCTATACTCATCGCCGGTCAGTGAGCGACAAGTGGTTTACGGAAAATTTCTATCAGCCCTTTTATTTTCCTTGATCCTCCATGCTGCATCTCTGTACATGCCCGCGTTAGTGATGGTTCACGGAAAAATCTCTTTTGGGCACGTATTGGCCGGATATCTTTGTTTGGCGCTACTGAGTGCGTCAACCATCGCGATCACGCTTTTTGCGTCAACTTTGGCGCCAAACCAGCTTGTCGCAGCCGTGGGGGGGGCATTCGTGACCGTGATTTTGCTCACGCTGTGGATGGTCGCGAAAGTTGTGGATCAACCGTTCAAAGATCTATTTTCGTGGTTGGCGATTCACAGCGATCATTTTACGCCTTTTAGTCAGGGAATCGTGAATCTCCAGGATCTTGTTTTTTATGTCGGATTGACGGCATTCTTTTTGGAATGTTCAGTGCGGGCCCTAGAGGGCCGTCGCTGTCAGGGATGATGGGCGGAGTAAGGGGAAAATCATGAATCACAAGATGAGTTTTATGATGTCAATGTTAAAAAACCTGCGCCCATGGTTGACCTTGCTTGGGGCATCGTTGGCGTTTTCAGGTGAGCGATATTTCTTTGCCAGTCCTGCGCACTGGTGGTTAACCGGGGCCGGTTGGGGGCTGATGTCTGTTGGTGTTATGGCGGCTTGGGTAGCCATCCGTCAGGCGGCCAGGTCCGGTTATGACCGAGAGGTTCCCATTTGGAAGCTTGCGCTTTGCTGGCAGTCGCAGATTCTCGCCGCATTTTTGGTTTTTGCGGTGTATCAGCGGGTGCTTGGTACGCGCCCTTCGCCCGATGATTTTGCGACAAAAGCCTTACTTTGTTGTTGGCTGTTGCTACTTGTGTTTGGGGTTTCCATGGGGCTTGGTATGGAATGGGCTCAGAAGAGTAACGGCCAGGGTCAGTACTCCGAGCCCGGACGTGTGCGGCGTGCGACCAGAGGTTGGCTGAAAATCGGAATTCTCGGTGCGATCATTGCTGCCGTGCAGTTTGCTGCAGTGAAACGCAATGTCACCTGGGACCTTAGTTACCTCAAGACAGCTCGTCCCAGTGCTGCCACCTTTAAAATTCTGGATGCGCTGTCTCAGGATGTGGAAGTCGTCTTGTTTTTTCCGACAGGAAATGAGGTTTTATCTCAGGTGAAGCTCTATGGGGAGGCTTTAGCGGGCCGTCCGCATCTTGCGGTTTCAACGCAGGATGTTGAGCTGAATCCGCTAGCTGCTGAAAATTTCAAGATTGGCCGTAATGGCAGTCTCGTGTTGCGCTCGGCTGGGCAAACGGAGCGTGTCGACCTTGGGCTTACGCTGACGAGTGCAAGAAAAGGTCTTAAAAATCTCGATGCTGAATTCCAGCGGGCCCTTCTTGCGGTCACAGAAAAGAAGAAGACCATTTATTTCCTGCGCGGACATGGCGAATTGACGTGGACAAGTGGCGATGAGGGTTCGGCGCTTAAATCGATCAAAATGCTCGAATCATTCCTGCGCAGTGTCAATTTCAATTTAAAGTTCTTTGGCATGAGCGAGGGATCTGCAAAAGACGTCCCCGCCGATGCCGATGCAGTCGTAATCGTAGGTGGAAACCAACCAGTGCTGCCTGAGGAGCTTGGTGCGATCGAGCGTTATGTGGATGGTGGTGGCCGGGTTTTTGCTTTGCTCGATGTGGATTTGCCTACGGAAACGTCGTTAAATCAGAGCGTGAGAGACATTTCGAAGGATCCGCTGATCCGCTGGCTGGCAAGCCTTGGAGTGGGATTTGAGGCCAAGATTTTGGCTAATGAAAATAATTTCGTTGCCGCAACCCGATCTGCCGCCGACACCTGGTTTTTGTTCACAAATGTCTTCACATCCCACGAGTCGGTGCAAAATTTGGCGCGTAATGATCAGCGAGCAGCGATTTTGACATTCCGCAGTGGTTTTCTGCAAACGAAACAAGACATCAAAGGCTGGAACGTTCAGGATACTGTCAGGTCTCTGTCCGATACGTTCGTGGATGAAAATCGTGATTTTAAGCTCAGTGCCGGCGAAAAACGAGATCCACGGGTGATTGGTGCGGCCATCGAAAAGAAATCAGAAGTCAAACAACCAGGAGATCGGGTGGGCCGTGTGGTTGTGTTTGCCGATGCATCGGTGATCAGTGATGCGCTTCTGCGCAATCAGGCGAATCTCATTTATTTCGTCGACGGTCTGCGCTGGCTTGTGGGTGATGTGAAAGCATCTGGAGTTGCCAATTCTGAAGAGGACGTCAAGATCCGACATACCAGTAAAGAGGATATCGCTTGGTTCTATGGAACTGTGGCATTGGTTCCTGGATTGGTGCTGTTGGCAGGTTCATTGGTCCGTCGTCGATACAAAGGGAGGAGCTCATGAACCGCAAGTTTCATGATTTGATTGGTTGGATGCTTTGTTTGTTGCTGGCATTGGCAGGTGCGTATTTTGCGTCTTTACCACGGCGAGCAACAGTTGAGGGGCAGGTTGCCGTGGTGTCCTTGGATCAATCAAAGGTCGCGTCGCTGATGATGACCGGCGCAAACTTCAAGGTCTATGCCCGTCAGAAGTCTCCAGGGCGTTGGTGGATCGAATATGAACGCTCAAATGTCAAAGAATCAAAACCCTTGCAAGATCAGTCTTCCAGCAGCGCGGCGTCTCATGGCGAAGCTGGAAACGGCGAGGCCTTTCTGGCGTCGCCTCGATTTAAAGATATCATCAGTGCTTTGATGCCGATGACAGCCGTGCGGCGCGTCGGAGTGATCGAAGACAAACAAAGGTCGGACTTTGGTCTCGCGGATGGGGTGCGGTCTTTTGAAGTTTTAGATGCTGATGGAGTGAAGCTTCTGGCATTGGACGTGGGTAAGTCCTTGTACGGTTCACGCAATCTATACATCATGAATCGGGCTGATCGTAATGTGTACTTGGTCTCCGGGGATTGGTTGTCTGATTTTGAGAAGCCCGAATTGCGATTCTATGAGAGGAACTTATCGGCCATTCCGGCTGAGGAACTCCAAGCTTCGACCGTCATACAAAACGGGAAAGAGCGACGTTTTAGTCACACCAAGCGCGACGCTAAGGGTGTGTTAATATGGACGCCAGAGTCTGGAGATGAGACTGCTGGGGTGAATGCGGGCGTGTGGTTTTCGAAGTTCGAGCAGTTGAAAGCTGCCACATATGCCACCGACACCCGCGAAAACGAGTTGAAAGCCCTACCCATCTTGTTTGAAGTTGAGTTGGTCGGCCTTGGGTCTGCACAAGAACGCGTTCAGGTTCGTAAAGCCCAATTTGGCAATCAAAACGAGTATTGGGTGACAAGCTCATTTTTGGGGTGGCACGTCAAGGTTGCGAATACCCGGGCAGAGGTCCTCGAGCGTGATATCGCCCGTCTACTGGGACCATAACGAGGCTCGTAACCAACTGATTCAATGCAGTAGATCGGAATTTTTAGGCGTTTTTTGAAGGCCTTCTCTGACACCGGGCGATACCGGCATTTGTTCAAAATTTTGATTTGTAAAAGTCGTATGATACGATTTTATACATGAGCAACCGTGTGGGAGGCATCCTATGGGTTTGAGAATTTCAACCAACGTTTCATCTTTAACAGGCCAGCGCCACTTGCGTGATACGCGCCAGCTGCTCGACCGCTCCATTGAGCGTTTGTCCAGTGGTTACCGGATCAACCGCGCCGGTGATGATGCGGCGGGACTTGCTATCTCCGAAAAACTGCGAGCCAAGACTCGTGGTTTGATCCAGGCTCAGCGTAACGCCTCAGACGGCGTGTCTTTGATTCAGGTGGCCGAAGGTGGTCTCAATGAAGTTCAAAATATCCTGGTTCGCCTGCGCGAGCTCGGGGTGCAATCGGCATCTGACACCATCGGTGCGCGTGAGCGTCGCTACCTGGATGAAGAGTTTCAGAGTTTAAAGGAAGAGGTTGACCGTATTGCTAACTCGACAGAGTTCAATGGTACGTTCTTGTTGGATGGAACCGGTGGCTCTTTGGATTTTCAGGTAAATACTGGTGGACAAAACCTATTGGGCGTTGACCGTATCAGTTTTGATGCCTTTAAACTGGATGTCAACACGGATAAGCTTGGTCTTGAAGAAGTGAATGTTGCGGACAAGAACGGCGCCCAGCGCTGTTTGGCGTTATTGGATGAAGCTCTTGAGTCTGTCTCGTCGGTCCGTGGTGAGCTCGGTGCTATAGAAAATCGTCTGGAGTCGACCATCCGTAATATCTCTATCAGCGTTGAGAACCTCTCGGCAGCTCGTAGTCGTATTAAGGACGTCGACGTCGCAGACGAGACGGCAGAACTTTCTAAACACAATATCCTGATGCAGTCAGGACTTTCTGTTTTGACGCAGGCTAATAGTATCCCTCAGATGGCGTTGACTCTACTGAAAGGTGGATGATCGTTATTTATATTCATAGTGTGGGTACGTGATTGATCCAGACTCTAAATCGTACCAATCATCGAAGTCGTTTTTACGCTTCTGTCCAAATGGCGTGGATTCATTGCCGACCTCGTCGTGATTCGTAGGGTTTGCTGCGCGGTCACCATAGGCTGCCTTGGTGTTCCAGTCGCGCAGTTGGATCCGTACTTCAGCGATATTTTCCCAAGCGGAATCATAACAAGTGAACGAATAATATGGATTGCCTACATATCCTTGGGACGAGTTGCCGACTATATCATGATAAAAGGCCGTCGGCGGTCCATTGCCATGTTGTGATGGGTTGAAATAATTGACGTTCCAGGCGACTGTAAGAATTCCATGACCAATGATTGGGCTGATCTTGTACTCGTCACTGATGCCCTTGTCTTTGACATTTTGGACTGTTGGCTCAGGCAAGCCAAGCTCAGTCAGAGGTTGCGTGAGCATCGCTGGTCCACCCAGACAGGCGTTGATTTTGCGGTCGATTTTATCGGTGGTGACGGGGGCATAGGAATTTAAAGCGAGGTCCCACTTGTAGTTGTTCTGTAAATACTTACCCACGCAACAAACTGGGACGCCCTCGTCGATGTCGCATGGCAGTTGGCTGTCAATCACGCCGTCAAGATTCGTATCGGACGCGCCGATCGCTCCGTTTTTATCAAGAAAGACATTCAAGGACCCTTGTATGTACTTCGTCTTGCGATTGATGAAGTAAAATGGTGATGTTTCAAGATAAGTACACATGGTGCTTGGGACATGGTAATGCAATGCGAAGTCTCGCGTGTAAAACGTCGCCTCTTCGGCTTCCACGTAGCAGTCGACAATCTCTCCGGCGACGATCTTGCATGGTTCTTCAAATGTGTTCAGACCTTTGTGTATGTTGAACAACAGACGATCATCGCCTAAGACTTCGACAAAAAAACCGGAATCGTCATTGACGGTACCCACGGGCGGATTGCCAGTCTCAGGGTTTACTTGGTCGATGGGAGCCACGGTTTTCTTTGTGCCGGACCCGCCACCACCGCTGGAGCATCCCGAGACAAGGGCTTGCGAGAACAATATCGGCATGAGTATGGACTTCATAACGATCAAAGATTGAAATTTCTTCATGTGAAGACCCTCTATGGGACGGACCGTTTGGTGATGATCGGTGATCGGAATTTTTTGGGGTGTCTTTAGTCGTGATTGTCGTCGTGATTGTAGTCGTGATTGTCGTCGTGATTGTCGTCGTGATTGGAGTCGTGCCTGCCTAGATCGAATCCAGTCCCCATATAAAGCCCTTTGCGAGGGCTCCAAGTGCTTCATGCCCGAGATTGGTCAGTCCCATCGCGAGGGCCATGGGATGTGGCAAAGCCTCAGACGACCGCAGTTTGAGTGGCGCGAGCCAGTGATGGTGCAGATTCCCTGGACAAAGTAGCAGAAGTTCAGGGATGTCCAAATCGTGTAGAACCGACTGGATGTCGGCAACGAGCTCGTCTGCACTGAAGGCGCCCCACTCGTGGATCACGCCCTGCATGTCGGCCCCCTTGCCAATCAGAAACCAGGAGCGGATGGCCGTGCCGGATTGGCGGATAAAGAGATGGGTATCTGGGATGCTTAGAAGAGTCCTGAAATCCTCGATCGACCGTTCAAGCGTCCATTCAAGCTTAGGTCTTGCGAGGAGCAGAGCCTGGAGCTGAATGTCCCCAAGGCTTCTAGCATCGCGGTGTTTGATACCTGTGGGCTTGATACGCTCACTGCGGGCAATGCGGAATCTGATCTCCCGGCCAATCGACCTAAAGCCCAAATTTTGGTAAAATCCTAAGAGATCGCTCCAAAGAACCAAAGCATGGAGGTTTTGTGCCGGGGCAATTTCTGCCAGGTGGGCGAGCAGCGCTTTCATATGGCCATGGCCACGGTGCTCAGGATGCGTTGCGACATTACCAACAAGGCCAATCTGGAAAGACTTCTGTCCGGATTGTTGCACCAATCTTCGTGGCCAGAGGTTGGCGTGAGCCACCAGAGAGCCTTGACTATGCACACACCAGCTGATGCCTTGGGCTTCTGGTGCCAGCACCAAAGGGTACTCTGTGGCGTAGTTCCAGCGGTATTCGGCATCTCGCAAAGATGTCGCGAGCAGTTGGTCTCGCTCGAGGAAGTCTGAAGCGGATGTCGGATGCGTGAATCGAAGAGGCTGCATGTTCATGAATGAGAGCTCCGTTCTGCTGTTCATTGTACCATTAAATCCTTTGAAATCTGTGTGAATTCGTGTGAATCCGTGTGAATCCGTGTGAATCCGTGTGAATCAATGTTTTTTAGGGGGTGGAAACTATGCCTGTCAGAATGCCTGGTATCGGTGGAAGTTTTGATCCAAAACTTGTGGAGCAATTGATCGAAGCTGAAAAAATTCCAACTGAACAAGCCAAAAAACGCAAGGAAAAATTCACGACCGAAAAAAAGGAAATGGATAAGCTGAATGGTTTTTTGAACGAGCTGGATTCCACGCTGAATACGCTGAAGTCGCGCGCAGATTTTTTTAAGATGAAGGTTGAGTCATCTCACCCTGATATTGTAGACGGCGTGTGCAAGGCCGATGCGTTGATCGGTACCTATGAATTCGAGGTGCGTGGCATGGCACGCGCTGATAAGCAATTGGCTTATGGATTTCCTGATAAGGATAAGACAGCGGTTGGCTTTGGTTACATGGAGATTGAACGCGAAGATATGGGGCCAGCGGAGATCACGATTGAGCCTGGGTCAACCCTTCAGGATGTCGCCAAACAAATTAACGACGCGGAAGCCGGCGTCAGGGCTATGGTGATCAATACAAAATATAATCCCGATAGTTTTCGTCTATTGGTGATCAGCGAGAAATCAGGACAGGAAGCCCGCATCAAACTCGATGAGGACACAACCTTCCTCGAATTCAAAAATCAAGTTGCAGGACAGGATTTGGACGTTTTGTTCGAAGATGTTCCGGTGACAGATACGGACAACACGCTTGATGAGCTTGTCGACGGTGTAACTTTTAACGTTAAGCGGGCTGAAGCCGGAACGCGCGTTCAGATCAATATTACGTACGATGTGGACAAAACCATGGAGGGCATCAAGGCGTTTGTCGACAAGTATAACCAACTGAGCACATTCGGACATGGTCAGTACCAGGAAGATCCGAATACAGGAAAACGTGGAGTGCTAGCCGGTGAACAGTCTCTTTCCGCGGTGCTAAGGGGCGTACAATCGGTGGTTGGTAGCAACCGAACAAATGGCACAAAGTTTCAGACTCTTGCTGACATAGGGATCACGACCGACCCAAAGACCGGCAACCTGAAGATGGACGACGCTAAAGTTAAAGCGTCATTGGCCGAAGATTATGAAGGCGTTTCGAGATTATTCATCCGTGGACGTGATGGGCAGGGACTCGCTGATTCAATGGCTGCTAAATTGAAGCAGCTGCGTGATCCAGGTAGTGGTGCAGTCAAAAGTCGCATGCGTGCTCTTGACAACATCATCAAATCACAAGACGAGGATATCTCGCGACGAGAGAGAGACGCGGAAACCAAAGGCGAATCCATTCGCCGAAGATTCGCGGCTCTCGACGGGCAGATAGCCAACATGAAATCGCAGGGGGGAATTCTCTCGGCGCGCATGGGTGGCGGCGGCGGCTCTCCTGATGGTGGGGGAGGCTAAAAGTCTCAGGATGAGACATCAATAGGAGTGAATGGTCATGACGAATCCCTACAAGCAGTATCAGAAGACACAAGTCGTAACGGCAAGTCGTGAAAAAATTCTTTTGATGTTGTATGAGGGTGCTATCCGATTCACCAAACAGGCTCGGACTGCCATGGTCGATAAAAAAATCGCAGAAAAAGGCAAGGCCATCAGTCGTGCTACCGCAATATTGAGTGAGTTGATGGCAACGCTTGACTTTAAAGTTGGTGGCCAACTTGCCCAGGATCTCGAGAATCTTTATATCTTCATGATTGATAAATTGATCGAAGGAAATGTCCACAACAAGCCAGAGTGCCTGGATGATGTTGAGCGTCTTTTGAATACACTCTACAGTGCCTGGAAGGATGTTGTTGAAAATCCACGTCCAGACGGCGTTCCATCTCCTGCTCTGCAGCCTGAAGAATTTAAGAAGTATCAGGAGCAAATGGCGGCTGAAGGTAAGGAAATGCCGAAGAGCGAGCGCGGCGATAGCAAAGATCAACCACGCGGCAATCTTAAAATTGTGGCATAGGTCCAAGACGTTGCATTGTGTTTTTTAATATTTCATGAAGTCCTGACAGTTAGTGCAGTATCAGGATGAAAATTCTTCCCAGCACCCCGATTCAGGGGTGCTTTTTTTACTCAGTCACCCATCAAATTCTTGAAATCTTGCATGCTTCACCCATGTGCAAGTGGGTGTTGATAATTTTGAATATGCGAGTCAAAGAGTCTTAACTGATTCGTTCAATTGTAGGGGAGGTTTTATGCCTATTTCACAAGCGCTGTACACCGGTGTGACGGGATTGTCTGTGATGGCCGATGGCATGTCGGTCGTTGCCAACAACATCGCCAACGCTAATGCCAAGGGCTTTAAGAAAGACCGCGCCGAATTTGAGGATATGCTGTCATCTGACCTTTCGACAGGTTCCGGTGGCGGTCAAATTGGTCGTGGTGCGCGCATGCGGGCAGTGAGAACCCTGCACACGCAAGGCGGTCTTGCCGTTACGGATAACCTTACCGACATGGCGATTCAGGGCAATGGATTCTTCGTGCTGAGTAATGCCAGTACAGAGGTTCAAGAGTCTGCGGGTCGATTCTACACCAGAGTTGGATCCTTTGTGTTCGATAAGGATGGATATCTTTCAGATCCGTCTGGTGGTCGGGTGATGGGTTTTATGACCACAAAGTCTGGTAATTTGTCATCGCGTATTCAGGAAGTTCGTATTGAAACGAACTCGATCCCCCCAAAAAAGACTGACAAAATTGTTATGGATGTCAACCTGGATGCCCGGATTAAACCTATGGATGCCGAGTTCGATATCACGAATCCAGAACTGACATCGCAGTTTAATAACACGATGACCGTGTTTGACTCCCATGGTCGCGGACATCCACTCACAGTATTCTACACCCGTGTTCCCACCAGTGAGGGGATCGAATGGAAATGGCATGCGTGTGTGGACTCAAAGGACGTTACAGATGCCCCCGATGGTCAAGATTATGTACTTGGTAGCTCCGGGGCCATCAAGTTTGACGCAAAAGGAAATTTGATGGAGGAAACCTTTGACGGTGGCGGCATTAACTTTGGTGAAGGTGCAGAGCCTGGTCAGGTGATCGAGCTTGATTTTGGCCAGAATATGGGACTTGAAAAGGGCAATGGCCTGAATTCGACACGGTCCATTTCAGCCAAAAGTGTCACCAACTTCCACAGCCAAAATGGTTATGAGGCCGGTAACATTAAAAGTCTTAAGATTGAATTGGATGGAAGCATTCGCGGTATCTACACCAACGGCGTGCAAAGGCAGCTGGGGGCAGTAGCGCTGGCGAGCTTTGAGAATCAGGATGGACTGCTCAAAGCAGGTCGAAATCTATTTTATGCGACACTGGATTCCGGGCCTGCCAAAATTGGTCTGGCTCAATCTGGAACAAGAGGAGCTGTCTACGCCTCAACATTGGAGGAGTCAAACGTGGACTTAGCTCAAGAATTTGTCAATATGATCATGACGCAGCGTGGTTTCCAGGCCAACAGCCGCTCAATCACGACAACGGATTCGATGATTGAAGAGGTGGTAAACCTGAAACGCTAAGTCTGATTCCTTCTGAGGTTTGGTTGAATTGATAGAGGGCGCTCCCGCTGGGGCGCCCTCTTGTTTTGCCCTGAAGCTGAGTTCAAAGAGCTTCGATCTTATTTACGCGGCGTGATCTTGACTGGATTCCTCATCCTCAATTTGCAATGTTTTGCCGTCGGATGCGATACCAATTATTTTTTGCAGATCTAAGACGCCGCTCACGCTTGAGCCATGTTTTGAGACGCCACTCAAGAGTTCGTGACCGCTGGCTGCTGAGGGGGGGGAGGATGAGTCGACCTCATCTGGTAACAGAGCTACGACAAAAGTGATGCTATCAACTAACAAGCCGACTTTGAGATTGAGTGTTTCATCTTTGCAGATAATGATCCGCGTGGCTGGCGTAGGTTCGCCTTTTTTCATGCCCATCATTTTACGAAGATTAATGACTGGCAAAATAGTTCCCCGTAGGTTGACCACACCCTCAATGTATTTGGCGCTATTAGGAACATAAGTGATGTTTTGTAGCATGATGATTTCATTGATGAAATCAATGCTCATCAAAAATTCCTCACTGCTCACCCTTATGCCGATAAATTGCATCTTGTCTACAAACTCTGTGAATTGTTCGCCATCAAGTGACTTTCGGATTGCAAATAGGCCACTATAGCTGCCAGCAGAATCGTCGATTTGCTGGCCCCAAGGATCCATGCTCATGTGTCGTTCCTCCTCGTTCGTTTAAGCCGCCGCAACGACTCGCTTCTTATTGCGATAATATGTTTCTATTTCAGGAATATCCATGACCAGTACAACCTCGCCATTGCCAAGGACTGCTCCCCCGGCAACGCAAGGCGTTCCGCGCATGAGAGGACCTAAGGGTTTAATGACCATTTCCTGCTGGTTTAAAAGCGCGTCGACCACAAGGCCGTAACGTCTTTCGGCGGTGCCTACAACAACGACATACATGCGTTCCGAACGTTTTTGTCGTCTTTTTTGTACGACACTTTGGATGGCGCCCTGGTCGTTATGACGATACCAGTAATGATGACTTTTGGACTCAAGTCCCAAAACATCGTCCAGGTACATCAAGGGTAGGACTGAATTGCGAAGTTTGATCACTTCGCTATCTCCAACTTTCTGAATCTCGCTCGGCTTAATCCTGATGCTTTCTACGACGGAGCTGAGCGGAATCGCTAGGACCTCCTCTTGAATACCGACCAGAAGACTCTGCATGATGGCAAGAGTTAGAGGCAGCTGGATGGTGATGGTTGATCCCTTCCCCGCTGCCGAGGAAATCTCAACCATACCTTTTAGCTTAGCGATTTGCTTCTTCACAACATCCATGCCAACGCCGCGGCCGGAGACGGTGGTGACTTTTTCGGCGGTTGAGAATCCGGGTTCAAAAATGAGATTGAAGATATCTCGATCGGTAAGATTTTGGTCGGCCGTGATGAGGCCTTTTTCGATCCCCTTTGCCCTGATGCGCGCCACATCCATGCCTTTGCCGTCGTCGGTGATTTGAATGATGATATGGTTTCCCTCTTGCCTCGCTGACAGCGTTACGGTTCCATTTGGTGATTTGCCTGAGGCTTGGCGAACATCTGGCGTCTCGATACCGTGGTCACATGCATTTCGGATTAAATGGACCAGCGGATCTGCGATCTGCTCAACCAGAGTTTTGTCAAACTCGGTCTCTTCTCCCTCAACCACGAGGTTGATCTGCTTGCCAAGCTGGCGCGCGAGGTCACGAACGATTCTGGGATACTTATTAAAGACGCTACCCACTGGCACCATCCGGACTTTCATGATGATGTCCTGGATTTCGTTCATGTGCCGTCCGAATTGCTGTAAAGTTTCAGTCATCGAGCCAGCCAGCTTCAAATGCGGAGCTTGGATCCGCAGTGATTCATCGATATTAACGAAGCGGGTTCTGTCGATCACAAGCTCTCCAATGAGATTGACCAAAGCATCCAAACGTTCAAGGTCAACACGGATGGTGCTTGCCGCTTCACTTTTCTTTTTATTTCCGCCTCCGATACCAGCATGCCCGTGTTCATCATTTGGCGTGGGCGCTGAAATCACTGGATTGTGGTTTGGTGTACCTGCTCCCACCCGTGATGCGCCAGTAGGCTTACCGGCGGATGCGAGTTCCAACATGCGAACGATCGGCGCTGTTTTCATGCCAGATGGAGTTTGTGCCAGAACTGCCGCAAGTAGTTTTTTCAAGCAGTCGAGGCCTTGAAATACTGCGTCAATCGTATCTCCACTGGGTACTAGTCTTCCCTTTCTGACGTTGTCAAACAGGTTCTCCATACGGTGCATCACGCGCTCGATCGCGCGGAAACCAAACATACCCGCTGCCCCTTTGAGAGTGTGTGCTGCCCGGAAAATCTCTTCGATTGTTTCCTTATTTGTGGGGTCTTGCTCGAGACGGAGCACCGTGTCGTCGAGATTTTGCATGATATCTGCGGAATTGGTTGTGAAATCATTCATCATTTCAGGATCGGAGGCAAAGTCGTTGGACTCCCATTCCGGAATTTCTCCGATATCGTCATGTATGGGTGTTTCGTGTTCGTGTCGTGTTGCCACAGCTGGGGCAGGGTTGGTTTTCGGCTGCACCGCTGGTGTTGGCTCTGATTCATCGAGTCCGCCCATAGCAGCCA
>JBILMN010000187.1:0-5741 GCA_044375465.1 Oligoflexales bacterium | reverse complement strand
TCGGCGGCAAAGGCGTCACCACCGCCAGCCAATGTCGTCGATACGTGATCTTCAATTGTTTTTCGCGCTTGTGCCCGCAGCTCGGGCGTGATCTGCATGTTGCCGATGCGACGTAATTCGGCGCGAATCAATTGCGCCTTGTTGGGGCGATTGATTTTCTCCAGCGCATCACAAACAATCTGCAGGGACTCGACATCCTTGAGACCAGACTTATAGACCATCCACGCGATTTCAAGGGAGCGACGAGGCTGCGTGATCAGCAAGGCTCGCGCCAACCTCAGCGTCGCATCAGCCCGTTCCAACTCAGGAATATCGGATGCCAGCACGAGAAAACGATCCACCAGCATCGTATCTGACGGCGTCTTCACAATCATATCGAGCATGCGGGCTAAACCTGGTCCCATGAAGGCCCCCTAGTGGAAGGCTCATCGGTCCGACCCCGCTCAAGATTAACGGGGTAAATTTTGCCTGGATGTTATTTCGTCAAACACCAAACTCTTGCAAGAATTTGGTGGAAACCTGACCATCAATAAAGCGCTGATCCTCAAGCACCCGTTGATGAAATGGGATATTGGTGCGAATCCCATCGACCTTCATCTCACGCAGCGCCCGACGCATTCTCGCCAAGCATTCATCCCGGTCGCGACCCCAGGTGATGAGTTTTGCCACCATGGAATCATAGAGCGACGGCACCGTAAATCCGGCGTAAAGCATCCCATCAACACGCACACCTGGACCGCCTGGCTCATGATAGGCCGTCACTTTCCCTGGCCACGGAGCAAAAGACACTGGGTCTTCTGCGTTGATGCGGCATTCCAGTGCGTGACCGCGTAGTTCGATCTTGGCCGGATCAAATGACAGCTTTTGACCCCGAGCGATATTAATCTGTTCTTTGATGAGATCCACACTCGTGATCATCTCTGTGACCGGGTGTTCCACCTGGGCTCTGGTGTTCACTTCCATAAAATAAAAACGCCCATCCTCATCCATCAAAAACTCGACCGTACCAAGACTTTGGTACCCCACAGCCTTAGCCAGACGCACCGCCGTTTCACCAATCTCTTTGCGTCGAGCTGGTGTCATCACGGGACATGGCGCCTCTTCGAGCAGTTTTTGATGACGACGCTGAATGGAGCAGTCACGCTCACCAAGATGGGTCGCGTTTCCGTGTTCGTCGGCAACAAGCTGAACCTCAACGTGCCGCGGACGTTCGCAGTAGCGTTCAATAAACACATCCGGATTGCCAAAGCCGGCCAGGGCCTCACTGCGCGCAAGATCAAACTGCTTGGAAAGCTCCTCTTTGGAGCGAACAATCTTCATGCCGCGACCACCACCGCCAGCGGCGGCCTTGATGATGAGCGGAAAGCCAATCTCTTTGGCCAGTTTTTCAGCTTCATTCAATGAGGTTACGGCACCCGCACTGCCGGGCAACATCGGGACACCAGCTTTTTCGGCGAAGGCTCGCGCCTCGACCTTATTGCCTAGAGCCTGGATATGAGTGGATTTTGGTCCGATAAATTTGACCCCGTAGTGCTCACAGATTTCCGCGAATTTTGCGTTCTCAGACAAAAATCCATAGCCTGGATGAATCGCATCGACGCCGGATATCTCTGCGGCACTCATGATCGCAGGAATCGACAGATAACTTTTGGGACTGGGGCCAGGCCCGATACAGATACTCTCGTCAGCAATTCGCGTGTGGAGAGCATCCCGGTCGGCAACACTGTGGACCGCAACGGTCCTCAGGCCCAACTCCTGACAGGCACGAATGACGCGCACCGCGATCTCTCCGCGGTTGGCTATAAGAACCTTTTTCATAGGCAAAATCCTTACTCAATACCTTACTCAATAATGAACAAGGCCTGATCGAACTCCACTGGCTGACCGTTTTCACCCAGAATCTCACGAACGACTCCGTCACGGTCCGCCTCGATTTCATTCATGAGCTTCATCGCCTCGACAATACAGAGAGTCTGTCCCTTGCGCACGCGCGTTCCAACATCCACAAATGGATCAGAACCCGGTGATGAGGAGCGATAGAACGTTCCCACGAAAGGAGACTTCACAATATGACCGTTTGAGAAAGCTTTGGCTGTCCCCGCTGGTGCCTGGCTTGAGGCAGGAGGCGGGGGTGTTGCGGCCGCAGCAACATGGGGCATGCCGTGGCCCATCATGGGCGCTGTCATCATTGGCATACCAGCCATCATGCCCGCGCCGGCGCTAGCCTGCATGGTGAGTTCAATTTTGTGATCTTTGGTTTCCAGCTTCACGTGATTGAAGCCTTGCTTGCGCATCAGGTCCATCAGTTGTTCGACAGCTTTGTAATCCACTTTCAATTCCATAAACATCACCCTTTGACTAAAGATCACCGCAGGCCCATCCCTGGCGATCACAAGCGATTAGTTTTGCACTTTTGAGAGGTATTCGTTGGTGCGGGTATCAATCCGCAGAACATCACCCTCTTTGATGTGAAACGGCACCTGTACGGTCAAACCCGTTTCAAGCTTGGCAGGTTTGCCACCGCCGCCCGAAGTGTCGCCTTTAATGTTTGGCTGGGTCTCAACGACTTTAAGATCCACGTGATTATCCACTTCAACGGCCACCGCACGACCGCGGTAAAACGTCACGCGGGCGTTGCCGTTTTCGATGATATAGTAGCGTGCGTCACCAACCTCATCCTGGCTCAAAGAAAACTGTTCGTAGTTGGACACATCCATAAACGACCAGCGATCACCGTCATTGTACAGGTATTGCATCTCACGGGTCTCAACGTCCGGGATATTGACCTTCTCCCCGGATTTGAACGTCACCTCAACCACCTGGCCCGTTTCGAGATTCTTGAGACGTGTCCGGCAAAACGCGTTGCCTTTGCCAGGGCTGACGTGCTGAAATTCAACAATCGACCAAGCTTTGTCGTTATATTCGATTTTGAGACCTTTGCGGAAATCCTGGGTTGAGTACATGCGAGATTCCTATGTTTCTAAGCATTTGCAATATTCAATGGCCTAGACACCGCGTGCCCAAGCGAATGGACAAAGTATCCTGAATCAATGACATAAATCAATACAATGCGCCGTCAGACCGGTTAAACCCGCTTGTTTTGGCGCAAAAATAGGCAAAAATCAGCCTTTCCACCACTCAATCCACGCGGCGTTTTTCCACTGGCCGCAGCTTAAATCGCCCTGGGATCGCGCCGCTTCCTTGCTTCGGAGTGGATGATGTTGCCACACTTTGTCTGCCGCCCTGATGAAACTGAAGATGCCGCAACACGCGCAGAAGCGGCCCACGAAAACGCTCGATCATGACAAAACGCTCGCGCTGAATCCCCTGCCCCGGCTCGCGGATATCGCGACCTCCGGTAGCATGAATGATGTCCGCTTGCCCATTGCCGTGGAACGCCTCCACGATCACCACATGGCCGCGGTAAACCAGCAAATCGCCGGGCATCACATCCGACTCAGACTGCCGATCATCATGCTTCACCGGGCGAAGCTGATAGCGACGTTCGAGCGTGTCAGCATTCAGATCCAGCATCTGTGTCGACGTCAGATAGGGAAACCCGAGACCTGCACGCGCAAAAACCAACTGAACAAAATGAGAACAATCAAGACTACAGCCACCACAGACGCCACATATTTTAAACCGCTCTTTGGGGGCCGGCTGTTTCTCCTCAAGACACTGGTTGCACTGTTCGCAGGTTTTGACATCACCCACTTTGTTGCCACCGTAGACGTAACTGACCTCAAGATTTTCCAGCATATCGTCGCCCGCTGAGCGCACCCGCTCCCGGAGCTGTTCCAGGGACGCCGCCGGGGCCTCTGAGGCAAACAATAAACCTAGTATTAATAGATACTTACCGATATTATGCGGCATATCCTTGAGGGCTCCCTTAAAAAATTTCTGCAAGATTCCGATATATTAGATGAAAATCAAGGGACGATCCACCGTGAAGGCACCCTTCATTGCCGACACCATAGCCACGCGAAGGGCAGGCCCCGTCATGATGCCACCTGATGATCCATCAGGACCACAATCAAGACCAGCAACGGATGCTTCCAGCAAACCGTCTGCGGATGAAAACCATCCGTCTTATCGCCCTCTCACCAATAATCATGACGAATTTTCGCATGCCCCCCGTTCCGTGTTCAAATTCAATTATCTGCGCGCAGCCCTGCTGATGGAGGGTGCTCTGCTTGTGACTGCGGCGATCATCGCCTGGAGTTTTTGGCATGTTTGGTGCCCCAATGGCGTGGAGCAATGCATTGGCGATACAAGACTGGGACCGGCCCACTACCTGCTGCTGTCACTGGTCAGGCCGTTTGTGCTGACGCCCCATGTTTTTGGAACGTACCTGGCAGCCAGGACTTTCAGCGAGGGTCAGGCCATTATGCTTGCGGCCTTGGCGAGCATGCTGTCCACCATACCGCTCTATGGCCTGACCTACATTTTAGGACGCAGCATGGTCATCCCCTGGATGAGCCGCAATTTGCCCTCCACCCTGCGCCTCATCCAAACCCAAGACTACAAAATTATTTTTGCTGCCCGGCTCATTCCGATTTTTCCGTTCGACGTCGTGAGTTTTTTGGCCGGTGCATTTAACCTAAGACCTCGTCGCGTGCTGCTTTGTACATTTCTGGGAACATTGCCAGAGTGCGTGTTCCTTGTGTACATGTCATCTCCCAAGGTCACCCTGCTGGGATGGACCGTGAATGCCATCGGTCTGACGGCAGGCCTGATCATCGCACCGCTTTTGGTATTTGAATGGATCAGCCGCAAACAAGGTCGAGGAATGTACGCAACCCTTTTGGCCGCCTACCGCGAGATCCTTGCCGAAGCGAGCCTGAACAATCAAATTGTAAGGCGCAATCGCACCATCGCCCCCGGCAAGGTTCCTGTTCTGCTGATCTACGGTTTCTTCTCAAGCCAAAGATCCCTGAACGTCATCGAGCGTCAACTGGTCGCAGCCGGATTTGACGTTATGAGCTTTAACCTTGGCGGTCTCTTCGGCACCTTCTTCACTCAAGGCGTCATGGAGACCGCAAGTTTCATCGACTACAAATTAAAGCGGCAAATGGACCGCCACGGATTTAACAAGGTTCACATTGTCGCCCACTCCAAAGGATCTCTCGTCGCCCTGTGGTGGCTCTTGAAACTTGGTGGAAGCAAATACTGTGACCGCCTTGTCACCATGGCCGCTCCTTGCAATGGCAGCTACTTTACCTATTTAGCGCTGGTGACACCGCTGGGATTTTTTTGGCGAGATGTATGGCAGATGCGTCCCGGCAGCAGTTTTTTGAAGTATCTCAAAGATAGCGACGTGCCTGACAGTCTCAAAATTTTCTGCTTATACAGCGAAAAAGACACGATTGCCCGCGGCAAACTTGGCACCTTCAGCCCACGATCAGGCATCGCCAACATCACCAACATCGCCATGAATGACATGAGTCACTTTGACTTTATTGTGCGCCGGGAACCCATCAAAGAGGTGATCAAAATCCTCAAAGACGATCCCGAAACAGCGCGCCTTCTCGATGCAGAAGACGTCACTCCTCTGTCACTGATTGGCGATGACGTGGACTCCGTATCCTGAATTCCAAGCCAAATAAGCCGCACAGAAATACCCGCAGGTGCTTAAGACCAATGAAAATTTTGACATGCACCGATCTTTTAGCCCAGAGGATCTGTTAGGCGGTCGGGCTATGGAGTGTCGGCTGTATATTTGCAGTCTTCACGATTTTAGC
>JBILMN010000186.1:0-5770 GCA_044375465.1 Oligoflexales bacterium | reverse complement strand
ATTGCGCTCATAGGCAAGTTTCACCAACGTGAATACGGCGGGTGCATTCAGCGGATTGAGGCGACACGCGTTAGCAACCCACTTGTTGGCCTCAGTGACCTCACCAAGACCCTGGAACGCAAGCCCAAGACCAAAACTTCCCATTTCGTCATTGGGGGCCAAGCTCACGGCTTTCTGGAAGTGAATCACTGCACCATCATAACTATTGCGCGTCAGAGCCACGGTACCAAGCCCGATGTGTGACTTCGCCGAGAATGGATCAATGCCAAGTGCTTTGTTGTATGCGTTCTTGGCGCTAGTCGAGTCGCCGAGGCGCGTGAAACAGTCACCCACTAGACGCATCAGGTTCGCCTGGTGGTACAGCGGAACCGCTCCGGTATTGAACAGCATTTCGATGCGGTCAACCGCATCAAGATAGTCACCGGCATTGATGCAGGACTCCACTTCAATCACGGCACGATCAATCGCATTGTGATCGCGACGAATCTCGCGCTTTTGTACTTCGGCCAATGCGGCACCCATACGACGAGTCACACGCTCTTGATTGAATCGTTGATCGAAAGTCGCAGCGTTCTTGTTTGCGATGTTATTCACCAGAGATTTCGCCTCTGACGCCTTCTCAATCGCGGTGGCCAAGCTCTCGATGGAACCAGGACAGAAGTCAACACGGTGTTTACCGATGTACTCCTCAACAATAGGATTGCGTGACGCGATGACGGGAACCTTATTAACCATCGCCGTCACCAATCTGTAAGGATCGCCTTCCATGCGGTCATGGTGAGCCGTGTTGCTATAGAAGAATGCGTCACAGGCCATGAACATGGTGTCGAAAGCATCACGCCCGGGCGCCACAAACACAATCCGTCCTTTGAGACCGAGCTTGGTTGCACGCTCATTGATCTCTTCCGACGCGGAACCGACGCCGCAAAGAGCGATACGAAGACGACGTTTCAAAGAAGCGTTGGCATTCATCGCCGATTTAGCGGCGTGCAGTAGAAGTAACAGGTCCTCTTCCCACTCAATTTGCCCCAAGTGTCCAATCAAGAAATCACCATCTTTGAGACCAAGCACTGACAATGCTTTGGCGCGTCCCTTGAGGCTTCGCTTGACTCGAGGTGCCGCAAATGGCTCAAAAAATGTGATTCGCGAGGCTTCCACACCCTCAAGAATCAGGGTCTCGCGTGCTGCGTTACTTTGCACGATAAATGTATCAGCGGCATTGGCCAATTCCTGACGAATGATCCGGAATTGATCGAGATCCTCGCCCGGAAATGGCGTCAAATTATCGACCCAAACAGCGAGCCTGAAATTATTGCACCACTTCGCTTTGACCGCTTGGTAAGCATAAAGTCCAAGACGTTCCTTAACGATAACCACGTCAAATCCAGCAAGGGCTTTTTCGAGCCCTGGCAGATAGGTTGGATTCTCATCATGATCCGGCAAGGCGACACAGCGCAGGTCATTGTAATTGGACGACCGTGAGATATATTCTGCCACGCTCTCGCTGGTGATGACGAATACGTCATAGGTATCTTTCAATAGCTGAAATTGATCAATCTCCTCGATGGTCGGCAAATTGCCGTAGACAAGTGCCAACTTTGGTTTTTTGATCGCGTTCCCTGCCATGTCCCTACTCCTAAAGATTTAAGTTTGGATCAATTCACTCGCATCAATACGTCTCGATCACCAACTGTCACACGGGCTTTTCCAGTTTTGAGTCAGATGTTTGACCGGATCTGAAACGTCCCAATGTCGCCTTGACCTTGGAAAGCCTGATAATCTCGGCCTCCATTTTCCCGCGAGCCGCCGTCATTGCTGACAACAGTTCCGAGTCCACAGAGGATACCTGCCCCCATATCGCCCTGAGCTGAGCCTCCTGCTCTGCCGTGTAACCTTCCTTCAACGCCAGATGATCCGCTGCCCTGAAGTTGTGGAATGCAGCTTTGCGCATATTCAAAATCGCATCCGCCTCATCCCACGCTTCACAACGAATCAGCTCAAGGGCGCGGGCTCCCCGCTCATAGTAGACTGTCAGCGCTGTACACGCCCGCTCAGACCATGAAGCCATAAAAATACCTGCCCACTATGACTCGACTGCGATCAACTGATGTCCATTGTGCTACTAGATTCATTTTACGGCAGCACGGTATGAAAAGTCAAAAAACAGTCCTGAAAAGCACCTAGATTGGATTAATCTGTGGAGCGCCCACGGTGCCGGCAATCTGCAAGTTGAGGGAGCCGTTTTTGCTCATACCATTGCTTATGGCGTCAACAAGTACCCCATACTGCTCTCCCAGCAACCCTTGCAGCCTGACAAAGGCCTTCAAACTCAGGTCACTATTAGCCATCTGAGCCCGCAGAGCGACTTTCCCCTCAACACCCATATCAAGATCAGCCGTCGTAAAACGCGTACTGGGATCTACATTGATCGTGCCTGATGCCATATTTGCTGTAATCTGCGCCATTTTGAAGGCTTGATCCGGAAAATTCAGCGATGGATCTGACAACACAAGCACGGAATCCCTCAATTGCACTTTGATGTCGCCACTTGATTGAGCTAGAACCTTGCCGTTGAGGCTCAAATCAAGCGTTCCAGAAAGTTTACCCCGCAAACCAAGCTTGCCCAGCAGAGGACCAGCCATGGGACCACCAATGCCCTGATCCACAGCAGTCTGAATCGCAAAGGCTGTCAGCGAATCGATCTCAAAAGACTTTGCCCTCATCGACACAACAGATGGCAATCCACCATTGCCCGAAAGAAGATCGAAAACCCCAAAACCAATACCTAAATCAATTTCGCCGCCCTTCTGATCCTCAACGTCAATATTGATGCCCAGTCTTGCCAAGAACATCTGCCAAACACTTAGACTGACCGTCATTGACTTGACCTTTAATCGTGCCGACGACCCTTTGTAGATCTCCACACCATCCGCACTGAAACCCAGCGGAAATGTTGGACCGAAGGACTCCATCCGCAAGGTCATACCCGTAGCAAGCTGCACCTGGGAGGCTATAGCCTCTTTCAGTACGCCGTAGGGAAACGAAAGATATAAAAAAAACAGGAAACTGCCGAGAAACAGTGCCACCATTCCGGCGATAATTTTAGGATTTTTAATGGACTGCATCATCGTTCACCCCGCCGCCGCAAGAGCGCGCGCCTTAATCTGTGCATCAAAAAACAACTTGGTTCCATACCGCGCGCGGATCTGAAGATCCTGAATGCGGACAAATCCGCCGCCTTTTTCCACCTCGACGATAAAGTTGAGGAGTTTTGGGATTGAAATATTGTTCAAGCGCATTTCAACCTTGACCTCCTGAAACCTTTCACCGAGAGCGTTATCAGAAGGCAATGGCGCTTTCATCTCCGTGAGCCCCTCAAGTTGAACACCTTGCTCATTGGCGATTTTCTCGAAAAACGGTTTGATCCTCATCGAGGCAGTGCCACCTGAGATCGCGTCCACTAATGCCTGAAATCTCCGATCCTCACGCTGATAGTCGGCACGTAAATCGCGTATCTCGTACAACGCATCAAATCGCTTGTTCAACTCGCGGTTGAGTGAATTGACCTGGGCAAAGTAAAGGGCCAAAAATCCGACAACGATGACCACCAGCCCCACAACTCCGCCAATGATCACGCCATTACGCTGCTGCGGCTCCAACTTATAAAAAGAATCCACCAGCAGATCGAGATTTTCATTGTTGGCCCCGAAGACGCGTTTTCTCAGATCGGAGGTCAACGCAGCCCATTGATTCCTGATTTTTTCCTGAAATTCTTCCATCGCACTCATGCTAAAACCTCACCCCTTCCGACCGCTTGCGCCGGACTTGTAGGACATAATCAACGAAAACTCGATCACCTTGTTATCGGTTCCCGGTTTGCCACCCGACTGCTTCTCCTCAACGTCCGAGATCGTCGGAATCTTTTTGATCGCCTCTTTGACAGCTTCCACTGACGAATAACCATCGGTCTCAGCCTTGATCTGCAATTTTCCGCCTGGTTGGCCCTGCGCGCCAGTGAACATGAACTGCGTCACGTCGATCTTGACTGTCTTTGGAATCGCATTGCTGATGTCCTGCAAGACAAGAAGTCCGGGGCTCGTGCCAGACACCGCAAGAAATCCATCGACGGCCTCCTTGCGTGCCGTGATTTCCTTTTGCACCGATGTACGTACATCGCTGCGAAAACGCTGGAAGTCCATAGCCCCCTGGATTTTTTTGCGTGCGACACCGATACCAGAATACTCCTTCTGATATTCCTTCTCTAGCTGAGCCATTTGCCGCCCATAGAGGAAGCTACGGAAGCCGTAAGACACCATCAGAAGCAAGATCGCCACCCCCAAGACCTGACCCACAATCTTGCCGATGCGCATAATTTGCGCATAGTTTTGCACGTAGGCAAACTCTCCTTTGCGGAGATTGATCTGCGAGTGTTTCTTGGCGCTGACAACAGAACGCATACCAATCGCCACGCTTTGCGGCATCACAAGCGCCTTGTCGGCAAGATTTTCATCAATTTTCAGATCCGTCGCGTCAAGTCTATTCAGATATACGGGAATTCCCAGTTGCTCGGCGAGATACTGGTCCATGTTCTTGATCCGAGCCGAACCGCCCGAGAGGAAAATACGCGAGATTTTTGTCCGGTCCCAAGTCTTGAACGCATAAAGCGTCCGACCAAGGTCTTTGACAATCGCATTACACGCGAGCGTCATACGTTCGGCCACAAGCTTATCTTGTGGGTTCATCCCCATGCCAGGATCCGCCTCACAGACCAGACGACTCACCCGATGTTTTGTCTGCTGCGCCTCAGCCAGTGTCGATTCAAGATCCCGGGACAAAAACTCGGTCAAGTATGCGCCGCCGATATTGATCGACCGAAACATCTTGAGCTGCCCGTTCTGAACCAAACACACAGAGGTTTTCTCGTGACCGATATCCACCATCGCGACACATTCATCCGCCTCCAACCGCAAATAGGGAGCCAGATTGTAGAACGACAAGCTATCGACGTCGATCAGCTTGGGGTCAATATCCACATGGTTCAAATGCTCCAGAAAACTTCTGAGAAACGCTTTGCGCGTCATCACCACCATGACAATGGTTTGCCCGTCTGGAGCCGTTCCAAGAATCTGGTGATCAACGATCATGTCTTCAAGATTGAATGGGACTGCGTCTTCCACTTCCGCAAGCACAGCCATGCTAATTTTTCGCGGATCAGAGAACCCCACCGGCACGATCCTGCTTGAGATATATTGCCCCGGCATCGCCGTTAAAATCCGGTCGGCCTGCAGATGGTTATCCTTGAACAGTTGCTCAAGACATTGAGCCAGAACCACATTCTTTTCGACATCATCGCGGTAAGACATCTCAAGTTCATAAAAATTCTTAATCTGGTAAGACTTAAATGAATTGATAATCTCCACCGCTTTGATGGAATAACTGCCGATATCAAGACCGATCACTTTTTGCATGAAAGCACCAACCTTAAAATAAAGATAAACGCTTCAATATTATCTCATTTTATGGATAAGAACGAAAACCCCCTTAACTGGCCCGGCCTCGTGTTGCTAAAAATGTCGGTGGCGGACATTTTTCAAAAATCACAATGGTCCGCCGAAGACATCTTTTAAAGCACCGTAATCATTAGATATTTTAAAGAAGATGTTCGTCGCCTTTGCCGCCCAAAAAGCGTAGCGTTGGCGCTATGAAAATCGATACGACGCACAACATCAAAAAAATTCTCGAGGCCGCCGAAGTTTCGCCGACTCCAGGA
>JBILMN010000185.1:0-5844 GCA_044375465.1 Oligoflexales bacterium | reverse complement strand
CGTTCTCTGGGACGAGACCCATATATTAAAATCACAAACACCACAGAGGTGACGTCCACCTTGCACGCGACTCAATTTAACCATCATGCACATTTTTATCTGGCGGATGTCGATCGCGAAGAGCAGGTTAAATTGTCAAATAACCTCATGTTGATGGTCGAAAACTACTACCAAAAGGAGTTCTCAACAACTACGCCAAGTACGATAACCAATCAGCAGACAACCACACCGATCGCCATCCCAACAACTCTACCAACAACTACACCCCCGTCCCTGCCATCAACGAGTGCCAATGTAAATTCTTCCGACCAACTGTCGACAAGGACATCAGAGGACTTGACAGATCCGGCTATCGATCTTGACGATTCACCCAAAAGAAATTGGCCGCGGACAACCCGAAAATTGATCCAATCAAAATCATCGCTTGATCGACGATTTGATTGGCCAAAAAACATCGATCCAACCATCGTTAAAGCGGCTCTTGTTTTCGTCATTGCCATTGGCGTCATGATGATCGTGCTCAGCTTTGCCATGAATGTCGACGAATCTTTTTACAAAGACCACGGACGGCAGTACTCCGATTTTTTCCAAAGGATGACAAACCCAGAATTTCGTAAAGCAAATCCGGCCCCAGGCATCAAGAGGCTTGAGCGGGACAATGGCCCTCAGTCGGAATCACCACCATGAAACCGCCGATCCGTCCTGACAACGAAGCAATGCGACAACTTGATCTGGATCAGTATCAGATCATGGATACCGCCGCTGAGCCGGGTTTTGATGACATCACACAACTTGCAAGCATGATCTCAGGCAAACCCATCGCGCTCGTCAGTCTCGTAGACAAAGATCGTCAGTGGTTCAAATCCAGGGTGGGCCTTGCCGCCCATGAAACTCCACGCGATGTCTCATTCTGCGGTCACGCTATTCTCGGTAACGATGTCATGCTGGTTTCTGACGCAAAACAAGATCCACGTTTTGCGGATAACCCTCTCGTAACAGGAGAACCGCGAGTCATCTTCTATGCAGGTGTCCCCTTGACATCTCCAAACGGCAATAATTTAGGGACACTTTGCGTCATTGATCATCAGGCCGGAGATCTCTCCGACAGCCAGAAATCCATGCTAAAAATGCTCGCAAGGCAAGTCGTCGCGCAGATGGAATTGCGCAAAACTACCGCGCGTATCGCAGCAGATGCCAAACTTTTACAGGAAGCTAATGCAGCATTATTGGCAGCAAGCATGGCAAAAACGGATTTTATCGCAAACGTCAGCCACGAAATCCGCAACCCGCTCAACGCCGTAATTGGATCGTTGCAGCTACTTTCTGATGAAACACTACCACAAGACGCAACCCGCTTTGTTCAGATGGGACTCAGCGCAGCAGAGACGCTGATGCAACTGATCAATGATGTTCTCGATATGTCAAAAATTGAGGCTGGCAAGCTTGAAATCCATCCTGAACCAGTCGATCTCAAAACACTATCCGAGGACATCGTAAATTTATTCCGAGGACAGGCCAGCACGGCAAAAGTCAATCTTGACATCAAGACGAGCTCACAGTGCTCGGGTCATTACGTCACCGATGATTTGCGCATCAAGCAAATTCTCATCAACTTGATCGGCAATGCCATAAAGTTTACACCAGCCAATGGCCATGTCAGACTGCACTTTGACTTAATCTCAACAGAGGAAAAAACTCTCGCAAAATGGGATATCCGAGACACCGGAGTTGGTATGTCCCCGCAGACGCTCTCGATCATTGGTGAGCGATTCACCCAGGCAGATGCTAGTGTACCAACAAAATTTGGCGGTAGTGGCCTCGGGCTCAACCTTGTCAAAACCCTAATCGGCCTCCTGGATGGCTCCCTGAGCTTCAGTTCCACGCCGGGCTCGGGCACCCTTGTATCGGTCGCCATCCCCGTGCAGCCTTCGGCCGCAAACAATCGGTCTATGGGTGATGATCCATTGATCTTGATAGAGTCATGCGACGTTCTCATCGTCGACGATACGGCAACTAATCGCATCGTCTTGCGAAAAATGCTCGAGTCTCTGGGATTCAAATGTTTCGAGGCATCCGGTGGCAAAGATGCCATCCGCTGGCTCGACGAAAAAGATTTTCCGGTTATTTTTTTGGATCTGCAGATGCCCGATATTGACGGTTTTGAGGTGCTGCGGACCATTCGTGCCAAAGCCAATGGGAGAGCAGCAAAACAGACACCTAGGGTTGTGGCCGTAACGGGGAACACTTTAACCGACGAGGTCAAAAAATGCTACGATGCTGGCTTTGATGCGCATGTACCGAAACCCATCACAAAACTTGCCTTAACCCGTGTCCTATCGGCCCGCACACAAAAGCGAAAACCAGAACGAAATTAGGGCCGCCGTTGTTTCATCCGCTCACAGCCTTCAACAATCACTTGGGCACAGAACGCAGCCTCGAGCGATCGGCACAGGAGGACTCATCCACACAGACACCAAAAAGATCCAGACGATGAGACTGTAAAGAGATTCCGAATTTTTCGGCAATTTGATTTTGCAGGCTCTCGATTTCCGGGTCCTCAAATTCGATGACCTGGCCACAGCGGGTGCAGATCAAATGATCGTGATGCTGATCTGGATGAGCCACCTCAAAAACGTGCCGTCCGTCCTGAAAAGATTTCTGCTCGACCAACCCGGCCTCGGTCAGCAGATTGAGCGTCCGATAAATCGTGGCTAGTCCGACATCGTGCCCTGCGGCACTCACACGACGATGCAACTCGTCTGCGTCCACATGCGCATTGAGCGCCAAAAAGTGTTGCACAATGAGACGTCTCTGCTGCGTTTGCTTCAGACCCATTTTAAACAGGTACTGGTCAAGACTTTCCCAAAACCAGGCAAACCCAATTGTCTCGTTTTTAAGCATGATCAATCACCAACCATCCGCGGCATTTAAACGCAACTCCATGAAATCACATTATTTTCGCTGAGGCAACGATGTTTGCGTCCCTAAAAACAAGATTGGAAGATCACCGATTTTCCATTACATTCCCTAGACTTAAATCTGATTTCACGGCCCCTTGGCCCTATGGAGCTCATCATCATGTCATCCACCGCTTTTGATCTTGTCGTCATTGGTTCAGGCCCCGGAGGATACGTCGGCGCAATCCGCGCAGCGCAACTCGGACTCAAAGTAGCCTTGGTCGAAAAATTTCAACACCTCGGTGGCACTTGTCTTAATGTTGGCTGTATCCCAACGAAGGCACTGCTTGAGAGTGCGAAAACATGGGATAAATTGCAGCATCTCAGCGATCTGGGTTTTGAGGCCGGAAGTCCGAAGTACTCCTGGGAAAAAATCATGGGCCGCAAAAACAAGATCGTTGATGATCAGCGCAAAGGCCTCCGGTTTTTGATGAAAAAAAATAAAATCGAAACCTTCGAAGGACACGGACGCATCACTGGCAAAGGCAAGGTATCTGTCACCAGTGCTACTGGTTCCATCTCCAACCTAGAAACCCGCAACATTATGATTGCAACAGGCAGCCGCGTACGCCAACTACCATTTGCTAAAACCAATGGCAAAGGCATCATCAGCTCTGACGATATTCTCTTCATCACCGAAGTTCCAAACAGCCTGTGCATTATTGGCGGCGGCGTTGTCGGCATTGAGTTCGCAAGTATTTTCGCCCGGTTTGGATCACAAGTCACGGTTGTTGAGGCAGCGCCTCAAATCCTGCCATTTGAGGATGAAGAGACCGTCAAAGAATTGGTCCGTTGCATCAAGAAGCAAGGCGTGACCATTGAAACCGGCGTCAAGATCACAGGAGTCGAAGACAAAGGCAAAGCAGGCGTGACGTTAACCACAGCCGATGGCAGCCGGGTCTTCGAAAAAGTTCTGGTATCTATTGGCAGAGAGCCGGTCACAGACGATATCGGCTTGAATACCGTAGGAATCCCGACCGAGCGTGGCAGCATCAAAGTTGACCTTGCGACTTACAAGACCAATGTGGACGGCATCTATGCGATTGGCGACGTCATTCCTACGCCTATGCTTGCTCACACCGCAAGCGCCGAGGCCATGCACTGCGCTGAAGTGATCGCTGGTAAAAAACCTCATAAAGTTCACTACGAAGCCAACCCCAGCGCCATTTACACCTACCCCGAAGTGGCATCGATCGGGATGACCGAAAAAACCCTCAAAGAAAAAGGCATCGAGTACAAGTCTGGCAAGTTTCCATTTAGCCCGATGGCGAAAGCCAAAATCGAAGATGCGACAGATGGCTTCATAAAAATCCTTTTTGAACCAAAGTATCGTGAGATTCTCGGAGTGCACATTGTCCATGCCCGAGCCACAGAGATGATCGCCGAGTTCTCACTTGGCAAGGTTCTGGAAACCACTGTCGATGAGATCGCGCACACCATCCACCCCCATCCGACGCTGAGCGAAACCATCATGGAAGCCGCCCATGCCGCCCTCGGTGCTGCCGTCCATATGTAAGTCATGAGGAGCTGACCATGTCCGCACAAGTTACAGAAGTGATTCTACCCTCCATGGGCGAAGGCATCGCGGAAGCGACACTCGTCAAATGGCTCAAAAAACCGGGAGATTCGGTCAGCAAGGATGAACCACTTCTTGAGGTCTCCACAGACAAGGTTGACACCGAAATCCCCTCGCCCGCCTCTGGCACACTACTAAAGGCCATCGCCATCGAGGGGGCCACAGTCGAAGTCAATGCCACCATCGCCTGGATTGGCCCTGAAGGAGCCGCAATCCCTGCCGGCGGAACGGCCGCTAAAGCAGGTGCATTGGCATCGTCGTCAAAGAACCAAAAATCCCCCGTCGTCGCAACATCCGAGCGGGTTTTGCGCACGTCAGCCCCACAGCAGGCGTTCTTTAACGACGGTTCTGTGGTCACACGTTCGTCGCCTCTGGTCCGCAAGATGGCACGTGATCTTCAGATTGACCTGCGGCGGGTCCCGGGCAGCGGACTCCACGGTAGGATCACCAAGCAAGACCTCTTGAATTGGCAGCAAACCCCCGACGCCTTTGCCGCGGCCAGCCCTCAGGCCACCGAAAAACCTCTGCTTGCAAAAGTCGCCACCACCATCGCCAATGGTCTCGAAACACTGGAGGGAGTGGCGGTCCGTCGCGAAAAAATGACAAAAATGCGTCGTTTGATCGCCGAGCACATGGTGGAAAGCGTCCGGACGTCCCCCCATGTCACGACCACCTTTGAAATTGACCTGGAAAAATTGGTGTCCATGCGCGAGCGGTGCAAAAAAACATTTGCGGAAAGGGAGGGATTTAATCTCACTTACACGCCCCTTTTGATCGCTGCTGCCGTACAAGCCATCAAAAAATTTCCGATTGTGAATGTTTCTGTCGATGGTGATGAGATTCTATGGAAGGACAGCATTAATATCGGATGTGCCGTGGCCCTTGGGGCGGAAGGCGGTGGCGGCTTGATTGTCCCAGTCATCAAAAACGCCGAAAAAAAATCTCTCACAGAAATCTGCCGCGCTCTAAACGATCTTGCGAGCCGCGCTCGTTCCAAGAAATTACAACCAGACGAGGTCATTGGTGGTACGTTTTCCGTGACCAATCCAGGAGGCTGGGGATCCATCACCTCCAACCCGATCATCAATCAACCACAAGTTGCCATGCTTGGTATTGGCGCGATCGTCAAACGGCCAGTCGTCATTACCGGAGACCAGATCGTGATCAGGCCTATGATGATGGCGTCGTTAACCTTTGATCACCGTGTTATTGACGGTGAGGGAGGTGCTATGTGGCTTGCAGAATACAAGCGAATCCTCGAAAACTGGTCTGAATCGCTTTGAAACATCCGGCGATTAACGCCTGATCTTC
>JBILMN010000184.1:0-5852 GCA_044375465.1 Oligoflexales bacterium | reverse complement strand
TGCTCCCGCGTCGCCTGAAGCCGTCTCAACTCCCGGCCGCACCATCACCACAGCCTCACCTTTGAGCACACTATGCCCCCGCACCCAATCAAGCATGCGTGCCACCGGCATCGTTTCAATCTCTTCATAGAGCTTTGTCAGTTCACGACCGACCGACACCTCGGCCGCCGGATAAATCTCAGCGATCATGGCCAGTGACACCTCAAGCCGCCTGGTTGGCTCAAAATACACCACAGAAGCGCGGGAGACGGCCCAGCTTTGGATCTCACGCCTCATATCAGACTCTTTGGTCGGCAAAAACCCAACAAAAAGCACACGGTCTGACGGCAGTCCAGCCGCAGAGACAAGACTTGTCAGAGCCGATGCCCCCGGCACCGGATGCACCTTGATGCCTTGCTCCTTGGCCTCCTTGACGAGACGATAGCCAGGATCGGCCACACAGGGTGTTCCGGCGTCGGACACCAACGCCAAACTACGCCCCTCATCGACAAGCCGCCGCACAAGCTGCCGACTTTTGGCCTCCTCGACGTGATCGTGATAACTCACAAGCTCCTTGCCGGAAATACCGAAATGAGTGAGTAGTTTTCTGGTGTTACGAGTATCTTCGGCGGCAATAATGTCGACACTTTTGAGGGTCGCAAGAGCCCTCGGCGTGATGTCGTCAAGATTGCCAATCGGCGTCGCTACAATAAAAACAACTGGGGTCGTCATGGTCCAAAACTCAACATTTGCAAAATCATCAGAAACCGTTGCTTATACGCCGCCCTTGTCTGACATGCCATGTAAAAGATTTCTTGCTCCGCAATCCGAAGGCCACGCTTATTGCTTAGAATCCCACCGTCACCTGTGGTATCATCACTCTTGCTCGGGGTGTTGGCTCAGTTTTCCGCCGGAGAACCGATGCTTATATATAAGGGAGTCAGATTTCCGAGACGGTGTGCAAGCCTCCCGCTCTGCGTTAGGAGGAAGCCTGAAGTTCCGGTCGATGACGCCCACCTAATAGTGGTGGGTTCCCCTGGCCTGATTGAGCACACCCCGAGCGCCTTCAAATAAAATCGAATGATTTATGGTCGAATGCAGATGGTGCTGTGCACACCTGTTTTTGTCGATGTGATCGAGTTTCCGGATCGGAAGATCAAACGCCAGGCATTTCCGGAGTCCGACGCATTCGTCGTCGAAGACCAGTAAGATGCACCTAGGCTTATCTGTGTCATCCAGTTTGGAGCATCAGCGGTCGTCATAATTCCGTGATTATAGGCCTCCAAAAGTTCTTTTTGCGTGGGTAGCCGCCAGTCTGATTTGTTATTGTAAGTCAGCCCATCACAAAATGAGAGTGCTTGTGACCAGTTTCTAGTGGTCCCATCAGCTTTATGCCAATCTTGTCCGGTAATCTTATCTTTGATGGAACAATTTGTGGCTGTAACACCACAAGTGGATGCAGCACCGCCGACATCCGTCGTGACATCCATCCACACAGCGCTATCTGAGGCAACCGACGTGAGACCACCGCAAAGATTTGCATCACCCCAGCCGCTATAGGAACTTGGAGTGGTCAACATCATGGAGGTCGAGACGTTGAAGTCGTCAATGGTATCCCACACATCAAGCGATCCGCTACCGACTTTATACATATATATGGCTGCTCCTGATGTGATCGGCACAGCTGTCGAGCCACCGGAAGTTGCCGTCAATTGAAAATTATTCGTCGTCGCATTCAGCACGTAGTAGGTTGCCGTATCAGAAAATCCAGTAGGCATGGAGGCCGCATACAGTTTGACTGCTGTGTTATTTGCATAGCCATGGGCCGTGAGGCTAACCCAATTGTTCCCAGTATCAAATGTCACGGGACGCGGATAATCATCCATATCGAGTGAGGCGACTGCAGCCCCGCTGCGACAATTCGTTTTGAGCAAGCCAGAGATCGTTCCGGATGGCGCGACGACCGAGGTTCCGACCCGCAGATCCCACGCGGGCGGGCTCGTAATCATACCCACCGTTCCAAAAATATCGACACCACTGGCAATTTTTGCCGGAATCACATCGCCGTCACCTGGATGGACATAAGCGTTCCCCGCAGAGTCGAAATATTCAAAATCCGCGTTGGACGTGATCTTGGAATTAAAAAAAGTATTCGTCAGATCCGGGACCGACGTATCTCCTGCCAGAGGATTGCCAACGGACGGGTAATCACCGACAACGCCAGCAATGATCACGTTTTTCTTGATGTTCCCGACTGTGGCCACGGACATATCAGCCGCTTTGAACCCAGGGGTCGTCACACACCCGATGCCTCCATCACTTGCGCAAACAGGTAGCTGCGGCGTCACGGGGCTTGATGGATCTCCATAGGTGGGCGCTGTCGCGATCACAGATCCCGGAGCTGGCAATGTTAACGTCCCCGTGCTCCCGGTACCACCGACGCCGTAGGATGTACCGACGTAGACTTTTCCGTCGGGAGGCAGCGTCACACTCCCAGAGATTCCAGCCACAACCTCACCGGACATGACTTTTGATGATAAACCAGTCGTCACCGCTGCGGCGTAGGAACCTGCGACGACGCAGCCCGTCTCGCCGTCATTCATGCAATGAGACGGCGACGGGATGAGCGTTCCCGTGACACCATTGATGGTCACTCCAGTTTTGATGTTTGCGGCAGTCAGATTTGAGAGATCGACCGCAATGGGCGAACAATCTTTCAAACCAACCTGCAGCTCGCCTGCCCCATCACGAAACGCCGTGGGCGCACAAATATCCTCTGCCGCCGCCATATAGATTGGATAGGCATCTCCCGCGCTATCAGCCAGTAAAAATTTGGCGGCCGCCGCAACCTCGCCACCAGATTGATCGTGCCGCCCCACTGTGACTGCAAACGCCCCGGCTCGGGGGGTCATGGGCATGATAAATTTTGCGCTTGTACCATCGGCATTCGTCAAAGCGACCGACTGATCACCAATACGCAGTTGGATGTCATTGGTCAGATTGGTGCCAGCGACCACAACCTCTTGCCCAGGCTTCGCGACCAGCGGCTTAATTGACGTGATTTTCACGTCACCCTGAACCGCACCGCCAGCACTCAATGGCGACGTCGGGCAATCACTGCTCTTGGGATCCTCACACTCGGTCGTTTGCTTTGCTTGACAGCTCAGCAATAATCCAACCATGAGAATCGACTTTGTCCACAACCCATGCATTGATGATCCTTGATGATCATTCAAGTTGTTCAGAAAGAAACATGAGAGGTGATCGGAAACAATGAGGCCTGACTTAAGCAGCTATTGCCAAGAGTGTTGAAATCCCTGTGATTGGATCCGCATTTTATCAATGCGTGAAAGAGAGCTTTACGTAAAAAATCTCTAAAAAACATTGTCATATCCATTGCTATGGAAACGCTGGCTTTCATTTTTTGAATACTATTGCCTCAGAGCGGACATCACGGACGAACACACAACACATGGGGTGATGGATCAAACCTGTCGAAAATGGTATAACCAGTGGGCACATGAAAATTGAATACAAAGCCTTGGTGAGAACTCACAACGCTTGTTGTTGCTGTCCAAAACGCACTATTGAGCTGGCCCCTGGGAATCAGCGTGTCTGACGCGATATTTCTGAATCCGTGACTATAAGCCTCGAGCATCTCTTTGTGCGTTGGCAGACGCCAATCACTAGCATCATTATGAACGAGCGCATCACAGATAAAAATCGCATTCGCCCATGAACTTCCACTTGATTTCTGCTCACTCCAAAACAGGCCCGTGATTTTGTCTTTCATCGTACAGTTTCCGGGATTTGACGCACAACCCGGTTGGTTGGCGCCAACAGCGATTGACACATCTTTCCATGTCGCGTCATCATCGGCTGTCGTGTTTGGTAAATCGATGCCGCCACAATCATGATCATACCAACCTGTCACGATACTTTCTGGGGGACTCGGAGAACCATTGGTATCGTCCCAATCGTCAACCGTGTCCCATATGTCAGGTGAAAGATCACCCCAGCGGACGACAAAGACCTCGGTACCACCATTCATGTTTAAAATGGAACCGGGATAAGATGTGGTCAGAAAAAATTGATACGTATCGCTCCACTGCACGTAATAATCTACTTGAGAGCTAGCCGTACTCGGTGGGACTCTATACAAAATACGCACCCTATCTCCCGCAGTGAGTCCGTGAGCCACAGCCGTGATGAACGTTCCACCGCTGACCGATGTCACGCTGATTGGAATACTCATGTCGAAAACTGATTTCTTGACCCTATTTCGACAATTGACCTTCAACTTCCCAGTGACCCCTCCGGCTGTGACACCGACGCGCAGGTCCCACGGATCAATATCGACGGCACCACAGTTTTTGGTACCAGTTTTAAGTTCACCCTCTGCGTCGCGAAACACCTCGGGGCTGCAAATTTTCTCTGGCGTCGCCATGTAAATCGGATAGGCATCACCGGCGCTGTCGGCAATCATAAACTTGGCAGCATCGTGAACCACACCAGAGGTATCCTCACCACGCCCCACCTTAATCGCAAACGCTCCAGGGCGCGAGGTGGCTGGCATCACAAACGTCGCCGTGGCCCCCGTTGCCGATTTCCAGGGAACGATCTGATCACCCACGCGCAGGGTGACGGACGGGGAGAGGTTCAAACCACTGACGGTCACCTCCTGGCCTGGTCTGGCAACCAAGGGTTTGAGGGATGTCACTTTGACTGTTGCAGAACCAGCACCACCATCAAAAATCGGCGACGTTGGACAATCTTCGCCCTGGGGATCCTCACAGCTTGTAGACTGGTTGGCAGTGCACCCAACGACGATCCATACACTCGCAGTGAGGATCAAGACCAATCGCATGATGTCTACCGGCATGAGCAGCAAAACAACGTTCCTCCATCGGCAGATTCGATGAGGATTCGGCACCCCATGCTGATTGCTTTAGAAGTAAGCGATCAGACGGTCTCGATATTGGTGCTATTTGACGTTTTTTGCACTTATACCAAGGGCGTAAATGGGTAAATGGGGACACCCGACTGTCCCCATTTAACATTTCAAGGGCGGATGCAATTTAAATGGGGACACCCGACTGTCCCCCCGACTGTCCCCATTTAACATTTCAAGGACGGATGCAAACAGAGTAGAATTCTAAGATCTTCGAATTAAAACTATACTCCCCCCACGCAGGGACAAAATACCAAGCTTGATTGATGATAAAAGACACCGTCGATGCAGACCAAAAGGACTGTTGCATGTCCGCAGAACTGATCCACTGATCTAGTGCCGCTGAGCGCATTCCATGATCGTAAGCTTCATGGGACTCTTTTTGTGTCGGCACACGCCAGTCACTTTTACCGTTCAGTACCAACGCGTCACATTTTTGGACCGCAAGGCTCCATGAATCAGCAGTTCCAAGCACCATGCTCCACCATAAACCAGTGATCTTATCCTGCATCGTACAGTTTGCGGGTGTCGCTAGACAATTAGAGGCAACGACACCGTCTGAGGTGGTGACATCCTTCCAAACATTATCATCGTCGGATGTAGTTTCCGGAGTATCAATGCCCCCACAATCATTTCCGCTCCACCCCGGCACTACGAGAGACGGAGGGCCCGCGACTTCGAAATTGTCGTCATCAATAGTATCCCAGACATCCGCTGTTCCATCTTGCCAACGGTGAACCGTGATACCGCTGCCGCCATCTATTGTCAAAGGAACACTTCCACCATATGTCGCAACTATGGAAAACTCTGTTGGTGATACAAACTTCACATAATAGGTTGACATATTATCGGCACCCGTTGGCGCTGTCGTGTAGTGCAGCCGAACAGGCTGGTTTGCTGTTAGCTCGTGAGGTTGGGCTGT
>JBILMN010000183.1:0-5859 GCA_044375465.1 Oligoflexales bacterium | reverse complement strand
TGCTCACGCCAGCATAATAACCTGCGCCAGGAAATGACGTCGTGAGATTCCAAGTGCCGCGGCTCGTTAGAGACGGTGTTTGCGAAGATCCTGGATCACCGTAGGCAGGAGCCGTATCTAATACAAAACTTGCGGTCGGAATCGTCAGCGTCCCTGTGCTGCCCGTGCCACCAACGCCGTAAGCTGTGCCCGTCAGCACTTTGCCGACGGCTGGAAGCGTCACGTTACCAGATACGCCAGCCAAGGTTTGGCCTGAGAGAATTTTTGATGCTGCGCCAGCAACGGCAGCGGCTTTATAGGTCGTCCCATCAACGACACAGTTACTGCCACCATCGGCACTGCAAGCGGTAGTTGAACCACCGCCGCCACCAGAACAATTCTTGGTTCCCGTCTGCGTATCGCCGTTGCGGTCGATATATTGCATTGTGCTGCATACCTGATCTTGATCGACAATGAGGATCGGCAGCGTATTACTCGCCAAATCCGCCACAAAACTCATAGGCCCGGTCATCTGCTGACCATTGGATTCAAGCACCACAGAGGTCAGACCAAGCCCCACACCCTCAGGCATCGTAAATGAGGCCGCCGTGTCGCTGGTGACTGTCACGGGAGCAGATACGGTGTCACCGCTGGCGGTGGTAAATTTAACCAAGTTTTTTTGCTTGGTATAAAATCCAGTGCCAGTGAGGGAGACCGTATCACCAGGTTTGGCGGTGATGGGTTTAAGGCTGGTGGCAGATGCCGAGGTTTTGCGGCCCTGGGCCACCTCGACTTCGATTTTAGAGGTACAGCTTGAGAGGCTATTGAGCGCTACCCATGCAAGACTGAGCCACCATGGCAGCAATAAGCTGCGCCATGAATGTGTGCTAGTGCTGAATGACCGTCGGTTGAACCTCATCGATTACCTCTCAGAAAGAGGTCGGTTGTTTTGTTCCGAAACTTTAGCTTAAATTTATCTATTGTTATCATATGGTTAGGCGCCGGCAAGCACCTTGATGGACAAATATTAAATGTCAAAATCATCGCAAGGGTCCTCGCACTTGTTTCACAAAATATCCAATTTCGGATTTTTTGTATTGTATTTCTTGAAAAGTACACTCAAGGGGTGTCATCTCGAAATATTATGCAACATAAATTGCCACAACTTGGCCCAATAGAAACTCAGCTATTCGCTTGGATACAACTTCAGGATCGAAATGTAGTGAAAGCAGGAGAGTTTGCGAAAGTCATGAGCCTGACAGCAAAACAGGAAAGCAAGCTCTATTCAAGACTTTGCCGCGCAAAACTTGCAATTCGACTCATGAGGGGTATCTATCTATTGCCAAGCAAGATCCCCCCAGGCGGCAATTGGGGACCTAATCCTTACTGGGTGCTCGACAAACTTATGAATGCAATCAAAGCTAAATATCAAATAGCAGGACGAGCGGCCTTTAACCGATACGGATTTTCAGAACAAGTCGCCAATCAAATCGCAGTTTACGGTTGTTGGTGATCGAATAGGAGCGATAGATTTCCAAGAACTCCACGATGGGTCCAAAATACCCTTTTCTAGTTCTGCTCGAACAGTTACAGATGCCATCTATGACTGGAGTCGATTTGGTGCGACCTCACAGGCATTCGAGTGGATCGAAAAACGCGCCATGCAAAAGGAATGGGTTCGTGAACTCATTCAATCAACGGCTAACTTTGGGAACGTCGGCGCGGCTCGCCGCACGGGGTTTGTGTTGCAACGAGCTGGTGTCAGTCGACAAATACTAATCCCCCTAACACGAATGCTTTCTGTGAGCAGCAGTTATATTCCCCTCGACCCCACCAAGCCTAAACGAGGAAGTGTCGATAAAATTTGGGGGGTTATCATCAATGCGTGACAACAAAAAAACGGCTCCGCTTCCGCATGAGAACGTCCCGGAGTTTCTTGCAGCGCTTGAGTTTACGCAGGGGACCACTGGATTTCGCAGTGAACTAATCGAAAAAGACTATTTTTGCAGCCTGGTTCTTTCCGCGATATTTGAAAACGAAGCCCACGATCTTGTTCGCTCGCCGCTCCTCTCGCCGGCGCCAAGAACTCAACGCAATATAATGGCGAGTTCGAATATGCCTCGATGTTGTCAAAGGATGCTGGCCGCATCAAAATTGAGATTGGGCTCAGGGAGGATTTACTTGAAGCGTCAATTCAAGCTGATGCCGCAACACTTCTACCGAATCCGTTCACTAGGCGTCGTGGACCCAGAACAGAGCCAGCGATTCATCCCTGCCTCGGTGATCCAGTTGGTGGCGGCGGCGGACCGGATACCATGATTATAGGCGTACTTCAGCTCTTTTTGAGTCGGAAGCCGCCAGTCCGTTTGACTATTGTGAGTCAATGCATCACAGTCATTGAGGGCCTGAGGCCACGTCCGTCATGTGCCCTGAATCTTACTCCATGAGAGGCCAGAAATCTTATCTTGCCTCATGCAGCGAGCCATGTCGGCAGGGGGGCCGCAGGTGGGGGCCGCACCGAGAGTGGTCGACCGGGGCCCAATCCTTAACGCCCATTTTACTTAGTGACTGTACTTTTGGTCGTTACAACTATTGTGAGAGAAAATTTTGATAGAATTTTTTCCAGAGTAGCCATGGTTATATTACCGTTATTTTGCTCAATTTTTCGCAAAGTGGCCAGACCCACGCCGGTCATTTTGCTAAATTCACTTTGATCTTTGGCTAGTATGCGGCGCAATGTCTTTATGGTTTCGGCAATGTCACCGCCAGATGACTCTAATGTATTGTAGAGTTCGGCACGGAGCTCATTACGACGTTGCTTATCGCGTAAAACGGGCATATCGAAAAATTTCCTTTTTCATTTTTGGATTACTGATTTCAGTTCCTTCATAACAGCTTTCCGCGCATCGCGAGATCGCGCGATGAAATCAATGGGAACCTGGTGATCTTCTAACATGTCATCCAAATCGACAGTACAAGCATACAGTTCACGAAAATGTTCTAAAATGGCATCTAGAGGAATAAGAAATGTTTTCTGAAGCCATCGCATGCGGTCTTTGATCGATTGATGGTCTTTCGACCAGGTTGTCAGTTCCAATATGGGCTCTGAGAAAAATTTCATGGCCGTCACATCATACATAGGCGATAGGTGAGTTTTGGACCCGATTTTGAGCAGTGACCAGTTGCGCCCGTGATTGTCAGTATTCGCGAGCAATTGATTCACAATATCGCGTTTTATATATTCTAAAATATCGTCGTGAGGTTTTGCGCAGACTTGCTCAATGATCGCCAGATTTTGTTCGTGGGACTGCGTGGAACCATGGAAAGACGCCTGGTTGGCAGAGTAAAAACTCTCAAGCCCAAAATATTCCATGGTTCTGTCGCTGCGAATCTGTCGGTCAAATCTAGGAATAAAAAGCACGTTCTCCTCGATTTCGATGGGTGGGCCCACTTTAATTTGGAGCTTACGTAAGATGTCGTGATATGCCTTTTCCGTATGCGCGAGCGCGATAGAATTGCTGCTGTCCGTATAAGGAAACTTGACGATAAACGAGCGCTTTGTTTGATCGTCGGGCAATATTCCTTCCGCGTGAAGCTGTCCACGATGGTCTTCTCTCAAAACGTATTTAGGAGAACCACCTCCGGCGCCGCTCGTGCCACCAATGGGAGCGCCGACTTGCAGCATGTAGTCAACGAAATCCTTTTGGTATTTAACAATATCAGCTCGGGTAAATCCTTGGTGACTACTGGTTTTTTGCGTTCGAGCCAACTCTTGCCATGGCTCTAAAATACGAATATTGCCGGGTGGCGCAAGCGGTACATTTCTGAGGATTTCGTAGTAGTTTTGATCGCTCCTAATTTGATAGCGACTGAGAAGGCGTCGCAGTGGCTCGCCTTGGGGAATGAGATCGAGGATAAAGGGGAATAGCGCGCGACGAAGCGGCTCCATGGTTACGGGGTGATTTATGGATACAGCCTTTACACCACCCTCACCAAAAAATTGGCTGGCGTAGTCGAGGTCATATTCAAACGTCATGGACGAGGTTGTTGAGAATCCTAGATAACAGCACGTGGTCCAGCCTTGATCTGGCAGATTTAATTGAAGACTTAGTTTTTGCATCAGGGGCGACCCTATGGACGGTTTATTCCTTGATATATACACTTTAATGTATATATTTTACGGGAATTTGTCAATTTTATATATTTAAAAGTATATAATAACAATTTACGGAAAATAACTCCCCGAGAAGCATTTGACAGGTAAAGTGGACCCCAACGCGCCGCGCTAAGCTCTCGGTCGCCCAATTGTGACGTTTGCTGGCTAATCGAATATTGGTTCCAAGGATTACGAGGTACCTATGGTCAATTCATCAAAATCTGCTTTAAGACATCATCTTGCAGATTTCTAATCTCCATGAGACCAGGCTGACCGCGACCTTCGCGGCCATTTGAGATGATGGCAAAAGACACCCATCCCTCTTTGGGGTGGCGAAAATATCCCGCAAGAGCGGCAACCGTGATGGGCTCAGTGAGGGTCCCTGATTTGGCATGAATTTGGCCGGCCATGCCGTCAGATTTTTTGATACGTTTTTTGAGGGTGCCGTCCCAGCCGTTGGCGGGAAGGCTTGCGAGGAAATCAGGAAATAACTCGCCGCGTTTTTCCATCCAGTTAAGGACTGTCGTGATTTGACGGGCGGTGACACGATTCTCGGTCGCAAGACCTGACCCGTTTAAAACGGTAAAATCCCCCTTAATGCCAACATCAGCGCGCAAAAACTGACTGAGCACCTTCACACCACTTGCCAGCGTTCCGG
Organism: Oligoflexales bacterium; assembly: GCA_044375465.1. Classification (GTDB taxonomy): domain Bacteria; phylum Bdellovibrionota_B; class Oligoflexia; order Oligoflexales; family RGVZ01; genus CAMDKS01. The sequence goes on along the minus strand of JBILMN010000183.1, from coordinate 1,066 downwards.
ATCCTGGGCCATCGGATGAATCTTCTGATGCAAAGGCGGCCCCAAGGCGTTTGGTGAGCATGTCGGCAATGAAATTATTTGAGAATGTGTTGAGCCCTTGGGCGATGCGGCGCATCTCGTATCCCGAGATATCGTATAGAAACTTTGCTGCGGCAGGCTTTTGTCCGGTAGACACCTTGCCACGCACTTTGATGCCAGCTTCGCGCAGAAACCCTAGAACATAATCTCCTGCTGCGATATTCGGATCACCGGCGCTACGGTAGAGTTTTTTGATCGGCGCATCGATGCCGATAACGCCACCCGTCGTGAGAGTGATCCCACCATCAGGAGTCGTATGACGAGACAGGGTGACGGCTGAATTTTGGTCGCCTTTGCCCGTCAAACTTCGGCCCGCGAGTTTGACGTGGGCGAGGGGAAATGGCGTAACACCTGAAATGGCCGGTTTTCCTGGAAGTGACGGCGCCGTGGCGACCGCCACAGTATTGAAATTAACCGCAAATGCGGACACAGGCGCATCATAGGCGTGGGTTGATTTTTGTGTGCTGTTTTTGCGGCTTTCATCTCTTGTCTCATCGTCAAAAAGACTCTGGTCGATGATCAGGTTGCCGGTGATTTCACGCACACCGAGGTGTTTAAGATCAACAGCCGTCTGCCAAAGAACTTCTGAGACCACAAATGGATCGCCATTGCCGACAATGTAGAGATTGCCTGTGATTTTTCCTGCCGCAAATTTTCCGGAGTAGTAAACGGGCGTCTTAAAAGAATAAGCAGGACCAAAATAGGCCAATGCCACGGCACTTGTCATGACTTTCGTAACGGAGGCGGGCGATAAGAGCGTGTCTGCATTGGCCTCAAATAAAATCTGACCGTCACTCAGTCGCGTAAAAATCACGCCGTGATCGGCGCCTTTAATGCATGAAAACTGTCGATTTAGAGTCGGTTTATCGAAGTCCGCGTGGGCGGCTGACGCCAACGTGACCGCCAGTAACATTGAGGCATGTCTCTTAATATCCATCCGCATCCAGTTCATCGGCAAACTCCATAAAAAGTCTCTGCTGAAGAACAT
>JBILMN010000182.1:0-5866 GCA_044375465.1 Oligoflexales bacterium | reverse complement strand
CACCACGGCCACAGCCACCACATCCGCCACGATCACTGGACTGACCGATGGTACCAATACTTTGTACGTCCAGGAACGAGACGCCGCAGGCAACTGGTCGACGTCTGGATCTTATGCCGTGATTGTCGATACCACAGCCCCCGGTGCGCCGCAGATCTCCGTGGCTGATAGCTCATTTAACGCGTCATTTACGAGCAACATCTCACAAAATGCGACTACCGATGCCAACTTCAAAGAATTCCGCTACACGACCACAGGCACAAACCCTACATGCTCCACCGGCACCGCCTCCACAGCACAGCCGACATCGGTCACCATCCCCGCTGCCACCACGACACTGAAAGCCATCACCTGTGACCAGGCCGGCAATATCTCGGCTGTCACAACCAGAACCTACACCTACGACAACACACCACCAAATGCACCGACGGTCACGAGCAGCTCTGGATATTCCGCTTCAGCATCTGTCACCTGGACTTGGACCGCCGGCAGCGGCGGCAACGGCAACTTCCGTTACCGTCTTAACAATACGGACTTGAGCACTGGCACCACGGCCACAGCCACCACATCCGCCACGATCACTGGGCTGACCGATGGTACCAATACTCTGTACGTCCAGGAGCGAGACGCCGCAGGCAACTGGTCGACGTCTGGATCTTATGCCGTGATTGTCGATACCGCAGCCCCCGGTGCGCCGCAGATCTCCGTGGCTGATAGCTCATTTAATACGTCATTTACGAGCAACATCTCACAAAATGCGACCACCGACGCCAACTTCAAAGAATTCCGCTACACGACCACAGGCACAAACCCTACATGCTCCACCGGTACCGTCTCGACGGCACAACCGACATCGGTCACCATCCCCGCTGCCACCACGACACTGAAAGCCATCACCTGTGACCAGGCAGGAAATATCTCGGCTGTCACAACCAGAACCTACACTTATGACAACACACCACCAAATGCACCGAGTGTGACCAGTTCATCATCGACATCTGCGTCCTCTACCGTAACCTGGAGTTGGACCAGTGGCGGAGGACTCGGCAATGGCACCTACCGCTATAAGCTTGATAGCACCGACCTCACGACGGGTGCCACCACGGCGGCATCGACATCAGCAACGCTGTCATCACTTGCCAACGGATCTCGCACACTCTACGTTCAGGAGCGAGACGCCGCAGGAAACTGGTCGGCATCAGGCAGCTACACAGTGACGGTCTCCACTGGAAGCGGAATGTCAGTTACCAATACACGGGCCGGAGGAACATGGATCTATATAAAATGGAGTGGTGGTACGGCTCCTTATACGGCAAGACTTTTTACCAATGCATCATGTACCACAGAAATACGATCCATTGTAAGCACTACAGCGACTGAAACTGTATTCGGCGGCCTCACTCAGAGCACCACGTACTTCCACCGTGTGTTTGACAATGCGAGTGGATCAACGACTTGTACCGGCTACAGTTCTGCCATGAATCTCACGACCAATGTCAATTTGGTAGCGTCCTCGATCACCACTAATTCTGTGGAGCTATCCTTCGACGAAACGACAATTGGTGGTCACAGCCAATTCATGGTTTGGCAATTTAACGGCACATCATGTCAGGCAGCTGGCTTTAAGTATGCAACGGTCTCTGCCGTCAATGACGCAGGGTCATCAACGGTCACGGGGCTGAGTCCTGGTACTAATTACAGTTTCAGGATCTTTGCCGACAGCATGACTGCCGGACAAATTTCGCTCTGCGTCAATGTCACCATCCCAGCGTCACTTGCTGAAAATATTTACCCCTTCAACACCCATATCCTTGTTAAACTGAAATCAACTGGTGGAAACTTCGATCTATCCATCCACGACAACGCGAGCTGCTCAAACTCACCAGCATTTTTTGTTCAAGCGATCACGGCAGGATCGTTCGTTCGCATACCAAACCTGACCGCCAACAGCAGCATTTATGTCAGAATAGTCGACAACAGCAACATGACATCATCTTGTCAACAAGTCCAGACGACGGCAACTTCTGGCCAATCGCTGACACTCAGCGCGTCGCCGAATATAGGACTCGTCTTGGATTGGCAAATAGGTGCAGTAGCAGGCGCCTATCAATTGCTACGCTTCACCTATGACGAGTTGACTCCATGCGGTGGGGTCGGAGTGTCTTTATATAATGGCAACAACCTCACATATACTGAATCACCCATCCCCAATTCAGCAGCATATATGGTTTTCAGCGCTAATGGTGGCGGTGCCGGTTATGTCAAACACAGCAACTGTCTTCAGTATAGTGACGGCGCCGGCGGTAGCTTGGAACCATAATTTGCGGTATAAAGTTCGTTCAGGGGACTCAAATTTGCCAGCTTGTATTTGAATTCCACATCGATTCCTGAAACACCCCATCCCACTCACTCCGCTAAAATCCGCAACGCATCAGTATCGGTAAAAATCCCCAGTAGCCCGCCATCACGGCCGGTGACAATCACCGATCCAATCCGATGATCCAACATCTCGCGAGCCACCTCCGAGACCAATCGGCCATCCCCCACGGAACGCACTGCCGAAATCATCGCATCTTCGACCTTTAGTGATCTCGCATCAGAACGCGAACCCATCACAAGATTCAGGTCCCGATCGCTAAGAATACCAACAATGTCCCCACCCTCTCGCACAGGTAGATGCCTCACCTTTAGCTCATCCATCCACTCACGCGCCGTCTCCACGGACTGCTGTGGGTCGATCGAACGTGGCGCTCGCGTCATAACATCAGAGATCTTGACCGTCTTAAAATCCTTCATCACTCGTATCCTTTCTCACATCCCGCAAAACATTACAGCACACCTTGTGGAAAATACTTGCGCGCATACGCTACGATCTGGTTGTCGGTAGGATGGTCCATAGCCTCAGTTCCCACAATGCGGTGGGCCACGTCTTTATTGTGATGGCTTACCAGAAACGACAAAAAATGATTTTTGGAGGTGCCAGGACCAACCAAGAGCACTCGATCATCAACCGTCTTCAGCTGTTCGGCAACCTCGGCAAAAAATCGAGGATTGTCTTTTTGCTTTGCATCCGTTTTGTTGTGCGTGTGGTGATCACGGTCCCGGCGAAAAGCCTTGGTGGTGACAACATCGTCGCCAATAATGTGAAAAATCTTAGCATTGCTCGAATCCATCCAGACAACAAATGCAGACATTACGAACCTCACTTCTTTTGTTAAACCGCAAACGCGGGCTTGTTGAGATCAAACCAATCTTTATCGACACTGTTTGATGTGGAGCAACCCCTGTGCCAATTGCCACTTTATCAATGATAACGGATATTTATGCCACGCCCACGCAATCAGCGCGGCCGTTTTTGCGTCAAATCAAGCCGAACCTGTGTGACATCCCGCAAATTTGAAATTCATCACGCTGGGAGCAGGCTACGTGCTATCATGGCAGTGCAGGAAGCAGTGTGGAAACCAATATGTAAAGTATTCGGAAGACTTGAGAATTTTTTGCCAGTAGCAACGGAGATGTCGCTCATGAAAAAAAGACAAAACACACAAAACACCCTAACGAGCCTCGGGCTTGTCGCATCATTATGGTTGCCATGCACGGGACTTCTTGCCACGACACCCGTTGATCCCACAAAAAATCAGGCGGAAACCAGAGCCATCATGGCACAGATTTTTTCGAGCCTGACAAGCGTTCTGCCCCTCAGCATGGACACCAAAGAATTCACTGACCCCAAAAATCGCGACAAGATCCTCGGTGATTTGCGGAAAATGCGCGACGGCACGTCGTCTCTCGTGGATCACACCAAACGTTTTGAGGGCAGTTATGGATTTATTGCCAAATCCATGTCACGGGACATCAAAGACATTTATCATTGGTATGAGAAGGGTGCGATCAGCGAATCACGCTACCTCCTCCAGCAGGTCACGGAAAACTGTGTCAGCTGCCACATGAAGCTTCCAGATCCTGGACACGCCCCCAAAATGGACCATTTCTTCAAGGATGTCGCCGTCGCCAAACTATCAGCACCCGAAAAAGCTCGTTTGCAGGTTGCACTCCGTCAGTTTGACGACGCTCTGAACACATGGGAAGACATGTTTCGAGCCTGGCCCAAGCCCAGCGAGCTTTTCGCAATGGATACACTGCCCGAATATTTAAAAGTGGTCATCCGCGTGAAAGGAGACATGAAGAGAGCTCTTGGCACTTTGGATGGATTAATCAAGAGAAACGATCTACCAAAATTCATGTCTCGAGAGATCACCACTTGGAGATCCTCTTTGACGAAGCTCAGTGGAGAGTTGGCAAAATCGGGACAAGAGCTCACAAGAGCTAGCAAAATGATTCAGAACGCACGCAGGACTATGGACTACCCCATGGACCGCTCAGGGCTTGTGGACTACATCACCGCCAGTGCCCTGCTCAACAAATTTATGGATCAGAAAGCACTCACCGCTCAACAGACCTCAGAAGGTTATTATTTACTGGGCGTCACCGAAGCATTGATTGGTCGCAGCACGTGGTTGACCCAAACTGATTATTACTTTGAAGCCGCCGTGCGTGCGTCACCAAAATCTGCGAGCGCCTTCAAGGCTTTTGACGCACTGGAGCAGCAAATTCTCATGGAGTATTCAGGCTCTGGCGGTACAAACATTCCCGAAGATATCCAGGCAAACTTGGAAGAATTACGAGGACTCGTTAAAAAATGACTTTCAGCCTTGAGTTTCTTGGAGCAGCCGGCGGCGTGACCGGAAGCCGGACCCTGGTAAAATTTGACGGATACCAGGTCATGGTGGATTGTGGTTTATTTCAGGGCCCCAAAGACGTCCGTCAAATGAACTGGGATGAACTTCGATCACCAGCCACAAAAGTAGACGCCGTGGTCTTAACCCACGCGCACCTCGATCATAGCGGATTTTTGCCGAGGTTTTTCCGTCAAGGTTGGCGCGGGCCGATCTATTGCAGTGAAGGCACTGCCGACTTATTGCCGGTCATGCTCCGAGACGCCGCCTATCTTGAGGCGGAATTTGCGGGCTACGCCAATAAAACAGGTTACTCTTTCCACAAACCAGCTTTGCCCCTGTTTACCGAAGCTGATGTGGACCTCGTCATTGCGCACATCTCCCCGCAAAAACGTGGACCGTGGGTACAACTGGCCCCCGATGTCAGCGTCAGATTTGGTAATGCCGGGCACATCATCGGTGCTTGCACTGTCCAATTTGCTCTCGCCCACCCCAACGGCACAAAGATCCTGACGTTCAGCGGCGATCTTGGCCACGACCGAAGCCCCACCATGAGACCACCAGATCCCATCACAGAGACCGACGCATTGGTGTTAGAATCTACCTACGGCGACAGACTTCACCCACGCAACGATGTGGTCAAGGAGTTTTCGGCCGTGGCAAAGCGGACGTTCGAGCGCGGTGGCGTCCTGGTGATCCCTGCGTTTGCCGTGGGTCGGGCCCAGGAGATTTTATACATTATCCGTCTTGCCGAAGATCAAGGATTGATCCCGGCTGTTCCTGTACTGCTTGATAGCCCCATGTCGAAAATCGCTACCAAAGTATTCTTTGATCACCCCGAAGATCACCGTGAGGGTTGTCGGTTCTCGGCAGAAGAGGCCAGGGACTGCTACCTCCCCGCGAAATTTACCGCCACCACCTCTCCCGACGATTCCCTACTGGCCTGCATGCGCGACGGCCCAATGATCACGATCTCTGCCGCTGGCATGCTCAATGGTGGTCGTATCTTGCATCACCTCAAAGCCCGGCTCCCTCATGCCAAAAACACCGTTTTATTTTGTGGCTACCAGGCTGAAGGCACCAAAGGACGCACACTCCAAGACCGCCCTGGCGGGCTGACAAAGCTTCGC
>JBILMN010000181.1:0-5867 GCA_044375465.1 Oligoflexales bacterium | reverse complement strand
CAGGCGAGGCATACCAAATACGCGGCATGATTATGTCTGTCTACTTATGAAACGATTAATAAGTGTCTGCTCCTGCGTGGCAAGGCTAGCATTGTGCTTCTTTGCGTAAAGGAGAAGATCCTTATCCACACTTGACGTCGGCATTCCCTTCTCTGATTCCGAGAGGCCGTTCTCTAACCCTGACCTAATACGATGGTACTTTTCTCGCTCTGCTTGCGCAGGCTCCTGGAAATCCGTCTCTAGGTGGCTACAATGCCGAAGAGCGTCTTCGGGAGCTAGGCAATTAACAGATAAAATTCGAGAGGTTGACTGATCGGCAATTGGTTGTGCGTCAGTTTTAACAGCTGTTAACAGCAGCCTACATTTTTTTAAGCAATGCCAATAGGTCCTTGAAAGGGACGATACTAATATCGCCCATCTGATAGGCTCTATCGGCCTGGCACACGCAGTATTTGGGCACTCGCGGATAGTCTTGAGCAAATCGCTTTAGTCCACTCAGACTTGTTTCACTCGGGCTGCTAGATGATTTTATTTCGATCGCGGCCAGGGGCTGTCCGGCTCCGCGCGACACAATGACATCGACTTCGACATCGGTATTGGTTCGCCAGTAGGAAAATTTCAGGTCAAGTTTTTCATAATCATTCAGTCGAAACATTTCCTGGACGACCCGGGCCTCAAACATTTTGCCAAATCGCGACGAACTTTCAATGACCTCAATTCCAAGCTCGCCGCGCAATGCTGTCGCGACACCGTTATCAAACAAATACAGTTTTGGTGTTACACGCAGTTGCTTTGTCCTGGATGCGTGCCATCCTGGGAGGCGCCACGCGATAAGTGTGTCTTCCAGAATTGATATATAATCAGCGATCGTCTGGGAGCTAACGCCTGCGTAGGCCGCAATGTTAGACGCATTGATAATCTCGCCATGGTATTGGCCCGCAACCTCGAGAAACCGCGCGAATGCTTCGACTTTACGAACAAGGGCCTCTTGTTGAATTTCTTCTTTTAGATAAGTCGAGACATAGGATCGTAAAGTTTGCGCTGCTTCGTCGTTGTCAATGATAACGCCAGGCAAGCTTCCTACTTGGGCATTTTGTGAGGCAGTCTGGGGCGCTTCATGGTCTAATAGTGGATGCAATCGAAGTGTCAACGCACGACCTGCCAGGAGGTTAGCACCCAAGCGTTTTAGCTTTCTGGCGCTCGATCCCGATAAAAGGAAACGAACTGACTTGCGGTAGGTTTCATACAGGCTATGAACCTCATCAAGGAGTGCCGGGACTTTTTGGATTTCATCCACAAATACCATGAGCGCTTTGCCGTTCTTCGCGCGCTCTGTGACCTCTAGCCGAAATAAATGGGGTCGCTTTAGAAACTTCTGATATGTCTCATTATGAAGCAGGTCATATTTCATGACCTCATGACCATCCGCAATTAATTGCGCTAAGTATTCTTCACAAAGCCGTGTTTTACCGACGCCACGAGCCCCAAAGAGAAATGCCGAGGATGATTTTCCAAGTTCTTTTGAGATGTTAAGAATTCTTTTAACCATACTTGAAAATTGTAATATATTTCTAAAGTACGGTCAAGGTGGTCGACGGCCATTGCGAATAGATCTCCTTTCCGTCGGATAAGGAGCCATTCGTCCCATAAAGATTTACGGCGAATGCAGTCGCATTTACGTGGTGCGCCAGGATAAAAACCCCTGGGCTTTGACCTCTGTCCAAATCCGATCGTATTTTTTCGCACCTTCTCCGATGTCGCACACACGCCTCAGTCGTCGGAATGGCGCAGCACGGCGCACTCAGCGATTGAAGTTCAGTACGTAGTTGAGGACTGCTGATCACGCTCAAACTGAACAGGCAAGATTCTCCAGCCATGACGATGGGGCATCCACATCAAGGCGAGAATAAACTTAGCCGTATATGCGAGCTTCGCACGGCAACATCGGTGCGCGCAGGTAGAAGGGGCGTACAGAATAAAATCATGATGTTAGTGGAAGATTGCTGTCCATTGCGGCCCGGTTGGCGGGTCTGATACCATCAGTTCATTGTAATTAATCCAATCCAATGACCGAAATCTAAGCGGATGCAAGGCACGGGTGAGATCGCGGCCAGCTAACATCTTGGCACTGCGTCGTTGAAGTCGAGAATCGCGGCAAGGACGTTGCAATAATCATAAATAGTTCTCTTATTCAGGGATTAATGGATCTTTCCCACATGGATACAGGAGACAACCGTAAGTATCCATCTCGTTTGACGGTGTCCATGTCATTCCCTTCGGGGTATCCGCGCACATGACCATTGGACAATCCATTTTCGCGGTACTTGAATCGGAAATCATGGGATATCGGCCGCATGGGTATTTTTTACAACCCTAGGCGTCAAGCTCATTAGAAACCGTCCAGTGAAAGCCGATTGTTGGTGCCTCGCAGTCGATCATTCCACATTGAGGCATGAATGGGCTTGTCGATCCTCCTTGGCTCGCGAATCTCGTTTAATTGCAGTTAAATTTTCAAAGATCTTAAATCCATTTCGCAACGACCTGGGAAGGATGGTCTACACCCACTACAACACGCGGCTGCATGCTTGTTATTTAACTTTTGTTTCGCTATACTTAAAAACGCGTAATAATTCGTTTTTAATAACATTTATTTTTTAAAAGTATAGCGATGAAATTTCTTGAATACAAACAATCGCTAAGACTGAATGGCAACCAAATCACAAGGGTTCGGATCGGCCAGCACTATGCCGCCAAGCACGGCTCATACATGACGGATGAATTGATTTTAGAACTCGTAATGGCACTTGATGGCGGCCACTACCAGATCGACTCAACAACGTCAGGTGTGGAATATTTCGCAGCCGACGTCCTTCGTGAAAATCGGCAGGGAGCTAAACGAACATATCGTATCATTTGGTTAATTGAGGGCGATATTTTTGATGTTTTGGGAGTCGTGAATGCTTACCGAAGAAAATCGATAAAAAAGAGTAAAAAATGAAAAAAAGCAAACAGAAATCTATTTTAGCATCTCTGACCAGTGCGGATGTCGAACAAATCACGAAGCACGCCGAAAATCGTACAGACGTGCCTCTCGTTGCATCCAAACAAGTAAATATGCGTCTGAATCCAGAAACCATGGCACGGGCAAGAAAGCTTGCTGCGGCACAAGGAAAGCCGGTGACAACTTTCCTAGCAAATCTGCTGAACGAAGACGTGGAGAGGCTTTGGAGTGTTTATAAGAAGATCGATTGAGCGCGCTGCAGCGCGTAGTGGCAAAAAACTCCTGCCCTGCTGCCCTGATCTACAGTCATCCGCAAAATCACGATTCAATCTTAACACTCGGGCTGCCTAGAAAACTTCGGGAGCAGTAAAATAAATCAAAAACCCCCCAAATTTTCCCCCGTCATTCCCGGACACTAGCCGTCATTCCAAGACGCTATGCGTCACTGCATTCCGCAGCCACCATTAACATCATCAAAATCATTCCTAGCCCCCTGCCTGAGACCAGAGCGATTTGTGCCCTCAATTGATACCGCAGCATGCAGGGAAAACCACACGTAGCGCACGTTAAGCCAGCTCTCTATCGACTTCACATCAGGATCTGGATGCTGGTACAGAGGATTTGCCAGAAGTCTCCCCTTGCGGCGGCAGGCCTTGGGGGCTCTTGGAATAAATGGCTGGGGCACACTCAGATCCTCCGCATCCTCCGGAGAACTTACTTCACCATTTGTCATCACGTAGCCACGCTCGGTAAAAAGGTCCACCAGCCGTAAGTAAATCATCTCCATCACGTCAAACATCGACTCTTGGCAAAATCCTTGATGCTCATAAAACTTAATGCCGTCTTTACCCCTGGCAAACACGCCGTCAAGAAACATCATATGAAGATGAGGATTTGGAGCCAAACTTGAACCAAAAAACGGCACAAAGCTTCTCGATCCGGCCGTCGGCAGATAGATTTGATCTTGACCAAAAACTGCGGCAGAATGCTGGATGATTTGCCTGGAGTCTTGCGGAAAATGGCCGGTGATTTTTTTGGGCAAGGTAATTTTACAATTTCAGTCATTGGCAATACCGGCAATACGAGCACCGCAGGCACATCGGGCTGTAATGTTGACCCAGCGGCCGAGTCAAAGATTTTGTTTAATACGGCAGACACCAGATCATCTATCTGCGATGAGAATTATTCAAAGGGTTTGAATTGGCTTTTGGGTTTTGGCTTCAAAAAAATGAAACCCACTTACCAGGTGCCAGCGCAATTTATGAATGGTGAGTTCCAAATCTTTATTGTTTTGAACGGTCGCGAGTCACTATTGACGCCCGATGATTATGTTTATGATGATGCGACTCAGCTTATAACGATTAAAAAAACCGTTCCATTTGTCAACAAGGCGCAAATTATTGCTCGGCGGAAATAGGGAAGGATATTATTGAAGCTCAGTGAAATTTTGACTCATCGAATCAGCCGATCCCGGCATCATGCACCAATTCTTCGGGTCGCTTCAGGCCAAAAGACAGCATAAACGCGACCAAAATGGCCCCTCCAGCGACATAAAAAGGCATACCAACGTTGATCTCAAAGAGCATACCGCTCAGAGCTGGACCAGCCACTCGCCCGAGAGCGCCCATCGACTGATTGAGACCAAGAATTCCGCCCTGCTGGTCCCGCGGCGCCGATCGCGACACGAGACTTGATTGGGATGGATTAAAAATCCCGGTACCCATGGCCAAAATCACGGCCGCCACGATCATCGAACCATAGACGCCCGTCTGCGCCATCAGTGGGATTGCCGAGATGCTGATAAACATCAGAAGCAGCCCTGTTTGGAATAGGGTCTTTTCGCCAAATTTTTTTGTGAGTCTCCCAATCAGTCCACCTTGGACGATGACTGCCGTGATGCCAACGGCCACCAGAAACCACGCCGTGAGTTTTGCCGCTTGGGCAATGTGTTCGTGGCTTTCGCGACCTTCAATAGGCAAGAAAGAACGCTCCATCAGTAGGCCTACGATCACCTCAAACATCGCGAAAGCACCAGTGTTAATAAAGCTGATCTTCAAGATCGTTCCGACGTTCGGCAGCTTTAGCGCCTGCCGTAAGGTCGTCAGGGAGAAAAAACGACGATGCTCGGCTGCACTGTTGCCACCTTCAACCCTCGTCTCGGGTAGCATGACGTAAGCCATCACAAAGTTCAAACCTGCCAGCGCAGCGGCAACGAGTGCCGGTGCCTGAGGGCTATACTGGCCTGCAAAGCCACCGATGGCTGGGCCGAGCAAAAATCCGAGCCCAAAAGCGGCACCAATCAGACCCATTCCTTTGGCACGATTTTCTGGCGTGGTCACGTCAGAGATGATCGCCTGTGCGGTCCCTAGATTAGCGTTACCAAAACCGGCCAAGAGTCGCGCAGCGAACACCATGGCGATGGTATTGGAAAGTCCGAATATCAGATGTCCCGCACAGCTTGCGGCCACCGAAATGAGGATCACTGGTCTTCGGCCAATCTTATCGGATAGACGCCCCCAAAAAGGCGCAAACAGAAACTGCATCAGCGAATAGGAGGCCGAAAGCCAGGCGATGACAACCGGACTTGCACCGAGGCTTTGCACATAAAAGCTATTGACGGGGATCACGATGCCAAATCCGAGCAGATCCAAGAAAATAGTGAAAAATGCGATAACTAATGGACTACGTTGCTTTTTTGAGGTCATGTTCGTGGTATTTTCCTGTGGAATTTTTTGCCGTGGTGTGACAAAAGCTATCACCTTCAGTCATGGCTGGCAAATACCACTCGCATAGCGAGTCGCCGATGAAGCCCAGCCAGGCCGTTATGAGCTAAAAATGTGCAATCCATCGGACATCGTCCCCACGT
>JBILMN010000180.1:0-5876 GCA_044375465.1 Oligoflexales bacterium | reverse complement strand
CCACTGCTACATGTTTTGAATTCCTCTTTGATAGCCCCCCACATGTCTGGTCCAAATTCACCAGCATACCCCCAGTGAATCGACGCCTCCTTGATAGCCCCATCGGAGTTCAATGCTTTATGCTTGTCCTCACCTTTACGGCTCGGCGCCTCATGGCTGACGAATGCAAAGTTACGCCCAGATAGCGCGCTCACAGCCACAGACCAATCCTCAATTCCCCGCCAGATGACAGCGGCCATCCCAAAAAATCCAAAGAACGCAAACACGGCAGCAGAACCAGATCGCTCCCAACCTAATCGAGCAATAAATAAGGAAAGAGCACTCACAGCGATCAGAAGGCTGAGAATCGCTGCTTGCGAACCATACATTGGCAGTCGCATGTAAAGGCCAGAAATCGATAGGGCAATATAACTCCACTGGCAGGAGATCACCGCGATCAGAGTCATTTTTTTAATCCAAGGACTCGAGAGCCGACGCCAGAAATAGCAAAGACATAGATTTTGAATCGCAAACACTAAAATCATCAAAGTGGATGGCCTAAGCTCGCCACCGACAAGAAAATTCTGTGCCAAAAATCCTCCCAGAACCGGAAACAATGCCAACGTCGCATTGACCAGCACGGCCGGGGCAGACTCCTTGGATGTCTCCTTGGATGTATGGATCATAGGCGCCGACATGAAATGCATCCCTTCCAGTGCGTCGGCATCACCGGAACCATCCGGCCTCACCGACGCAGCCAAAGGGGGCATCGGCACGGGTCTTTTTGGACTTTAGGCAAAAGAGTCTATTTATCTGGATTAACAGGATTTTTTTTGATAATTTCAGCTTTTGTCAAACGCCGTAACGACCCGAAAACACATCTGTTGGGGAGTGCTCACCATGTCAAGTTTCACATCCATTGATGGACTCACCATCCTCAGATCATTTCTCATCCTCAGGCTCATTCAACACGCTATCGAAACCTGGTTATCCAAGTCCAATAAACGCTGGTGGTCCAACGCAACCCGCCAAAAGGACGCGGCCAGTAAACTTGCCATCACTGACGCGGACATGCAGCGAACAGTGGCTTACACAGCTGACAAATATTATTTTGGCCGGGTTCAAGCGTTGGTTTACATTATTGCAACCATTCTGTTCCTTGGCTCTGGCGGTCTCGGATGGTGCGAAAGAATCGCCAAGCAGATCACAATCTGGCTGAATGGTGGTTCGATCATCCAAGGCCTCATTTTCTTTGGCATACTGATTTTGCTCACGCAATTGTTATCTCTGCCATTTTCAGTCTATGGAACCTTTGTTTTAGAAGAAAAGCACGGATTCAACAAACAGACGATGAAAGGCTTTATAACCGATCTTTTTAAATCCATTGTACTCGGCGTTATCCTGGGTTCATTATTACTGACCGCACTGCTTTGGATCATGGAAAGCACCGGTACATTTTGGTGGCTCTACGCTTGGGCCACTGTGACGATCTTCAGCCTTATGACCGCATGGATTTACCCGAGTTTGTTAGCACCTCTTTTCAATAAGTTTTCTCCTCTCGACGACGGAGAGCTAAAAACTGCAATTCTCAACCTCGCTGAAAAGGTCGGATTTAAGTCGGACGGTATTTTTATAATGGACGCATCCAGGCGCTCGGGCCATGGAAACGCCTATTTCACGGGAGTTTTTGGCAAAAAAAGAATCGTACTCTTTGATACGCTTATTCAGAGCATGTCACCCCAGGAAGTCGTAGCTGTCCTTGCCCATGAACTCGGACATTTCAAACTACATCATGTTCGCAAAAGCATCCTGAGAGGTTTCATCATATCTTTGGTGGTATTTGCCGGCATTGGCGCCCTGCTTCCAAATGCCGTTTTTTATCAAGCCTTCGGATTAGAGGGTGCATCTAATTACGGTGGCCTGGTGGTTTTTTCTCTTTGGTTTGGTCTATTAGAGTTTTATCTCCAGCCGCTTCAAACCTGGTTGTCGCGACGCAATGAATTTGCAGCCGATCAATTCGCGCGTGAAAGCTTGGGCACAGGCGAAACTCTCGCCTCCGCACTCAAAAAACTACGTGAAAAAAGTCATGTCATGCCTATATCTCATCCACTTTATTCTGGGATGTATTACAGTCATCCACCAATGCTTGAGCGCATTGATAAACTTCTCACTCAAACATAATAACCGACGATACGGCGAGGTCCATTCCTGATGTTTCCTGCAGCTTAACCTGCTGGTGCGACAAGACGAACTGAAGCTCAAAAACCATTTTATCCCGCCCCATGGCAACACAGATTACCGGGTTTGGGACTTTGTGCTGAATGATATGATCTTTACCCATGATGACATCAGGCAGCCCGATATTGATTTTCAAACCTAGCTTTGCAAAATTGATTTTCACGCGACCCATGATTTGATTACAGATTTCACCTGCAAGATCTGAGATGAATTCATTGTCAAACTTAACCTCTACATCCTGGAATAAAGTTAACGCAAGACGCTTGATAAAAGCCGCCGTCATACTGACTCCCATGGATCCACCAAATCCATCACCAGTTAGGGATATCATACTGGTGCAAAATCCCTTTTGCGGCTCGTTTGGCCCACGAAAAAGCACCTTGCCGCGCTGGGGTTTTTCCTCAAAGTGAAACTCATAAACCTCGGCAGCCGCCTCAACGAACGCATTGATGACACGGACGTCGTAACTCGCTTTACGATCTTTTTCTGCGTCATGATCTTTAATCATGACTTCCAGCTGCGTGAAATCTACGGGCTTATTGAGGAAATTCTTTATTTTCAGGGCTTCGGCTTTGGTTTTCAGGATGGGGTCGACCTCTCCGGTGATGATAAAAACATTTGACGTCCGATTTTGTTTACTGGCCCTTGCCAGAGCCGCCACCTGAAGACCATTCACGCTCGGAATGCGAATATCTAACATGATGAGATTGAATTTTTCATCTTGCACCAGGCGGGACGCCGCATTCCCCTCATGGCACTGCTTGACGATATACCCGAGATGACCCAGATACTCCGACATGATCCGGTTGAATTCATTGTTATCGTCCACGACCAAGGCAATTTTTTGTTCCGACGCGATGCTTTTTTTATTCAGTTCTTCGGCCGCTGACATAGAGAAATTCCCATCGCTAAGATTGATTCCATAAAAGCTTTGTTCAAACGTTTCCCCACCATCCGTCTTTCCTTCTAGGGGTCTTCGGAATCCATGTGAGATCCCTTAAGACCATGGACTTTTCGTTTTCAAAATTAAATGACAATCATCTAGTGGATTCAGCCAGATAAAGATCACGCTCCAAAAATTCACCGCTATTTCATGATAGAATTGATCATCACAGATGACATTGGCATAGAGCCATTGAAAGGATGACCGTCATGAAACCATCTAAAGTCGAGGCCCTAGCACTAGTCACACTTCTTGCCCAGACGCATGGTCCATTGCTGGCTGAAGAGATTACGGTCGGTGCCTATGCGGTCGCCAATCACTCAAGCTGCGGAGCGGGAAATATACCGGGAACGATTCTCGAATTAGATAAGTTTTTTGACAGTCCGAATTTCACCGGAAACTTCAAAAAGAATTTTTATTGGAAAGACGGTGTCGTTAAAAATATGGACTGGGTAAAAGACGGCGACTACCGGGAGTCCACGGAGACCGATTCAGGATTTGATGGCTCTGATGCTAGCGTTTTAACCTACATCGCCAGTCACGGGATCACCAGCAGCGGTGTCTACAAGGCCCTTGCTGGCTCCAAAAGCTATGGCGGATGCTATATTCCGACGACAAGCCTGGAACTAGGCAACCACGTCAGCAGATACACGATCCTCTCAACCTGCCAAGGGCTCAAAATCGGAAATGGGGATTACCCCAACTCGTCGGGCGAAAACCCATCACGAACTTGGAAAAACTCTGCAAAGGGTCTCAATTGTATATTCGGTTACTCAAACAATATGGCTGACGCTGATGAATACGGGGAGTTCCTCCTGGACAACATCAAAGATGGGTCAACGCCCCTTGCAAAAGCCTTTATGGATGCTTCCGAGTCGGTGTCCACGTCCAACATCCCGGCAGTTCTATGCTATGGGTCATCGGAAGCTGATGCGGCAAATTACATCGCCTCGAATAAGACGTTCGAAACCGCATCGCGACCCAACACCTATTCCGCTTGGGTATACAGGAAAATAGATGACAAACAAGATTCGCGAAAAATACCGAAAAAATTGCCAGCAGCACTCCGTCTTTCGCCGCTCAAATTCAATCTTGAAAAACTCGCCGCGACTTTCCTCGGTGGCAACGCCAAGATCACAAAGAAGAAATCCAATATTAAATACTCCGCCCCTTCGGGGACCGTCGCCTTTGACCAAAAAACAGGTACATTAGTTGTCAGCAACAATCTCATCGACGATGCCAGGGAAGCGGCTGTTCCATCGCTGGCCGAAGCAGAGCAAATTGCCAATCATAGCCTGCAGCTGAGTGGTATCTCTAAGGCGGCCGGAAACTTATTTCTCACTGCCGTCTCTGAGGACGTCCTTGGTGGCGAAGCGGGTACCAAATCAGTGGTGGCACGTAAGTTCACATTTAGGCAGGAATTGCTCGGCGGGCAGACGCTGTCGCAGCAAGGTACGGTTGACGTCACGATCGGTGCTGGCGGCGTCATCACTGAGATTCGTTCGGCACTTGTAAGCATCGATGGTAAATTCAAACCTGCACTGCGCTCGACAGATCTTTCCTCACGCTTAGAAGATATGGAAACGCGTGCGATTGAAAGCGTCGCGGCAAAGGTCCCAGGAGCTAATTACCGCGTCATGAGCCACCGTATTGGCTACGACGCTGGAAATTTCCATAAGCGTCATAGCTTTGCCCCTGCTCTGATTGAGGTCACCGTAGAAGCCAGCATGGGTGACTTCACACGCCAATATAAGCAGATGTTTGCACTGTAAGAAAACAGCTAATCACGCGATCGATCGCCATCTCATTGTTCAAATGGGGTTTAAATGGGGTTTAAATGGGGACACCCGACTGTCCCCGTATTTAAATGGGGACACCCGGTTTAAATGGGGACACCCGGTTAAATGGGGACACCCGACTGTCCCCGTTTTCCCGTTTTCCCGCCTACTGTTGCATTTTAAATGGTTTTTTAAATGGGGACACCCGACTGTCCCCGTTTTCCCGTTTTCCGTTTTACTATTGTATAATCAAGATCTAATTTCTTGAGCATGAGGTGATTTAGTGGAATCGAAAAATGTCATTCACGCATTTTACGATGCGTTATCGCGGCGTGATGGCAATGCCATGGCAGACCTATATGCTGACGACGTTGAGTTTCACGATCCAGTTTTTCCAGTTCTTCGGAGCAAGGCTGCGCAGTCAATGTGGCGCATGCTATGCAAGAGAAGTCTTGATCTCACAATTGACTACAAAATCATAGCGTCGGATGGGGATCATCATCGTGTCCGCTGGGTCGCTCATTACACCTTCTCTGGTACCGGGCGGAAAGTTTGCAATATCGTTGATGCAAAACTAACGGTTCAAAATGGCAAGATCACCAGGCATAAGGATGATTTCAATCTCTGGAAATGGGCATCCCAAGCACTTGGTCCGGCTGGATTTCTATTAGGCTGGAGTCCCAGTCTTAGGAAGAAAATTCAGAAACAGGCACGTGAAAATCTCGAGAACTTCATGGCCCAAGCATAGGGCGTGTCCACGCAAAATTGGCTGAGTTGGTTGAATTCATCAATCACTGCAAAATCTTTCACTCCAGCATCAGGGCCAAAAAAATCGCGATAGAAGTATCAATGCGAGACCATACATCACCGGATGCACCTCGCGCGCCTTGTTCGAAAGTGCAGAGATCAGAACATAACTAAGGATTCCTAGCGAGATG
>JBILMN010000179.1:0-5877 GCA_044375465.1 Oligoflexales bacterium | reverse complement strand
GAAATTTCGGGGAAAAGTGCTAGCATAAGCCCTCCTCATGACTGACTATATTGTACGCAATTGCGGGGGCAGCTTCCAATTTTGGTCCCTTATATCTTTGGGAATATCCTGCTGATATCGGAGGCAAGGCGCGACAAAGATCTAGGAAAAAATGAATAGGCAGTCATAACCACTCGAAAAAAAAAGGAAATAAAGGAAATCTCACCAAACACCATCATTTACCGATGCCCTCTTTAGCCGGTGGCCGTCGTCCATCGATCACCACCCACGACCTTGGGTCGTTCAACGGTGATCGAGCGTAGGGCGGGACCACGTGGCCATAGAAGGAGACCGGATATGAGTCGCTATCAATTGCAGTTGAAGGAACGCCGAACCAGCGAGCGAAAACGACTGACCGGCTTAATGCCCGGTAGGTTTCAAATCAATGGCAAAGAGGTCTCTGCGAGACCTGTGGACATCAGCGAGCATGGCATGGGCGTGATCATCGCGCACGAGTACCCCGTTGGAACTAAAGCCACTCTGGCCATCGGCAACCGTATTGTCGCCTTAGAATTTCTTTGGGGAGAACCTGATTTCGGTAAGCATGACATGTGGCGCTACGGACTCGTCTGCAGTGAGAGTTCGGTGGACCTTGAGGCCGCATTCTCTGATGCAGGATGTTTAAAGTAATGGGAATCATGTCAAGGGTGCTCACATCGCTTTGACCATTCAAGGAATGAACCGGATCAATCCCGCCGCTGATGCTTTTCGTAAATTCCATTTGCAGTCCATGCGCCGCGGCAAGGCTGGTGCGCATTTGTTTTGCGCTCCCAAGGACAATGATCAGGCGGTTGAGCCAACTACGAAACATCCCGATTGCATATTTCGTAGCCGCGGGTAGCATACTGGCCCATGGTTACGTCACGTTCAAATCTTGGAATACTCGCCCTGATGTCGCTAGTCTTGGCTCCCCTTACCGCCCGCGCCATTGAGCCACTGCGAGGTCCTGAAATCGGTCAAGATTGGCGGCGCAATCCGGATCCCAATGACGATGAGGAGCTCTACGGTAAGAGCATCGAACGACGTGCGGACGCTGATATTCCTGTGCCGATGGCCATTGGCGCTTCGATGCCGTTTCTCACCGTTCGTTATCGGGATCACGTCAGACCTCACCTTGATCCGGCGTTTGTCAGCGATCAAAAGTTTGGACTTGGTTTACTGCATCATGCGGCGGAGGGTGACCCTGAGTGGCGCCTTGATGTGGCTCGCGTTGGATCCATGGCATCTCAGCCTGCCGTCTGGGGGCGCGCCCTGTTCAATATTGGAAAGTCCTTTCCGTGGCTCAAACTTGATCACTCTGATGAGCTCACCTCGTGGATCGGATTGAATGCTGTTGCCGATGATCGCCGCAAAACCCTCTGGTTTCCCGAAATGGCTTGGATCCGTGTCGCCCGAGATGGCACGGTGATAGATCTTGCCGCTCCCGGACGATTTTTTCTGGGACTGCGCGGCACTGTGTTTGGCGTCTTTGCTGGAGCCGAGCAACAGCTTTTGCGTTGGACCAATGCCCATAAAAGTGCGCAGAGCACTCGCTGGCTACTACGCCGGGAAAGCGTTCTAAAAATTGAATGGTATCTTCGTGACGAGTACAAGCTCACGATGCGTCTGGCGCGAGAATTAAGCCAAACCTCTGATACGGCCGCCACCGCCGCGGGAGTGTCGCTGATGTGGATACCAAACTCATGATCCATGAACACAGCACCGTCACAAAACCTCGATTCATGGAAGACGTCTTATGGCCAGTGATCAAGCAGGAAGGTCGTCGCCTCACCCATGCCCTTGGGCACATCATCACAGTCACTGCGGCCACAGCGGTCATCTGTGCGCTGTTTCTGTATGTGTTTCATGATTTTATTGGACACCAACTCAACTTGATTGATAGCGATTTGGCGAGCCAAGCGCGCCAATGGTTCAACGCCGCTCTCATCATCCTGGCGGCCGCTGCCATTGGCCGCTACGTCCGTGACATCTTACTTACGGAGCGCGATTGGGGGCATTTTCTCGGCCTGCAGGGTTTTGCACCAAGCGTGATCATCCAAAGCAAAAAAAACACGGCTATCGCCATGGCGCTGCCAGCCATATTGCTCACTCTTCTATTGATCCATCGGTGCTTTGGTCCGCTCACGATCACTCACGTGTTGCTTGGAGCCTGCAGCACAGCCGCTGTGATGACAGTCACCATCAACAAACTCAAAACAGCTCACCCCACCACCAAAGAACGCGCACCGAACCAATCCGTAACCGGTATTCATCCGCCATTGACCGCATGGCGCGCCAGCCGATTGATGGGCAATCACTGGAAAGGCGCAAATCTTCGCGTTTTCGCGGCTCTACCGATTTTGTTTGGCACCACCAGCCTCGCCATGGGACAACCACCTCCGCTCACGCAAATTTGTGTGTTGGCAGGCGGCATCATCCTGTCTTGGACGGTCCCCATTTTGATCTCAGAAGATCTGCAGTCAACCTGGATTGAACGGCAATCATCGGTTTCTCACGATCAGTGGATCAAGGCCTGGCAAGATATTTTTTGGACATGGGCAAAACCCATCGCCATCACGACTGTGATCCTGGTGACGGTTTCGACGATCGTCACCACCAGCCACGCACCCATGCCTGACCGCATCGTGAACATCGTGCTTTGTGGATTATTGTCTGGTTTTCCGGTGTGGATGGCACCAGCCTTTGTGATGCAAATTGATGGCCAGCGGGTCCTCACCAATATTATGATGCAAACGCTATTGTTTGTGTTTGCGGGAACGGCTCTCATGGCTATACCGTGGCTTGCCCCAGCTCTCTGGATCATCCACCGTGAGGCACACAAATACCAAGGAGGGCGCTTTGCACGCGGATCTTTCCATTGAATGCCAAGGTTTAACCCGTTCCTGGCCTACAGGATTTAAACTTGGTCCCATCAATCTCAAGATTCAACGCGGCGAGACCATTGCCGTGTTTGGAAAAAACGGCGCCGGAAAAAGCACGTTCTTTGAACTCTTGACGGGCTCCATCGATCGCAGCGACGGCGAACTTCGGGTGCTCGGCGCGAAAATGAGTCCCGATGCCACAGGCCTGAGGCAGCAGGTCGGCTATCTGCCTCAGGAATCACATTTGCCCGAGTGGACCACGGCTGACGAAATTCTGACGTACGCCGCAAAACTCCGCGGGCTTGCAGACGTCACAGCCAGCGTTGATCAACAGCTAAAACGCTGGGATGCGTTGGGATGGCGGCATCGTCCACTCACAAAAACCAGCCACGGGATGCAACGCCGTGTCGGCTTAGCGGTAGCTATGATTCATGACCCGGAAGTTTTGATTCTTGATGAGCCATTCAATGCTCTCGATATCGTGAATGGGCGCATCCTCGAAACAGTGATTCGAGATCGTTCGTCTCGCAACAAAACCACCTTGATCAGTATTCACACGCCTCTGCTGGCGGCAAAACTCTGTCCAAGGGCGATCTTACTTGACGCAGGACAGGTTGAAGAGCTTAGTGATTGGCCTACGGCCGATCTGACGGCGAGATCAACCATGATCGAAAGCCGATTTTTCGGGAGCTCCCCGTGAGCACGCCTCTAGGTCGTTTTGGTCGTGCCTATGCCTGGACGCAATGGAAGTTCTACCTCGGTGGAACCCTTGCCCTGATCGTCACCAACATCATTGTTTTGGAAATCCCGCAACTGGCCAAGCAGGTGATCAACGCCGTGGCGTCGGGGTCAAGCCTCGACGGATTCACCTTGTTAGCGCTGGCCATCATCGGACTTGGCATCACGCAGATCGTGATCCGCACGATGTCTCGCATTTTGATCTTCTGGCCAGGGCGAACCCTGGAGGCGGCTGTCAAACACGATGTATTTTCACACATCTTGCGTGTGCCGGCAGCCAAAATGATCGCTTTCACCATCGGCGATCTCACTTCAAGACTCAATAATGATGTCACACAGCTTCGAATTTTTTATGCATTTGGTGTCCTGCAAGTCCTCAATGTGATCTGCATCTCGATCTTCACGATCTCAAAAATGGCGAGCATTGATCCAACACTGACGGCCCTTGCCATCAGTCCGATGCTGCTCATGCTTGGATTAACCAGAGCGATGATGCCCCGACTGTACCAATCCATGCGCGAGAACACTGAAGCCCTGGGACGGTTGACGGGAAAAGTATCCGAGGCATTCTCACAAGTACACGTCATTCAAACCATGAATGCGGTAGAGACCATGATGTCGCGGGTGGAAGCTGATAATGATGCAATCTTTAACTCCAATCTGCGCACCATTTGGATTCGCACACTGACGTGGCCCGTCATGGTGATTTTAATCGGACTAAGCCAATACGCAACGCTTGCTTGGGGCGGCCGACAGATCATCCAAGGAAGTCTCACCGTCGGCGACATTATGGCCTTCAACATCTACATTGGCATGCTCACGTTTCCATTCGCAAGCCTTGGTATTATTTTGAACGTCTATCAGCGGGCCAAGCCTGCCTCCGAACGCTTAGAAACCCTGACAAGTCTTCCTGCGGAGGCAGCCACAAAACAGCTCACTGCTTCAGAAAAAATCTCGCCACAAGCTAAACCCACACCGACGACCACACCTCTTCTTGAAGTTCAGCATCTACAATTTACATGGCCTGACCAACGACAAGCCCTCCGCGACATCTCGCTGACGGTCAACCCAGGCGAACGCGTTGGGATTTACGGCGCCATTGGCAGCGGTAAATCAACTCTGTTTAACGTCATCACAAGACTTCAAGAAGCTGATTCTGGAAACGTATGGATCAAAGGTCAAAACACGATGGCCATGACACCACAAGCCGTCCGATCCGTAATCGCCTATGGTCTGCAGCAACCGTTATTATTTAGCGAGAGTGTTCGCTCAAATCTTTGTCTTGGCCTTGATGAGGCCACCATCACTGACGCTGATCTCGAAGCCGCCACTCGCAAGGCGCAGGTCTTCGATGACATCATGCGACTGCCCGAAGGTTGGGACACCACGATTGGAGAGAAGGGCATTAAACTCTCGGGCGGCCAAAAACAACGATTGGCGCTGGCAAGATTGCTGATGAGGCCCGCAGAGTTGATCATTCTTGACGACGTCTTGTCCGCGGTGGATCACGACACCGAGCATCGCCTGATTGACGCTCTCCTGCAAACGAAGGCTGCACTGCTGATCGCCTCACACCGCTTCAGCATTCTTGAGCCATGCGACAAAGTCCTCGTAATGAAGTCCGGATCAATGATTGCCTGTGGACCTTTTGCTGAGGTCCGTCCGGTGATCGAATCCGTCAAAGATGAGCTGCCGACGGAGGTTCACCATGGCTAGACCCTCTGCCTCTGCCTCTGCCTCTGCCGTCGCTTTTGCATCTCTCGTCAAACTCTGGCCTTGGCTTCGGCCAAATAAACGCTTGGTGATCATTGGATCCACCATGATCCCCGTA
This sequence comes from Oligoflexales bacterium, assembly GCA_044375465.1. Taxonomy (GTDB): domain Bacteria; phylum Bdellovibrionota_B; class Oligoflexia; order Oligoflexales; family RGVZ01; genus CAMDKS01. The sequence continues at coordinate 408 of JBILMN010000179.1, read as the reverse complement.
GTCTCTATGATTTCAATGTTTCAACCACTCGCCGTCCGTCACGCCATTGACGAGGGGATCCTCAAGGGTGATCTTCATCAAACGACGCATTGGGCCGCGATTTGTCTTGCCTTGGCGTTTGCCAGTTATGTTTTTACAGGCATCCAATCGGTCGCCACCGCGACTGCCGTTCACCGGATGATCCGCGATCTCAGAACCGCACTGATCCGTCATGTCCTGAGGCTTGCACCCGCCTGGCACGATCACCAGATCAGCGGTGCGTTGGCAACACGGGCAACGAGCGACTTCGACACCCTCAGCGAGTCCTTAAACCAAGGCGTTCTGTCGAGTCTCATTGATATTATGGTTTTGGTGGGCTGTATTGCTGGGATGTTTATCCTATCCCCAAAACTGGCGATCACGGCGGTC
>JBILMN010000178.1:0-5878 GCA_044375465.1 Oligoflexales bacterium | reverse complement strand
GAGATCCTCGCAAGACTGGGGATCGCCTCCACAGGCCCACCCACTATTTTTTTTGCTCAGCGGCAATCGACGGGAGAGCTCGACGATGTCTTCGATGTCTAAGTGCTGGTGGTTGATGTGCCGGTCACGACTAAGTTTGATGGCATTGATGTCAGTCACTGGCAGTTGTGAGGGATCCCTCATTTTTTAGCCTTGAGAGGTCACCCATGCAGGGTAGGGTAAGAGGTGTTTTTGAGGACTTTTCTGGCGGCTACGAGGTGGAATGACGCATCGCGTCCGTGAACCCCGGTTCATGTCCGCGAATGACAGCGAAAAATGAGGCGGTTTTGCATTATTTGACCCCTAGCGCTGCTACTTTAGGTTGGTTTGAAGTTGGAGTTTGCCGCGGTGATAGTCTCCTCGGGACAGCCATTTCTCGATCATGCAGTAAAGAACAATAAACAGATAGCGTGATCCCATTTCCTTGATTTTCAGTTTTGACTCACCGGCTTTTCTATTGATCCAGTCGTTCGGAACTACCGAGTAAGTATATCCACGAACAATCGCCTTAAGTGGGAGTTCGACCGTCAAATTGAAATGGTGACTTAAAAATGGTTTAAGCCCCGTGATTACATTTGCTCGATAGAGCTTAAACGCGTTGGTGGTGTCGTTATATTGCAGCCCAAACAAGACTTGAATAAACAAGTTCGCGATTCTGTTTATTATTAGCTTAAAAGCAGGGTAATCGTATGTGCGCCCACCTTTGGAGAAACGAGTTCCGAAAACACAGTCCACTCCCTCCCGCTCCATTGTTCGCCAAAACTTTACCAAGTCTTCAGGGCGATCAGAGGCGTCGGCCATGTAAACAGCGACGGCATCACCCGAAAATGACTCGAGCCCACGCCTTACCGCAAATCCAAAACCATTTGGAGGGGAATTATTTACATAACGGAGTGAGGGGTATTTCCCCATGAGAGTCTGGAGAATTTGCTCGGTTGTATCCGAAGAATTGTCATTAATAACCAGCACTTCATGGGGAATGGATTCGCCCGACAATTTCTCTACTAATGCAGTTACGGTGCCCTCGATGCAGCCCTCTTCGTTATGGGCAGGAATAACTACGGACAACTTCATTTTAGACCTTCTCGCTCTCTGGTGGCGTCCACAATGTCTTTAATAATATCCCTAATACCATGCTTATATTGCCACTGAGGGTAGTCCTTTTGGAAGCGTCTGACGTCGCTGATCCACCAAATATGATCTCCGGATCTAGCGTCGTCCAATAGATCGTATTTAACGCGTTTTCCGCTAAACTCCTCGATCATATCGATTGCCTCGAGCATAGAGCAGTTTGAGTGACGGCTTCCGCCCATATTGTAGACGGCCCCAGGTCTAGGATTTTGCATAAAATGCCAGAAACAATTTACCAAGTCATAGGAGTGGATATTGTCTCGAACCTGTTTGCCCTTATAGCCAAAAATTTTATAAGGCCTTTCTGTTACGGCGCATTTCACCAAGTATGCCAAAAATCCATGTAGCTCCGCGCCTGAGTGAGCTGGCCCCGTCAGGCAACCGCCACGAAATGTGCCCGTTTTAACTCCGAAGTAGCGACCGTATTCTTGTGTCATAACATCGGCGGCGACTTTTGACGCGCCAAAGACGGAGTGTTTCGATGAGTCAATAGACATGGTCTCGTCGATGCCATGTTTTGCCCAAGGATGTGAGGGATCAAGCTCCCAGCGCTTTTCCTTCTCTATGAGTTTCAGGTAATTTGGAGTGTCACCATATACCTTATTTGTGGATGTAAAAATAAAGGTCGCGTCTGGGCTATGTAAACGGGTGGCTTCAAGCATAACTAACGTACCGTTTGCGTTGACGGTAAAATCAGTTAGCGGTTCGCGGGCTGCCCAGTCATGACTTGGCTGAGCCGCGGAGTGAACAACTGCTGTAATAGATTTTCCAAATTTTTTAAAAATTCCTGCAATGGCATCCATGTCGCGGATATCCGCGGCTTCATGACGAAAGCGTTTTAGACTGGACGTTAGCTCTTTTGTATTCCACTCAGTTGAACCGTCCGCGCCGAAAAAATACTTGCGCATATTATTGTCGATACCCACGACATCCATGCCCTTGTCGTGAAGAAATCTAACGGTCTCGCTTCCAATTAATCCAGATGAACCCGTGACAATAGCAACAGACATATCAACCTCTCCTCAGTTCGATTGAGCGCGGTAATTTAGACGCAAAAATGTAGCAATTACCGTAAATTCTCGCAAATTAAAGATTTAGGGAGCGAAAATCGGTCGCAGTGTCTCACGATTTTTCACTAGCCAATCATGAATATCCGTCATGATTTTCTTTGGGGTTCTTGAGGGCGCCCATCCGAACTCTTGCCCAAATTTTCTGCAGTCAGAAATATATACCGGTATATCGACCGAAGTTGTCTGCGGGATTTTTTCAATGGCGACGCTAGCACCTGTAATATTCTGACATAATTGCGTTAATTCGAAAAGGCTTGTTGACACGGGAAGTCCGCCGCCTAAGTTATATGTTCGCCCTGAAACCGCGTTCGACGCGTTAAATTGAATTTTAATCGCATCAAAAAGGTCATCTGGATGCAATAGGTCACGCACTTGTTTTCCACATCCATCAAAACCAATATATTTCAATGGTCGGCCATAAAAATGATTAGCCATCCACATGGTGAAAACACCTTGATCGACTTTTCCGAATTGCCCAGGACCGACGATTACCCCGCAGCGATTTATGACACCCTTCATGCCGAAAGAATAGACATATTCCTGTAGCATATATTCCGACGCAAGCTTCGTCATACCATACAGTGAACGCGCCTGATCTACGGGAAAGGACTCGGATACCCCGTGTTCAGAACAGCCTGTAATCGTTTGGTGTTGATCAAGTGCAAAACGTGTTTCTTTTTCTGTGAGCCCCATGTTCTTGAGGGGGGCGAGTGAGTAAACGCGAGATGTCGACAAAAATATCGTAAATCCCACGTGTTTTTGCGCGAATTCCAAGCAATTAAAAGTTCCGAATAAATTTGTCTCCATTAAATAATTGGGAGAGCCATCTAAACCCGCCAATACGCTTGGTTCCGCTGACGCTTCAATGAGCAGGTCAAAATTTTGCGAACGCAGGTCATCAAAATCGTGCGCGCTGCGAATATCCCCGTGCAGGAATTTTATGCCGTGTTGTTTGAAGCGCTCGATATTGATCTCCGAGCCGCGACGGCGAAGGTTGTCAAAGGCGAGAATCTCGGCAGCCGGAAACTCCTCTTTGAGTTTGAGCGCAAGGGACGACCCAACAAATCCAGCGCCGCCGGTAATTAATATCTTCAAGGGATTACGCTCCTTTACTGGTGAAAATGGGAACTTAGTGTGTTTATAATGTTGTGTCAATTCAGCAAGGGATCCCAAGTTGTCAAAAAGTAACATTCAAAAATGTCAATCCTTGGGGCCCCTGCCTTGGGGTGTGTTTTTGATATTGGGGTCATGGCACCTTGTTCTCTTGTATAAATACGCGATCAACGCGCCATGGATGGACGATTGGACACAAATTCCGGGGATCACCCAGGACTTTAATTTACCGTGGATTTTGGCTCCACATAATGAGCACAGAATTATCCCGACGAAGTTGCTCATATGGCTGCAGTATCATCTAGACGGTATGAATTATCGCAGAACCATTGGGGCAAATTTCCTAGTTTATTTAGCACTGATTTGGTCCATGGCTCGTTCTATGCTTTCATCCACGTGGCAACGAGTGATGTTTGTCATTATGGCTCTTTCTGCCGCATCGATTGAGAATCATTCTTGGGCATTTCAAAATCAATTTCATTTTTTTATTCTATCTTTTGTGATGGCATTGATTACTCAGACTAGACCTCTTATATCGGTGGCTTTAGCGTTTTGTGGGGTTTTTTCGTTTAGTAGTGGCGTCATTTGTGCGGCCGCATTATCTGGGTACTGGCTATATCTTGCTCTGAGGGGTAATAAAAATCGTATCAAGCACATTATCCTGGCTTCGGTCGTATTAATTTCTATTGGATTTTGGGCCATGGGTTTTCATCAGGTCCCGGGGCATCCAGAGCCAACTTTACCAATGAGCCTCAGTTTTTGGGAATATTTCGGCAATATCATCTCTCTTGGGTTTGGCTTTAATGAGTCGTTATCTCCATTACCAGGATATGTGCTTTTTTGCGTAGTCCTGGCATTTATTATGTTTTCTCTTAACGGCTATACCAGCGTTTCAGGGGATAAAGAAAATCTCAGATTAAGCCAGGCAGTATTGGCAGCGGGTGCGCTGGGGTGTCTCGCGGTAATTGCCATAGGTCGGGCTGGTTTTGGCGTACAGCAGGCCAAGTCAAGTCGTTATGCCGAAATTGGCATTTTGTTGATGCCCGCCGTATTGAGTTCTTTGGAGTTGATTGTACAGCGGGTTAATTCAATTAATGCGAGAAAAATAATCTATTGTCTTGTAACTCTGGCACTTTTGACGCCATTTTTCGAGGATCGCATGCTCTCAAAAATTTATGAGAAATCTTTTGCTATTCGTGTAGAGGAGAAAGATTGTATCCGCCGCTACTACGTAGATAATGGCTCAGGAGCGTGCCCTGGTTTTGTAGCGGATTTAACTTCATACCTCGAATTGGCTAAACGTTTGAATATGAGTATTTATTCTGAGAATTTATAATGGCGATATCTGAACGCTATCTATAAGGCTCTGTGTTTCGACGATATCTCGATCCCGATTATCGAGATCGTTTTTACCAGCCACTCTTATTTCGTCAGGAGTAGCATATAAATAGTAGGGGCGTAGAATGGCTCCGTCATGTGCCGCCACAATCAATCGATATTTCCCAGCAGCAAGCGGCATGTTCTCGAATTGAAATGAAACCTTAAATGATCCTTTTTGTGGCCAACTGTCTTGGCTTTGAAGCTTCGCCAGATTTTTTGAGACATTGGTGTTGGTTCCCATAATTCTCTTTCCATCCAAAGTATGTATGGCAAACCCGACACAGAGCTCATCTGGAAGCGGTCCTAATATGTTTATGTCAATGTCCAGTAGCACGGGGTTGTCCGCCTTTACGTCGCTATTGTCTAAACCTGACAGGCGCGCAGAAGTAATTTTTACAGGTTCTGTCTCGGCCTTAGCAGTGGGGACTACCTGACCAGATTCACTTTGTCGCCTCCGGCGATCCATCAAATCATGATAAAACGCGACAGCGGCTGATGGTGTATCTTCAATTTGAGGTTCGCCGTGATCAAGTACCAATACGCGGTCGGCCATATTTAGAACCGATGTCATATCATGAGTTACCAGGATAATCGTGACTCCGGCCGCACGAATGGACTTAAGCCTTTCCAAACACTTTTTCTGGAAGTTTTCGTCTCCTACGGCTGACAAGAGGCGCATTCTGCTTGATACGTCTTATTGGCTTGGAATGCGATGGACTTTCCCGCCGCAATCGATTGATTGCTGTTTTTTTCGCTAAGAATCGTTGCACAACTCATGACAGCAATCAAAAAAACTATGGGCAGGATTTTCTTGAGGTTAGATGTTGATAATGCGTTCATGGACCTTCCGATCACTTGATGGACTTCATATAGGTGATGAAGTCCCCTTTTTCTGCGGCGTAAGCGCCGAGTCTTCCCCACGTTTTAAATCCATATAACTTGGTTTATGACCGCTCCAACAAACATCATGTAGGAGCCAATATGACGCTTTCGATTAAAGATCATCTTGCGAACGCAGAATCAGCTGGAATGAGCTACGCAGCTTATGCAAGAGAACACGGCGTGATCCTGGCAGCCATGTACAAAGCTCGCACTACTGAAAGCCCAAACAAACGTCGTACAATGATGTCGATCAATGGCCACAA
>JBILMN010000177.1:0-5902 GCA_044375465.1 Oligoflexales bacterium | reverse complement strand
GGGTAGTCCGCATAACCGTTGGTTTTCGCCGACATGAAGAGTGTATCCACAGTTGATTGGGAGTGTCGTTCGTTTATAGTCCTAGTTCTACCAAGGCTTCAGCCAGACCGTGACCCGTTAAAACCTGATTCGTGTATCATGCTACGAGGTGTGGCCATCGCCATTTGAAATACGGCACTATCCGGAGCCAAAATTCAGAGAGCATAAGACGTTTGAATCACGACAAGATTTAATAATGTCCGTTAGTTAACCATCGCGCCTGATCCTGCCTGATCCTGCCTGATCCCGAAGTATCTCGACTGGACTCAAACCCTCACCGATAAATCACGTAGGGTTTTCCGCTGAAGATGATTTGCATATTAAATTCGTTTTTAATGTTTACAATCATATCAATGTCGTATATTTTAATGTAATCATACTTTTTATTTAAGGTCCATTTTATGTATTTCCTGGTTTCTCCACCCTGATTTTTGCACCGTTAGAGTGAACTTGAAGCGTTCGTTCTGAGCGCAGTTTGTTGCGCTTAGAAGACCACAACATTGCAAAAAAATTTGGAGAAATATTATGGAAACTACATCGCAGCAGAAGCTGCATTCTCAAGATTATTTTAATGAGCAGCGGAATTTTTGGTGGAACGATGACTTTTTGGCTCTACTAGCCAAGCGTTGGAATTTCACAAGTGCAAAATCAGTTCTCGACGTTGGGTGCGGAGTTGGTCATTGGGGGCGATTGCTGGCCGGGTTACTGGATCGAGACTGTCAAATTGTTGGAGTGGATCGTGAGTCTGAGTGGATCTCACAGGCCTCTAAAATGGCAGAGCGAAGTGGCCTCCTGCAGACGTTTCATTACCATGTGGCCGACGCCCATTCCCTTCCGTTCCCGGACGAATCATTTGACATTGTGACTTGTCAAACCGTCTTGATGCATCTCAAAGATCCTAAAAAGGCCCTGAATGAATTTATGCGCGTTCTGAAGCCTAACGGGAGGATTATTGCTGCCGAGCCTAATAACATGGTCAGCAATCTCATGTTCGACAGTGTGTCGGTCAATGATGATATTGATGATGTTGTAGGCCGAGTGAGATTTTACTTAATTTGCGAACGCGGCAAGCGTGAGCTCGGTGAAGGGTACAGCTCAATCGGCGATCTGTTGCCAGGAATGTTTGCTCAGGTTGGGCTGGAGGACATACAGGTTTACAATTCGGATAAGGCTTCCGCATTGATCCCGCCCTACTCAAGTCCGGAACAACAAGTAAATCTCAATCAAATGCGAGATTATCATACCAAGCAGATCATGCCTTGGGATTTTAATGAGACACGACGCTATTATTTGGCGGGAGGAGGAGTCGCCGAGAAATTTGAAAATTTTTGGCGACTGCAGCTTCGCTTAGGCTCGGATCGATTAAAAGCAATTGCTGATGAAACCTATCATACCGCTGGGGGAGCTGTTTTTTACCTCGTATCTGGTAAGAAGGTTTCATAATTAAATGTTCATTTACACGGTAACTCATGAGACTCACTCGTGAGACTCCGTGAGACTGAGTCTCAAATTGAGACTCAGTTTTTTTAACGCCACTTAATTTATTTCAGTTAGTTACACACAAATGGATGCCCAAATTGGGGTGGCACGCCATTTGCTCCATAAACTTGTAGACAGTCATGTTGAGACTCAATTCGACCCGTTAACTAAAAGCCACGCAGGTTTCAGCTGGCGTCGCGAGGAGATCCAATCTTGGATTCGGTGGCTTCGCATCAATAAAGCAAGTCGTCCCGTCTACGCAGAGCTAGCGACCTTTATGGTGCACACTGGTGCACGAATTAGCGAGGTGGGATTGCCTCAATCATCAGGACAGTTTGGTGAGATCGGCATTCACGAAAACCGAGTATTCAAAACTCCACCAAAACCAATGGCTCAGTTCGAATCATTCATTTACCGGGGCCGTTCATCCCCATGCTCCGTGAAATAAAACTTCGGTCTACGCCAGAAGCTCCGGTGTTTGCTGGCAAAGACGGGGCTTATCTGGGTTACCCAGCGATTCAATCTACGTTTAATCTCGCATTCACAAGAATTGGGATGCCCTGGAGGTCCACCCACATCTGTCGCCATAGTTTTGGAACCATTGTTCTCATGGCGTCGCGAGATCTGAGTGCAGTGCAAGCAGCACTCGGTCATAGCGATATCCGAGAGACACAGAGGTACGCAAAAGTGGTGGCCTTGTTGGACGGAAAAATCCAACAGCAGACGGCCGATTTTATCGGTTTGAGTCATTTTGAAGCAGCGCCAAAGAACTTGCCATTCAAGAGTTTGACGAGTGCAGCGGCCTTGTAAACCTTGTGGGACAGCCACTCTAAAAATTCACGTATGAACTCACGTATGAAAATTTTTTTACGCTGAAAATATAGGTGATTTCATAATATTAGAGAGCAAATGGCGGCCCCATCTGGAGACGAAATTCAGAGAGCGTAAGACGTTTGAATCACGACAAGATTTAATAATGTCAGTAAGTTAACCTTCATGCCTCATCCTGCCTGATCCCGTAGTTTCCCGACTAAACTCAAACGCGCACGGGTAAATCACGTATGGTTTTCCCATAACGGGAAAAACTACTCGCCCCATTCAAATAATTATAATATAATTACTACGTAATGCCTGTTTGTGGGCATTAAACGGGGTTAGTGATGCTTAGCTTTGTGTGGGATCCAGCAAAAGCCAAGACGAATCAGAAGAAGCATGGCGTTTCATTTGCAGATGCCGAGTCTTGTTTTTATGACCCGATGCATATCTTGATCAATGATCCCGATAGCTCAGTGGATGAAGAGCGTCTGATTTTGATTGGAATGAGCAGCAAGTCTCAAGTTCTGGTCGTAGTGCATCTTGATGTCGCCAGAGACAAAATCAGGATTATCTCAGCCCGAAAGGCGACTAAAGCTGAGCGCAAACATTATGAGGAGGTATAGCGTGAGAAAAGAATATGATTTTTCCAAAGGAAAGCGTGGCGCCTACAACAGCAAAACAAAGCGCCAAGTAACCATTAATCTTGATGAAGGCACGATTGCGTACTTCAAAGATTTGGCAGAGGAAACCGGAATTTCCTATCAAAACCTGATTAATCTGTACCTGCGCGAGTGCGCAACCCAGGAAAAGAAACCTTCGATTCAGTGGCAAAAGACGGGAACTTGAGCGGAAATTTTTAGAGTAGATCTGGCCTTACCAAAAGAATCAAATCGCATCGCAATCAATCTCAGAGTCATAGCGGAGTTTGGCAAAGTTTATGATAAAAACACCTTCTTGGCACGAATCAATGTACACAAGTGATTTTGCTGATCGCACGATCAATTCGATTCATTTTCTAGAGCGAGCTGAAATGGAGGTGGAGGGCCTCGTGCGCCTTCTCGGAATATCTCCGAGTGAGTTGATCTTGGATGTACCATGTGGTTCCGGAAGACACGCCAAAGCACTTGCTAGGCGAGGATTTAATGTTACAGGAGTTGACATTAATAAGATGTTGCTAGACAGAGCGCGCGCGAATTCTCATGGACTGGCGTCGGTGAAGTTCCATAAAGGATCGATGCTGGAGCTTCAGCAGTTCTTCAATGGCTTTGACGTCGTGATGAATATGTTTTCAAGTTTTGGTTATTTTCCAAGCGACGAGGAAAATTTTTTCGTCCTTAAACAGCTTGTACAATCCCTGCGTCCGGGTGGACGACTTGTCATCCACAATATCGATCGCGACTGGCTCATGCGCGTTTATACTCCCGTTACATGGCAGGAGACAGATGAAGAATTCTGCGTTGAGGCAAGAAAATATGACTCCGGGACAAAATATAATGAAGTGAATGAAATAAGGATGAATAAGAAAACAGGCCAGGCCGAGCGGACCTATCACCGGATGAGACTTTACAATAGCGACGAGATGGTTCAGCTATTTGCCGATGCAGGTTTGGATAATATTCAATGTTTTGGCGGATTTGATGGCGGTCCATTAATCAAAGGTGAGAGCACCCATCCAGTTTATGTCGGGCGACGTCAGTAAGAGAATTTAGAGGTTTGCAAAATAGGCCTTTGGGATATCCCGAAGGCTCTATATGGCGCTAGACGGATCAACTCAGATCAGATTCCCGTTTTACTCGTTCACGAAACGAAATCAGTTGTATGGCAATCAGCGCCATGAGGCACGCCGCTGCAGATGGCGAAAAATCGCTGGTTTGAAATCCTTCCTGTGTCTGGAGTCCTTATTTCCCTTCGGTTTGATCATACAAGCGGTCATCCAACCGTTGGCGACGCTGGGTAGTCCGTATAACCGTGGTTTTCGCCGACATAAAATGTGGACGGATCGGGCGTGTTAAGGGTGGCTCCTGATTTGAATCTTGCAGGGAGGTCGGGGTTGGCAATGAATAACACGCCAAATGCGATGGCATCGGCCTCATTCAGTTTTAGAGTATGTTCAGCCGTTGCCTGGGTGAATTTCTCGTTGGCGATGAAGACTCCGCCGAAAGCTTTTTTAAGTTGTGGTCCAATGCGGCCTTCGCCAGTGTGCTCGCGGGCAAAGATGAACGCGATTTGGCGTTTGCCGAGTTCCCGCGCAACATGGGTGAATGTTTTTTCGGGGTTTGAATCTCCCATAGAGTGACTATCACCTCTTGGTGCCAGATGTACGCCTACGCGGCCAGGGCCCCACACTGAAATTGCGGCATCGGTGACTTCAAGTAATAGGCGCGCGCGATTTTCGAGTGATCCGCCGTACTGGTCTGAACGGTGATTGGTACTATCTTGCAGAAACTGATCCAGCAGGTAGCCATTGGCGCCATGGATTTCGACACCATCAAAACCTGCACGCTTGGCGTTTTCTGCGCCGCGGCGATAGGCTTCAACAATCGCGGGAATCTCGTGGGACTCCAAGGCCCTTGGCGTGACAAATTCTGTTTTGGGGCGCAAGAGGCTCACAAATCCGTTCGGCTTAATGGCGCTGGGTGCAACCGGAAGCGCCCCTTGTAAAAATGTCGGATGTGAGACCCTGCCTACATGCCAAAGCTGGCAGAATATTTTGCCACCGGCCTGATGGACGGCGTCCGTGATGTTTTTCCAGGCCGTCACCTGTTCTTCAGAATAAATACCGGGAGTGTTGGCATAACCTGCACCCATGGGGCTCACGATGGTTGCTTCGGTGAGAATCAATCCGGCAGAGGCTCTCTGAGTATAGTAAGTTTTCATCAGGTCATTGGGCACGCGCCCTTCGGTGCCTGTGGCTCGACAGCGGGTGAGTGGCGCCATGATGATGCGGTTTTGAATGTTTAGATCACCGAGTTTAAGTGGATCTTGAAGTGTTGGCATGGTTGATTCTCACGATCATTGGATGGTTATGACTCAGGTCTTGGACCTTGCTGTTTTGGTTAAAATTCCCATAACGATTGCAAATGCAAGGGCCGCGCCCCACTCGCTTTGAGAAAATGCAGGCACACTATGACTGAGGTCAAAGTTGGTTCCAGACATCGCGATCACGGCTAGCACAATGCCCGCAATTGATCCTCCGGCAATCAAGCCAGAGGAGAATAGCACTCCGGGCCCATTGTCCTCTTCTGCGGTCTTGGTCGACTGTCCACGAAGTTTGTCGACAACCCATCGGACCAGTCCGCCAAAAAATATGGGAGCAGACGTCGACATGGGTAGGTAAACACCGACGGCAAATGGCAGGGATGAGACGCCGCATAGCTCCATCAAGAGGGCGATGGCGGCTCCAAGCAACACCAACCCCCAAGGTAGTTTTTGTGACAAAATTCCATCGATGATGAGGCTCATGAGTCGAGCTTTAGGAGCCTCAAATTTCTGGACGGCAAGGCCGTTGTCGCGGGTTTTTAGGATGCCGTTGATGCCTGGATCGACAAGGTAGGTCACAACTCCGGCG